>DIZC01000083.1:0-75417 GCA_002429315.1 Alphaproteobacteria bacterium UBA6038
GTCTGACTGGATCGTGCTCTAATACTCGTCTGCGAGCATGATCGTGAGCACTCGTTTGGTCTGTTGCGGATCAGCGGGGTCTTTCGAACCGAATTCGAGCGAATTGTCATAGTAATCGATTTTCCAATAGAGACGCTCTCCGCCGATTTCGAAGGAGCCGAAATCGCGCTCGCCGTAGGGGTCATTATCGGGCGTGAAGGCATCGAAGGCGCGCACGGCCGCAATCGCGGCGCTTGCAAAGGAAACGCCTAGATCCGAGACACCGGCGCTCAACAGGCACTTGCCTCCTTCGAGATGCGTGCGGAATGCGTCATTGAGATCGCGGATACGGTCAGCTCGTGATGCTGCGGACATGGTTTGGCCTTTCGACACGGAGTCCGCGCCAATCGCGGCCTCGATGCCGGCCGAAAGGCCGAAGGGTAAAAGCGGGGCGGTCACAGCCTGGTCTCGAAGCACCGCAAGGCGCGGAGCTGCACGAACCCCGGACGTGATCCGGGGGAAGGAAGCGAGCGGGCTTGACCGACACGCGCACTTCGGCAGAAGGGTGGCAGAAGGAAGAGGCTGCGAATGGAAGCAGGAGAGCGTGACGGCAAACCATGCGCCGACTGCTGAACGGCTGCATCCAAGCGCCATGACGGAACACACGCATTAAGGGACAAACGGGGCTGAACCCCGGAGCGGTCGCCGGCCGCAGGGGCCACTCCCTTGGCGCGAGGCTGAACCTCGCGCTGCATATGGCGGAAGCTCCAACGGGCTTCCCAATTGCCTATGTTGCTGAAGGTTGGCGTGGTTCGTCCTTGGTGGGCAGCGCCGCCGGCAGGCGTCGGCGCGGCCGCTTCACATTGATGGCAGCGGCGTCCAGCATATTGGCGATGTGGACGGCATAGTGCTTCTGGATCATCTCGACGGAGGTGCGGCAGTTCTTCGCCAGCTGGTAGACATCGGCTCCCTCCATCAACCGTTGGCAGATGTAATAGTGACGCAGCGAATAGAAGGTGTGCGGCTTGCCGTCGCGATCGAACTTGAGTTCGTTCGCGTTCAGTATCTTGTTGAACAGCTTGACGTGATTGCCGGGAAAGACCTCGTCGGTAGGCTGTGGCAGGCAAACGGGCGCGGGCTCAAGCGCCGCGGCCGCGGCGAAGGCTTTCTTTGATCGTGGTTTGCGTCCCTGAGGCGTCCATTTCGGTCGGTTGAGAAGGCGCTGATACGGTTTGACCGCTTCGGGTCTGCTCTTGCAAAGACCCGCCCCGCGCTTGCCGCGCACTTCAATGAGCAAGATCAACTCGCCGGTCGCGTCGTCCCTGATCATCTTCACGTCGCGATGTTCGAGGTTCTTGGCTTCGTCGGGGCGCAAACCGGTGTTCGCCAGAAAGAGAATGTAGTCGTGCAGCTCCTCGGCTTCGTGCCGTTGGCGCTCACTCTTGGCTGCCCGCGCATGATTACGGGTGGCGGTATAGAGAGATTTGTATTCGTCGGGCGTGAACCACGGCCGGCGAACGACTTTCATCTGCTTCTTGTAGGGAGCGGAAAAATCGGAAAGCCCGGTGATCCAGCCCTTGCGCAGGGCGACTTTCATCACCAAGCGCAAGGTAATGATCTCGTTGTGCAGCGTATTGCGGGCGGGGAGCTTCGGCGGCTCCTTGTTGGCATCCCCGTCCTCGCCATTCGCCTTCTTTAGGCGGACGGTAGGATTTTTCATGCGGTGAATTCGGTATTCCTGCGCCGTATCGGCAGTGATCTGCGCGACCGGCTTCTTGCCGAAAAAGGGACGTAGATGGTTTTTCAGATGGGCTTTGTGTTCGCCGACCCAGCGGGGGCTGCGCTCGCCGTTGGTGCTGATCTCGTATTCCGCCTCGAAGAAATCGGCGGCCTGGTTGAAGGTGGGGCCGGTCGGGCCGTCCAATAGCCCGGCGCGGCTCTTGCCGCGCAATTCGAGAAACCAGTCTTCGGCGATCTCCTCGGCATGGGACAGACTGTCCGTCTTGGTGCTTTTCCGATGGTTTCTGCCGTTGAGGTAGGTCGAGCAAAACCAGTTCTCGCCGCCATCCTCGCGCCGATAGAGATTCACCTTTCCGCCGAGTATCGAATGGGTTGGCATTGGATAGCGCTTCTCCCGAGCTCCATCAGGTGCCGAACCTGATGGGCGTGGGGGCAGAAATGGCGCCAAATCTGGGTCGGTTTGGGTAAGCTCTGGGTAAGTATATTCGGCGAACGAAAAAGGGTCAACGTTTCCGTTGACCCTTTGATTGTACTCACTTTTGGGTTGCGGGGACAGGATTTGAACCTGTGACCTTCAGGTTATGAGCCTGGGACCACAGGTTTTACTCCAGCGGCCGTCCCCGGTATGTCCCGATTGCCCACGGCTACCGGAGTCATTTGGATGCCGGTCAATTCTGGTCATCGATGGTCAATTGTGAAGCCACTGGCTGATAAGTGCCGCTAAAAACGGTCACCTTTGGTCACGAACGGTCATTTACGGCAAAATACACCATGGGAAAGCGGTAGAAATCACACCAGAGGGGATGCACGGATTTTGCACGGACTTGTTCTCCGGAGCGCTCCTCTTGCTTCCAATTCGTTCGCAAGTCGTTTTCGCGGTACCCCTTAAGGGGCTCGCTATACGGATGATTTTATTGGACGCTGCTGGTGCCGGAGGTGAGAATCGAACTCACGACCTACCCCTTACCAAGGGGTTGCGCTACCACTACGCTACTCCGGCGTTTGGACGGCAGAATTCGGCCGCAGTGCCTATAGCTTAGGCTGTCCATGAGGAAAAGGGCGCATGAAACCGCAATCGGCGCAGCGCAGGGAGCGCCTTGCCGCCGCGCTGCGCGAAAACCTCAGGCGCAGAAAGGCCTCGGCACAGGCTGCTGGCGGCGACGCGCGGGGCGGGGGCAAGGGCGCCGCAGCGGGGCAATCGAAGAGCGGCCCTGAAGCCGCCACGAAAGGGCGCTAGGCGGCGCACCGGCCGTGGACTGGCGCGTTTGATCCACCGGCAACACGCTTGAGGGCACATGGATCGCATCAGGATCAGGGGCGGCAATCGGCTGAGCGGGGAGATCCCCATCAGCGGCGCGAAGAATGCGGCGCTTCCGCTGATGGCCGCCTGCCTGCTGACCGACGAAAAGCTGGTGCTGATGAATGCGCCGTGGCTTGCCGATGTGGGATTCATGGGCGAGCTGCTGCGCAGCTTCGGCGCCGAGACGAGCTATGTTCGCGGCCCCAGCTTCGGCGAAGGCGGGCAGTGGGAACTGACCGCGAAGGAGATCCGGAGCACCACCGCCGATTACGATCTCGTTCGCAAGATGCGCGCGAGTTTTCTGGTGCTGGGGCCTCTGGTGGCGCGTTTCCGGCAGGCGAAGGTCTCGATGCCCGGCGGCTGCGCGATCGGCGCACGGCCGGTCGATCTTCATCTGAAGGCGCTGGAGACGCTCGGCGCCGAAATTCTGCTGGAAGAAGGCTACGTGATCGCAAGAGCGCCGCGTGGGCTTAAAGGCGCCCGCATCGAATTTCCGTTTGTCTCCGTCGGAGCAACGGAAAACACGCTGATGGCCGCGGCACTCGCGCAAGGCGAGACTGAGATCCTGAATGCCGCTCGTGAGCCGGAGATCGTCGATCTCGGCCTCTGTCTCATCGCCATGGGTGCAACGATCTCGGGTCTCGGCACGTCCCGGATTGTGGTGGAAGGCACCGACACGCTGCACGGTGCGCGCCACGCCGTGCTGCCGGACCGCATCGAAACCGGGACCTATGCCATCGCGGCTGCAATCTGCGGCGGTGACATCGAACTCACCGGCACGTCGGCCGATCTGATCGGCGCGCTGATCCCGCCATTGGAAAAAGCCGGCACCATGGTCGTCACCACCAATCTCGGCGTCTCGGTGCGTCGCAACGGCTCGCGATCGAGCGCGTCGGATGTCAGCACGGAGCCGTACCCCGGCTTTCCCACCGATCTGCAGGCCCAGTTCATGGCGCTGGCAGCAACCGCCGAAGGCACATCCCGCATCCGGGAAACGATTTTCGAAAACCGTTTCATGCATGTCCCCGAGCTGCTGCGCATGGGTGCCGACATCCAGGTGCAGGGCGACACGGCGCTGGTTCACGGCGTGGAGCGGCTGAGGGGCGCGCCCGTGATGGCCACCGATCTGCGCGCGAGCGTCAGCCTCGTGCTGGCGGGCTTGGCGGCCGAAGGCGATACCGTTATCAACCGGGTCTATCATCTCGACCGCGGCTTCGAGCGTCTGGAAGAGAAGCTCTCTGCGGTCGGTGCGGAGATCGAGCGGTTGAAGGAATGAACACGTCCACGCTTGCGGCGCAGGATGCGGAGGACCTCGAAATCCTTTCTGCGCGGCTGCAGGATGCGGTCGCGCGGGTGAAAGACCTCGTCTGGCTGCCCAAGGCGCATCGCTTCGCCGCCCTGTTCAACCGGTTCAAATGGGAAGGCACGGAGCACCAAGGCGCGGCGTTGCGCGTCCGCTCGGGGATGTGTTTCGAATATGTGCGTTCGGCCAAGTCGAACAACATCCGCTATGGCGATCCCGACGCGGTTCTTTCGCTGCTGGCGATCCGCTTTGTGCAGGCCGCGCCGGACGATCCCGGCGGCGCCGTCGAGCTGGTGTTCAGCGGCGGCGGCAGCATCCGGCTCGAGGTGGAATGCATCGAAGCCACGCTTGCAGATGTGGGCGGGGAGTGGGCCGCACGTGGCCGGCCGGCGCACCCGGTCGAGACCTGACATGCCCCGGCCGCTCGTTTGCTTACACCCCGGCCAGACAAACCCCGATGAGTGAGGAGACCCGCTTTCGCATCGCCGCGGTCGAGCTCGACGAACGCACCGTCGTCCGACGCACCCGCGAAATCGAGCAGGAGCGGGAAATCGCCATTTACGATCTCCTGGAAGCCAACACCTTCAAGCCGCACGGCTCGCCGGGCGGTCCCTACAAGCTCGTGCTGAGCATCGAGGAGAGCCGGTTGATCTTCGACATCCGGCTTGAGGACGATTCCGCCCACGGCCGGGTCATGCTGTCGCTCACGCCGTTCCGACGCGTGGTCAAAGATTACTTCCTGATCTGCGAAAGCTATTTCAAGGCCATCAAGCAGGCGCCGCCGTCGCAGATCGAAACCTTGGACATGAGCCGGCGCGGCGTCCACGACGAAGGCTCGAACCTTCTGATCGAACGGCTGGGCGGGAAAATCGAAATCGACCGCGACACCGCGCGCCGGTTGTTCACTCTCATCTGCGTCCTCCATCTCAAGGGCTGAGGCGAGCGCGGAATCGCTTGCATTTCCGGCGTTTCGGTGCATTCTTCCGGCCGATTTTGGCGCTTCAAGAGGTCGGATGGCGAAAGAGGAACTTCTCGAATTTCCGGGTACCGTCAGCGAGTTGCTGCCCAATGCAACCTTCCGCGTAAAGCTCGAAAATGGACACGAGATCATCGCCCATACCGCCGGCAAAATGCGCAAGAATCGCATCCGCGTGCTCACCGGAGACAAGGTTCTCGTGGAAATGACGCCCTATGACCTCACCAAAGGGCGCATCACCTATCGCTTCAAATAATTCCAGCCGGCTTGCGCTGGTGCTGGCGAGCGAAAGCCCGCGACGCAAGGCGCTGCTCGCCCAGGCCGGCATCGTGCCGGACGCCGTTTTACCTGCGCATGTGGACGAAGCGGTTCGCAAAGGGGAAGCGCCGCGCGATCATGCCTTGCGGCTGGCGCGGGCGAAGGCACACACCGTTGCGCGGGAATGGCGGCGCGCGCCGGCGCTCGTCCTCGCGGCTGACACGGTCGTGGCCTGCGGCCGGCGCATTCTGCCCAAGGCCGCGAGCGATGATGAGGTACGCCGCTGCCTTCAGCTGTTGAGCGGGCGCAGCCATCAGGTGATGACGGCGGTCGCCTTGGTGAAGCCTGACGCTAGCGTCATCTCGCGCGTCGTGCTGACGCGGGTCGTGTTCGCGCGGCTCACAAATGAGGCCATTGCGGCCTATGTCGCGAGCGGGGAAGGCATCGGGAAGGCCGGCGGCTATGCCGTTCAGGGCCGGGCAGAGGCCTTCGTGCGGCAGATCAACGGCTCGTACTCTAACGTGGTCGGGCTGCCGCTTTTCCACACGCTCAATCTTCTGCGAGGATGCGGATACTGTTTTCCGTGCTAGTGTCCGCGCGCGATTATTGAACACATGAGCAAATGAACAAAGAAGTCCTGATCAATGCGGGGGCTGCGGAGATTCGCGTCGCCATCGTCGAAGACGGCCGGCTGCAGGAGCTTTTCCTCGAGCGGCTGATCGGAATGGACGACAGCCCGCTGCGGCGCCGCGGCGGCGGCCGTAGCGGCCACAGCCTCATGGGCAACATCATTCTGGGCCGCGTGCAGCGCGTGCTGCCCGGCATGCAGGCGGCGTTCGTCGATATCGGATTGGACCGCGCCGGATTTCTCGGAGCGCGCGAGGCGCGCTGCCTTGCCGGGCTTCCCGGCTTCGAGGACGAGCGCGCGCCCAAGATCGGCGACTGCGTGCGCGAGGGCGAAGACATCGTCGTGCAGGTGGTGAAGGATCCGATCGGCGAGAAAGGCGCGCGCCTTTCCGCCAACGTCACCATTCCCGGGCGCCTGCTGGTGCTCGTTCCCAATCAGCCCGGGATCGCGCTGTCGCGCCGCATCGAGGACGAAGCGGAACGGGGCCGCCTCATCGCGCTCGGCGAAAGCATGATTGCCGAGGCGAACGGGGTGTTGGTTGTGGGTGGCGGCTACATCCTGCGCAGCGCTGCCATCGGCGCCGAGCTCGCCGATCTGCGGGAGGATGCCGAGCGGCTGGCGGAAGCGTGGCGCCCGGTGATGGCGAAACGCCAGCAGGCCCGCGCGCCGGCGACGCTCTACCACGACCTCGATCCGGTCGAGCGCACCATGCGCGACGAAGTGGACGCGCAGACCGCCCGCGTGCTTATCGACGACCGCGAAGCGCTGGAGGCGGCGCGCGCCTATTGCCGACGCGCCATGCCGGACGCCGAAAGCAAGATCGAACTGTTCGGCGGCCCCGGCACGCTGTTCGATTGCTACGGGCTGGAAGACGAGATCGAGCGACTCATCGAGCCACGCGTGCCGCTGCCGTCCGGCGGCTGGATCACCATCGAAGGCACCGAGGCTCTAACGGCCGTTGACGTCAATTCCGGAAGCTTCACGGAGGCGACAGGACTGGAGGAAACCAGTCTGCGCGTCAATCTCGAAGCGGCGGACGAAATTGGCCGGCAATTGTGCCTGCGCGGCATCGGCGGACTGGTGGTGATCGACTTCATTCATTTGAACGAGGCGGACAACATCCAGAAGGTTCTGGACATGCTGTCCGCCAGTCTGGCGCGCGATCGCACGCCGACGCAGATCTCCGGCATGTCGGAATTCGGGCTGGTGGAAATCACCCGCAAGCGCATTCGCGATCCGCTGGTGAAGCTGATGACGGAGTGCTGCCGCCCCTGCCGAGGCCGCGGCCGCAACCGGACGCGCGAAAGCGTGGCGCTCGACATCGTCCGCCAGGTGGAGCGCGCCGCGGCCGCCGCGCCGGGCAAGCCGATCACCGTGCGCGCGGCGCCGGACGTCGTGCGCTGGCTCACCATCCACGACGACGAACTCCGCACCGGGCTGGCGCGCCGCGGCGCGGCTCGCGTGACTCTTCAGGCGCGCGAGGAGTACGAGCGCGAAGGATTCGATGTCGGAACCGGCTGATCGCGTCCAGCGCCGTTGCGCGATCTGCGGCAAGCCGCAGGATTCGCGGTTTCGCCCGTTCTGCTCGAAGCGCTGCGCCGATGTCGATCTCGGCCGCTGGCTGAAGGGAAACTACGCCATTCCCGGCCGCGAAATCGACGAAGGCGATCAGCCCAATCCGCCGCACGACAACGACGATCCGGATTGACGTTCAGCGTCGTCCAACAGGGTCGCTGCAAGGGATCCGGCGCCGCGACCGGTCGAGACCCGTGCGCGGACGAGGGTTGCGGCTGGACAAGGCGCGGGGGCTTTTCTACAAGCCTGCTCCCGGCCGGCCACGGTCAGCCCAGGTAGCTCAGTCGGTAGAGCAGCGGACTGAAAATCCGCGTGTCGGTGGTTCGATTCCGCCCCTGGGCACCAGCACGTCTTTTTACCCCCATTCTGCACCTGCTGTATGCGTTGTATGCTGCTGAAGTTGCTGCGAAATTATGAACATAGCGGAACATACCGTATTCCCACAGCGCCTGAAAATTGTTGGTATCGCGTTGGTATCTCTGGATCGGATGTGTTGGTACGTGTTCCTGTTATGAGCTAAACAGGGATTGGCGCGACTCCCGCATTCGTGTATACCCCTTGCATGCCGCTGACAGACCTCGCATGCCGCAAAACCAAGGCCGGTGAACGGCTGAAAAAACACTCCGATATGAACGGCTTGCAGCTCTGGGTTTTCCCCAATGGATCGAAACTGTGGCGCTATGCATACCGCTTCAACGGCAAACAAAAGCTCCTCGCGCTCGGCCGCTTTCCAGACGTGCCGCTGCTTCAGGCGCGGATTGAGCGCGACAAAGCGCGTGTGGCGCTCAAAGACGGACGCGATCCTTGTCACGTCCACGCCATTGCGCGCCTGGAGAAGCAGTTCGGGGACGACAGTTTCGCCGCGATTGCCCGAGAATATGTCGAAAAACTGCGCCGCGACGGCCGCAGCGAATCGACCATCAACAAGAATGAATGGCTGCTCGATTTTGCGCGGCCTGCGCTCGGACCGCTTTCCATTCGCGCCATTCGCCCGATTGAGATCCTCGCGGTGCTGCGCAGGGTGGAAGGGCGCGGCCGCTACGAGAGCGCACGCCGTTTGCGCTCTACGCTCGGTTCGGTGTTCCGCTACGCGATAGCGACAGCGCGCGCGGAGACCGATCCGACAACGCTGCTTCGGGACGCACTGACGACTCCGGCGGTGACACCCAGAGCGGCGCTGACCGATCCCAAGGCCTTCAGCGCCTTGCTTCGCGCAATCGATACCTTCGAAGGCCAGCCGGTGACGCGGATCGCCCTGCAGCTGATGGCACTGTTGTTTCCCCGGCCGATCGAATTGCGGCTTGCCGAATGGGCGGAGTTCGATCTCGAGCGCGCGATTTGGACCGTCCCGGCCAAGCGGATGAAGATGCGACGTCCGCACCAGGTTCCGCTCGCTCCCCAAGCCATTGCACGGTTGGCGGAGCTACGTCCGCTCGGCCTTTCAAACACGCTTGTGTTCCCCGGATTTCGGGTAACCACGCAGCCGATGTCGGAGAACACGCTCAACGCCGCCCTTCGGCGCATGGGGTATTCGCAGGATGAGATGACGGCACATGGGTTCCGCGCCACGGCTTCCACCCTGCTGAACGAGTCAGGTCTCTGGAGCGCAGACGCGATCGAGCGTCAACTCGCGCACATCGAGCAAAACGACGTGCGGCGCGCCTATGCGCGCGGCGAGCATTGGGAGGAGCGCGTCCGGATGATGAGTTGGTGGGCCGATCATCTCGACGCGCTTCGGGCCGCCGGCAGAACCGGGAGCGATTCGCGGTCCTGACTGGACCGTGCTTCACCGACTCATAGCTCAGCAGGCGATGCCCAGCGGCGGCAGGCCGGGGCGTTGCCAAGACTGAAGCAGGAACTGGCCGGGCGGCACCCGGAGCTCGCTGCCACTCGATTCCATGGCTTTGAACAGGAAGTGCCGTGCGGCGGTCAGGGATGCGGCTCTATTGGCGATGTCTGCCAGCCGGTGCGCGTCGGACGTCACCGCGAGGACCAGCAGATTGGGGACGCCCCACTGCGTGCGATACAGCTGCTCGGCGATGACTTCATCGTATGCCTTCATTTTGCCGAGAAGCGATGTGTTGCGCGTGTCGGTCCGGCTGACGGGCATCGTTCCGCGGTCGATCTCAAGCGCGAACAAGCGATAGGCCTTCTCGTCGCCGCTGCGATATTCCAGACCGAACACCCCGTCTGGAATCACTGCCGCGCCCGTGCCGTTAGCGGGCATTCTGAAGGGCAGAGCGGACGCTCTGGTCGCTTGCGGCGCGCGCACCAGAATCTCGCCCCATGGAATGAAGCGAAGGCCGGGTTGCTCCGTACTTTCGAGCTCAATGGAGGCAAGGCATTCGCAAATTGCGACCGAATGAGCGAGCTGTCGATGCGCTGTGGGCGCGAGGAAGGTCCGTTGAAGCAGATCGCCACCGCCCACATGCTCCAGGACGCGCTGCACCCGGTTGCCGATTTCATAGAGGGCTGGCTGGCAGCGCGCCTTGGCGATCTGCCATTGTTGCGCGGGCCGGTCGATAAAGCCCTGGTGGAAAAGGTCGCCCAACCGTTCCACAAACCGCTTCGCCGACACTCCTCCGGCAAAGGCATGAAGATGAGTCAAGCGCAGATAGCGGTAACGAACGAGGCAGCGAAAGATTTCGAAATCCCGTGGCGTGAGCGCCAGCGGCTTTGCGGTGCGGGTGCGGTGCATGCGTGAACGGCGGAGCGTAGCCATCCGGCTTCCATAACGCGCTCGCTCTGCACCAGCGACAGCTTGCGCAGGCGCAGCCTTGCACCGCCGCGCGATGCGATGTTCGCCCATGTGCAGGTCGCACGCCTCGTGCGGAAACAATTTGTGATCTTTCCGCCTCCACGAACGCGCGATCACATGCTGTGGCAAGGTTGCGCATAGCGACCGACGAACAATCCATGCGGTCGCGGGAGTCGAACGACCATACCGGCCCGAACTCTAGGTTGAGGAGAAAACCAAACCGCTCTATTCTGGGCCGAAGGGGAGGGGGCAATGCAGCTGAAAATCCAGCGTTCGCAGCGCCAGGGCGGCGTCGTTTCGAAATCGGTTGTATTCTGCGTCAACGCACGCATTTTCCTGTCGGCCGAAGAACAGGCCAACGTCTCTAAGTACAAGCTCGGCGGCGCAGTCATTTACAACAGCCAGGCTTCGCGCAAACACCTCGACAAGGCGGACGAGCACGGGCGGCAGGGCAGCTACTTCAAGAGTCTGGCTTCGGTGGCGATGGCCGCCTTGAACCTCATCGCCAACTCTCGTTGCGAGAGCTGTGCGGACTTTCGGAACTTTCGCAACCGGCAGGTGAGTTTTGCCATACGAAGATTGCCGCCGCATGGTCGCCGATTACGGGTAGGAGTTCACGGCACGGAAATATCTCAAGGAGCGATGCGGAACGACACTTCGATTCTACCGCAGACGGCCCCCCGCTTCGCTCGCTGCCCCGCCGATGTCTGCAAATGCAACTACGACGCACGGCGCTCGTCCAGCGCGGCCAGCGCTTGCATAGGCACGACCATCGTGCCGTGACTCTTTTGCACGGGAATGCCGAGGTCGCGGAGCATCTGCCCTACCTGCCGCGGCGTCACCGATGCATCGACAAAATCGCCATTCGCCGCATTCAGGCGATCCGCAAGTTCGCGGAGCGAGACCGCTCGGCGGCCGGGCTGGCGAGATGCCTCCTTGAGAATGGCTATCGTCCTGGCTGGCGACTCCCGCGCACGGACGGCTGCGAACTGTGCCTGCTTCTCTCGCATTGACATTGCGATCTCCTCGCGGAGCACCGCGTCATCGACCAGCGACAGCAGCGAGAGCGCCGTTTGATTGAGCCGGGGATCGACACCTACGATCACCCGTTCTGGATCGCTCTTGAACTTGAAACGCTGGGTCAGCCGGAAATGGAGCAGGCGGTTGCGCAACACCAACGCTTCGGTACGTAACGCGTCCGGCAGCTGGATCGGCATATCGGGTCGCAATTCGCGAACCGTCATCTCCTCGGTGACAAAGCGACTCTCAAGCGCCTGATCGCGGAAGCTTCCGCGCATTGCAACGATCTTGGGCCCGAACACATGGAAGGCGGCGGGATCGAACTCCTTGTTCCGGTTCTGAACGCTTCGCAGGACCGGCAGGCCTTTGACGGTGCCATTGTTGAGGATTTTGACGAGGTCCGCCGTCTTGCCGGAGAACCGCAGATCGGCTTCGTCCAGAACGAGCGTGCCGCCGAATGCATCCAGTGTATGGAAGACCGGAGAGACCGTCGAAGCGCCCGACGCGAAAAAACCTCGGTAGACGATAGACCCAATGGCGATGAGGGCGCGGGTCTTGCCGCTGCCATAGTCGCCTCTGAAGCGCAGGTAGGGGCTCGTTGAAGGCGTCGTAGACCCAAGTGAGCAGGACGTAATGCGCGGCGATGCGTTCGAAGAACGGCGACAAATCGACGAAGCGGTGCAGATAGCCTTGGATATCCGCGAGCAAAGCCTTCTTGCCGCCGTGCTCCATTGGCTGCGACGGAAGCATGACGCAACCGTGCCGGATAAGATTGTTTGTCCCGGCATACGGCACCAGCCGTTCGCCGGCCTGTGTCTCGACCTGCTGCTCAATCGTCCAAGCGCCATCGCGGGAGACCACCAGAGCCGTGCGCTGCGCCACGGGCTCGTAGATCAGCTCGATAAGGGTACTTCCCTCCAGATATGAAACGATGGGCGTCCCGTCTTTGCGTTTCTCCATAGGCAAAGGCTGCCAGCGCGTTGGCGATCGGCAAAGGCGTGGAATCTTCGCCAGCGCCAATCGATCCGTATCTTCGTTCGCACGTGACGCAATGGCATGCTGTGGCTGGCAACCCTATCCAGCGATTCGCAGCAATTCCGTGGTTGCTGTAGAGTCTGGAATCGCCGGTGCCTGACCCGGCCCCTGCACCAGATATTGGCGGCCACTTAATTGGGGACGAGGGGATGTCGGGACGGAGCTCCACATCCGATTACCCAACCTTCCCATGAAATACTTTGCCTATTGCCGAAAGTCTTCCGAAGGTGAGGAGCGCCAGGCGCTGTCTATCCCCGCCCAGATCGACGAAATCAAACGGGCGTTTGCCGGCGATCCGGAGATCGAGATTGTCGAGTGGTTCGAAGAGAAGATGAGTGCGAAAGCACCTGGGCGACCGGTGTATGCCGGAATGATCGCGCGCATAGAACGTGGCGAGGCGGAAGGCATCGTGGCGTGGCATCCCGACCGGTTGGCGCGCAATTCCGTCGATGGGGGTGGATCATCCATCTCCTCGATCGCAGGGTTTTGAAGGATCTGAAATTCGTCTCTTACCGCTACGAACAGAGCCCGGAGGGCATGTTCATGCTGCAGATCATGTTCGGGCAATCGAAGTACTACGTCGACAACCTCTCGGTGAATGTGAAGCGCGGCATGCGCAAGAAGATCGAGATGGGATGGCTTGCCAATCATGCGCCGATTGGATACCGGAACGACCGCGACACCGGCACAGTTGCCATCGATGACGAGCGGTTCGAACTGCTTCGTCGTGCCTGGGAGCTGCTTCTTAGCGGCGCCTCCACCGTGCCACAGATACTCGATCGCCTGAATAGCGATTGGGGTTTTCGTACGCGAAAGGGCAGGAAGACCGGCGGCGGGCCGCTATCCCGAAGCGCGCTCTACAAAATCTTCAAGAACCCCTTCTATGCCGGCGTCCTGGCCTGGTACGGCGAATGGCGCCCCGGAAAGCACCAGCCGCTGGTCACGCTGGAGGAATACCGCCGGGCGCAAGCTATTCTCGGACGTCCCGATCGGCCAAAACCGGCAACGCACAGTTTCGCCTTCACCGGCGGTCTCATTCGATGCCGCTGCGGCCTCTCTGTGACAGCCGAAGAGAAGACGAAACCGTCCGGCCGGCGATACGTGTACTACCACTGCACGCGCCGGTCTCGCCGCTGCCACGAACCGGGTGTACGCGTTGAGATCGTCGAGGAAGCAATAATCGCCCTCTTGAGAGAAATCCAGTTACCCGGTCCGGTCGAACGCCTGTTGATTGCAAAGTTGGATAAGAGCGGCACATCCATCGAGAACCTTGCAAGGCAGCGGTCCGCTTCGCTCGCCCAGGCACTCGGGCGAACCCAGCAGCACTGCGAACCGTCGTGGACCTTCGGGTCCGCGAGTGCTGAGCGACGAGGAGTATGTCGCGCGCCGGCGGAAGCTTCAGGAGGAGGAGCTCAGGCTTAGGCAGGCCTCGCAGAAGCAGCATGAGCCGCTCGCGTTAGAACTCGGCCGCGCTGTCATTTTGTTCAGGAAATGCGCTGCGGATTGGTTCCTCGCCGGGTCGATCGAGGATAAGCGCCTGATTCTGCAGACGGTCGGATCGAACTCAGTGCTCGCGAACAGAAAACTCAACATTCAAGCCAGATTTCCGTTCAAGCCGGCAGAAAAGTCTACCGATAGTCTCCATTTGTGGGCCGTCGTGGACTATGTTGGAACTCAACGCGAGGATGAAGTTCCCGGGATTATCAATGCCGTAGAGAAATTAGCGGAGCGACATCGGCCCGAGTTGCCCATGGCTGCATGATATCTCATCCCCTCGTCCCCACATCCCCGCGCCGACATCCGCCCCGAGACATGGGCGGCCTTCAACAAGCCCTTGACTCGTGGGGGGCAGGAATGCCGGCGAAGCAAGGTCAGTTAAGTTGTTCATCAGGAGTGGCGCGAATGTGTTCTGAGATCCACCGCACGAGCTCATCCTTGATTGCTGGAAATTCGATCGACTCGGTCTTCGCAAGCCAGAGTGCTTTAGCCGTCAGATCATCTGGCGAGAGCTCCTTGTCGTTAATACCGAGGAAATACCCCTTCTCATAGCTGTTGCTTCCGTAACGGTAGTTCGGTCGAGTTAGTAAGCGACACGAAGGAGCCTAGCGCGGGATAACATCAAGGCATTCGATGTAGTGCGACGCTTCCAAAAAGGGTGCGTGAGCCATCGCTGTTCCAGCCCATAATACGCGCTCCTCTCTGTGAGATAGCTCGCATACCGAGCCACATTCACAGCCTCGTGCTCTTCGACAACCTGTTCGACGTCATCGTTCAGCATCCTTGCGGCGGTCTCCGCGCCCAATTTCGCGGCCTTTAGCGCTCGGATGACGCCACTTCCCGAGACCGGATCGACGGCCAGCACAGCGTCGCCGACGGCAAGCCAGGGCCTCTTGTAGTCGCTCCTTGTTGTTCGATGGCTCACGGCGGAAAACACCCTGGGCGGTGCGTCCGGAATAGCGGAAGCCAAACGGGCCCGGGTCGCCTGCGCGCATTCCAGCTTTGCCTGCCATGTTTTCAGGCTGTTCGGGCAGCTTTGCCTGCAAAGATCGCTGTCTGTCATTAACATTGCTATCATCCCGCCTCCGGGCAACGGCGCGCTGTACCACCAACCGTCTGGCGCCGCTTCGACGAGGATGTATCCCTGCGCGCCAACGTCCACGTTGCTGAACCGCACCGCTGTCGCGACAAGGCGATCCAGCAAGTGGCGCTTTGCTCCCATCGAACGGGCCACGCACGCAACTCTGCCGGTCGCATCGACGAGGACTCTCGCATGCAGGCCAAAATGCCGCAGTTGTGTCCTGGAGTTCGATGTTCGCATTTCCAGCTTCCATCTCCCCCGACGATAGTCGAAGCTAACGAAGGTAGTTTCGCAGAAAAGCTGCGCGCCCGCCGCGCAGGCGGCGCGCGCCATCATCAGATCGAACGCCTGCCGATCCACGTGCCATCCACAACCCCAGCGATTGAACATATGCGAATGAACTTGGACCTCATCACTCCCCCAGTGGCTGCGGGTGCCATATGAAGGCAGCGGCCCAAGGGCCATGAATTCGGGCCAGATGCCAATCGCGGCCAGCGATGGTTGGATCGCGGGCGCGAATGACTCGCCCACGCGCGGCTCGTCAAATCCGGATCGCTCCACCAAGGCCACGCGATAGCCACGGAGCGCCAGTAATCGCGCCACGGCAGAGCCCGCCGGACCGGCGCCGATCACTGAAACATCGAATTCAGGCGTCATTTCAAATTAGATGCCGTGATCGCAGAGGCCCTCAAGGCATTTGCGAGCGGCGGCGACATTGAGACCCATCGTTTGGAGCTTCCGTTCCAACTCTGCACTCACGATACCGCCCGATCCCAGCAGGCACTTCAAAAGAGAACAGGCACCGGGCAAAGACCCGGCAGGCGGCGGGGGCCGGTTGCCGCCGATCCAGACGGCAGCGGTCAACGTCCTCTCGCGCGTAAACGGCTGGCCGCGCGAGGTCGTCCCGTAAGCCCGGAAGCGCAGACGATAGACGCCGCTCATTGTGGTTTCAAAAGATGCAGAGAACTGCCCATCCGCGAGGTGGACAAGCGCTACGGTTGCAGCGGAGGTGTCTGGCCGGGTGATTTCGACCCATATCCTGCCGCGATCCGTCAGTGGAATGCCGGACTGCGTAAGCGATGCGCTTACCTTGATGCGCGCGCCCGGCTCAAACCCGTCCTGCGCCGCGAAGGCGCGCAGGGAAACATTGGAATATGCATGCACCACAATGCTGTAAGGCAGCGTTCGTGCTGTCGCGTCCATGGAGCTTCCCGCCACCTGCGGCCCAAAAGCCGCGAACTGCTCAGCACTGACAATGGCACGCCGCCGGAAAGCGGCACCACGGGTCGGCCTTGTCATCCTGGGTGTCGCACGCAAGATTGCGCGGTCAACGCCATCTGGCGAATCGCTGCGCGCAAGGTGCGGCTTGCCGATAGTAAGGAGCGCATTCCATGTACCGCCGCCATCGAATCGGTTCGGGATCAGCTGCGTCGGCAATGCAAGCCGATAATAGCTGACGCCTTCGGATAGGATGAATCGCATTCCGGGCTCGCTTAAAGCGCGCCAGGGTTCGATGATCCGGCCGCTCGGCGCCTGCAGCCGAAAGTCGATCAGCCTGGTAGCGGGTGTCAGCAGAATGACGTCGACGCCAGCGTCTTCGGACGTCAACTGAAACGGAACTCGTTCCACTTGTCCGGCGATCAGGCTCCCCGAAGGATCCAGTACGATCTCCGCGTTGCTTATTCCTGCGAGAATTTGCAGGAAGTATTTTTGCAGGAGAAAGCGGTTGTCAGTTCCGATGGCTCCCGTGATCAGGAGATATCCGCCATTGTTGCCCGATATGCTCTGGAGTGCGGGAACACTTATGTTTTGCGGCTGACCCAACCCGACCGCGTAAGTGAATTCGTCGATTTGGGGAGCAACATCGGCAATCATGCGGGGACTGTTCTCCATGCCGTCCGTCAGCACGATCAGCGAACTGGTATCGAATGTCGCGGCCGCATTCAGAATTCCACGGCCTTCGAAAATCCCGTCACCGATCGAGGTTTCGCCATTCGGATCGAGGCCGTTGCCGTTTATAGTGTCCTTCGTGTTGCCGCGATTGATGTCGTTAAGACTGCCGTCGCCGAGCGTTACCACCTGCTGCAGCACCTGCGCATCCTGGTTGAAGCAAACCAGTCCGACGCCATCACCTTCGAGCATCAGGTCAACAAAAATACTCGCCGCCTGCTGGAGCGACGCATGCTTGCTCTGCCCGTCACCGCGGTCCTCCGACATGCTGCCGGAACGGTCCAGCACCAACGCCGCAGCCGCGGTCTTTCGCGCGACGGTGTTGCCGGTGATGACGATGTCCCAACTTTGCGTTCCTCCACTGTCCTCAATCGTCACGGTTTGCGGCGACAAGACGTCCCCCACATTGCCGGTCTCATAGACGATCCAGAACCTCGCCGTGGCAATCGTGTTGGCCGCGGTCGGCCCCAGGGTCACAGAGGTGTTGAACGCCGTGAGTTGGGGATTGGTTGGCAGCCCAGTGGGCGTATATTGCAGAATGACGGCAGCGGATGGCGAAATGACTTCAAACACTATGGCGAGCGCTGCCGGCCGCTTCATACCCATCGGCCCTTGCGGAACGTCCTGGAAATTGAGGACGGGTGTCAGAAGGGTGATCGAGGCGGTGTCGCATCGGGCCACCTCAATGGATTGGCCTCCTTGCCGGACGACGAAACCAAGCTGGCTCCATTTTGCGACCATGTCTTCGTGGGTTCCTACAATGCCTGCGGTCCAGCTCTGATTGGACTGGCCACCTCGCGTGACCTCGTTGGGACGCGGAACGGGCCACCAGTTTTCTGCGCAGTCCCTGAAATCTGCTTGCCACGGCAATGCCATCGCTGCCGTGATATCGCCCGGCGACAAGACACTGTGATCCAGCCGAAACGCTTCGGAATAGTTGCTTGCCGTCGCGATGGGTCGCGATGGCGTGGCCAGCCCGGGATACTCGCCGGACGCGCTTTGCGGCAAGCCGCCTGCTTCGATACCGGGATACATGGAGCCGCCGACGCAGGCTTCCAATGCTGCGCGATCCAGACCGCCCGTCGTTATCGAGGCCTGCGGCTGAGGGGGGCCAACCCAATCGTTGGCGTAGTTGTTATCGTTCCATCGCTGCATGTGAGCATACTGCTCGACTGTCAAGCGATCGGTTTGGAAATCCAGAGGATCGTCGTAGGGGTGATCCGGTGGGTTGATTTGCGGCATGTCGTCGCCGCCGCCGCCCGGCTTCTTGAGCGAACTGAAGATCGCCGTCCGAAGAGAATCGCTTATGACGGGATCCGGCCATGTCATTGCTCCCGGAGGTATGCTGATGACCCAATGAATGTCGCGTGCACGCTGCAGGATTGGATAGACATCCTGCGTGTAGGAGGTGGTCTGGGCCTCTGCGACAAGGCCTGCCTGAATCATCACCTGCCGGACGCGGTCATACAGCGTGATGATGCTGTTTTGCTGGGGCGAAAATTTCGGAGGCGTGACGATAACCCAAGCCCCAGCGACAGCCGGCGTGGAATTGTCGGAGAGAAGCTTGATCGTCGCGGTAACAGGACCATCGGACGTATCGTCAAACCACTCCGTGTTTTGCCAGAAATCACCAAGTCCGTTTGACGAGGGGGATGCGGAGTGACCGGAGCCGCCGAGTACGATCAAATGGTTTTCCGTGTCGCTGCGTATTTCGCCTAGCGGCACGGCCGTGGTGGGCGAACCCTGAAAGCTGATCGTTCCCGTGTCAAAGAGTTGACGCTGGTTTGGCCCATTCAAGGTCCGGGAGCCAGGATCGATCGTCAGCTGCGACGCCGAGCCACTGTTTCCCCGCCCGCCGAATGCCGCTTTCTTGTTGGCGAGATGCACCGTCCATGTGATGTCCGCTTCCGCCTTCGTGATTTCTTCGGCTGTTTGATCGTCATGGTGGGCAAATATCCGGAACCGGGCCGCCTGGCGCCTTACCCGGCATTGCGAATCCTTGAATCCGCCCGGCGGGTCTGGATAGGCCCCCGGTAGCTCAGGACCGATGAAAAACTCGTCTGGACTGTTGCCGAGGCGCGCGACACCGATTGCGGGATGAATCTTATAAGTGGTCGCCATGAAAACCTCCTGCAACAAGAGCGGATGGGAGACGGCCTCCAATGGATTAAAACTGGACATGCCCGACGGTCGCCTATCGACCGTCGCCTACAATCAGGCTCCATCAGTTCGTGCAGGCACAATTGTGCGCGCTCGCCCCGTCCAAATTACCGCAACCCTTCCATCGACAACCGCAACTCGGGGCTGGTGCTCGGCAAGAGAGAACTCTTCTCGTCGGGTTTGTACCGTGCTGAGACCACGCGCCCACCAGGCAGAATGGCCGCGGAGTTCCAGCTGGCACGCCCCGAAGCATCAAGCCGGAGCGGATTGCCGACTGGCTTCCCATCCACCATGAACTGCACCATTCCCGTTGGCGCTCCGCCACCCCCGCTCAGTCGCGTGACTGTGGCCGTGACAATGGGACCCGGTATCCGGTTCAGGCGATTCACCATGGGCCGCGACAGCGTCAGCGACACGGTGGTGCCGCCGGCCTTGATGATCTCGGCAATCTTGTAAGCGTTGACAAAGCCGACCTGTCCGGTCGCCCTCGCGTCGAAGACGCAATCGACATAACGCGTCTTGTTCCTGATTGCGACGCAAAGCTCCTCAGCCTTTCGCGGATCCATTGGCTTCGCGGGCGGAATGTCTGGAACCACACATGCGCCGGTTTCTGCGGGCCAATTCTTGTTCGTGAATGTTGCCGTCGAGGTACCGGGAGCATAGTCGAACAGGCTGGTCTGAACGGTCACCCGCCAGGAATCGGCGTAGGTCTGATTGAGTGTGACGAAGCGCGGATGCAGGGAGGCCGGCATGGCGCCCACGGACGTGCCGTTTGAAAGCAGCGGCAGCCAGCTTCCATCGGCCATGGCTCCCATGATCCCGACCAGACCCGGAGAATGATAGACGTCGACATTGAGGACCCAGGCGTTCTGAGGCGGGCCCCACCACCAGCCAATGGCCATCAACGTGGTGCCATCCGCAAAATCCATTTCGATTCCGTCGCCTGCAGGCGCCTTTATGACACGGCCAGCCGTGCCGAACGTCAGCCCAGCCGCCGGCAACGCGGTGAGCGCACCATCGACACGCAATTCCATCGGGTTGGAATTCGATCCGTTTCCTGGTCCGCGCTGATAGGTGATCCGGTGATTACCCATGCGTACGGCGACCGCCGAATTTAAGCTCACGCAGGTCGTCAGCCCTGTGTAGCTGTCGAACCAGCCGGTGGCGGTCGAAACAGGAGACTGGCGAGTCTGGATTTCCAAGCCGCCATAGTCGCGCAGAGCCACAAACTCTCCGGCACTCTGAAAGTTGTAGAGCTTTTGATCCACGGTCGTAATGTGCGGATCGCCCTCGTTCGCAGCAGGGCCTCCGGTTACAGTGTCTGTGTAGGCGTCGTACCGCGATGTGGTGTCCGGATTACTATCAGTTACACCCGGCGCAGGCCCGGAAAGATTTGAATCGTCTGCCCAGATCGGATGCAGACCGCCGATTTGTCCAATGCCCGGCGTAAAATTGTAATCGAGGCCCGAATAGTCGCCGAACTGGATGTCGGCTTGGCCGGCCACCGGCGGATTTGAGCCCGTCCCTGTCGACAAGCCGTCGCCAACCTGACCATTGGCTAGGAAACTAGGCGTGGCGCCGAGAGGAGTTGCGATCGTGCAGAACTCTTCCATCGAGGAATCGGGCGCAGAATTGCGGGCATCGTGCCAGCACACGCCGATGTTTCCCGATTGCGGATTGCTGGCGATGCGCGGCAGGAACTGGCTGTGACCCGACGCATCATCGCTTGCAGTGATAGGCGCACTCCAGGTTGCGCCATCATTGTCGGAGAACCGCACTTTGATATCGGTGTCGCTGCTGCCGACGGCGGGACTGTCGGTGTAAACCAAATACAGCCGTCCGAAATGCGGGCTCGAGGGATTGCGGTCGTAGGCAAATCCTGCTTCCGCATCCACGGAGCGCACGTTCTGGGGCGTGATGAAAGCAAACCCGCCCACATTGGTTGACGTTGCTGTGACCGCCGAGGCGAAATTTGAAGCTCCGGTGCCGTCAGGATCGGTATTCACCAATATGTTGGCAGGACCGGCCCCGCCGCTCGGGCTTTCGCAGGTCTGCACGACTTTTCCGTTCGGGGCCACGATGATGTCGCCGAAACTGCAGCCACTGGTGCCAGAGATATTCTGAAGCGGGTTGAATGCGCCTACCGCGCCCAGCCCTGTTACCGTGGCGCCGCGCGCCACCATGGCACCGCTCTGGTTCCACACAACCCAGACCTGAACGGTGCCGGGCGCGGTGCCGGGACCCACCGCGACGGTGGGCTGATCGACGCTGGCAGGACCGAACGTTGCAGCAGTTGTGAACGTCAGCCCGCCATCGGTGCTGAGAAGGGTCACGATATTCTGCAGCGTGCTGTCGATATAGGTGACAAACAGGTTGCCGAATGTGTCCCAGGCCAGCGACGGATCGCAGCAAGCGGCAGCGCCCAGACCAGGCGTGCCATCCGCGATGGTTTTGTTTGCGTTCCAGGGCGAGTTCCATGTGCTACCCTGAGTGGTGCTGCGCGCCGCGAAAAGACCGCCAGTCGAGTTGTTGCAGGCGGCGAACAATTGCGTATTGTTGGCCGGATTTTTGACGATCGCACACTCGTTTTGGTAATTCGCTTTCTGGGAGACGTTCACGTTTCCGTTGTGTGCGATCTGGGCATGAGAGTTGCCCGTGAACAGGAGGAGCGCCGATCCGAGAATTGCAGAGATATTGCAGCTCTTGCGCATCTTCATCTCCATTCCATCTGTTAGCGCCCTGGGGACCACAAGCCGCGCCGCCCGCGCCGGGCTTCCAGCTCGGCGGCCGACAATTCCTTGTAGGTGTAGTCGAAGCCCTTGTGCCGCTGGAGCAATCCGGCGCGGACCAGCTCTAGTCCCACATCCTTAAGTCCCACTTCCCGGTCATCCGTTTGTAGCCGACCAACCATCACCCCGTTCCGGTCCCGATAATAGAATCGGAGCCTGGCCTTCCTGTTCAGCGTCAGTCGGGAGACAAAGGACTCTGCAGCCTTGGAAATCTGCAATGCGCGCGGGACTTCCACCCCGACCAGACGAATGTTGCGGCTGCTTCGTCCGTAGTCCAATGTCAGCAAAGTGGGACTCTTTACGGCCACCACGGTGCCGTAGATTGAATCTCCGGCTTGCGCGGACCGAAGCGAACCGGGATTTAAGGTCGCGAACGCGAACAACATTGTTACAAGGCAGAGAAACCGGCGGACAGCCATATGACCCCCTTCAGCTGCAAGCGCTCTCTTTTTGAACGAGCGCCATGCCGAGATTGCTGAATAGCCGGACGGCCAATTAGAGTCTAAAGTCGCCGTCTAGCCTTACAGCACACCCCACGGCACCAATATTTACACGAAGACTAATTCAACACAAGTTGAATTTTCTCAGCAAGGTAGAAGACAATGGGAAACTGGATTTTCTGCGGGTTTTCTAGCAATATCAGCGTCTTAAATACTATTCAAAAAGACCTTCGCGGTTCACCGCGCTTCGCCGGTCGAACTGCTCGCGAGGAGAATTACGAGATTATCTCTTGCTCCCGGTGAAGGGGCAACCGTCATGGCGCGAATTGATCTCGCTTTCATTCGTCCGATGACCGAGTTCGCAACGCACCGCATCTTGGAGAGCTCGTGGTATTTCAGGCCAAACCCGAGCGCGACTATGGCGGCCGCTAGAATGAAACCCGTAGAGCAGGACCCTTTGCAGCAGCCGATAGGTTTGATCAGGCGGGAGCCAGACCAAAGAACAGAAACAAGGCAAAGCCCGCCAAAACGAGCGGGTCCTGCAGATAAGGCGCTAGCTTCTCAAACGACAGCACGCGGTCCCCTCTCGTGGCGCTCCCCTCGCGAGCGCAGTCACCTTTACATCCTTCGATTGTACAGCGCCCGCCGTTGCTGTACATTCAACGAGGGTATACGTGGAGGGTCGTATGGCAAGCAAAGCCGCGCGCCCGCGCCGAAAAAGAAATCGCCGGCCGTCAACCAAAGGCTGCTCAAAGAGCTTCAGAAATACTTGGCAAACTCGCCGGCCGAGATCCTCGGCCACATAGAGGCGCCTGCCTATTGCTGCTCGGACGGCACGGTGGCACTGGTGAAGATCGACAGGGGGCGATCCGGCCCCGGATCGCTAAGTGCCTGACCGGCGGCTCCGTCTTGATGCCCGGCGCGCAGAGCCTGATCGCTTCCTGCAGCCGGACGTGGAGATAGCTTGGGCGAATGGACGCTTCGAGCTCCGCAGACAGGGCGTCGATGTCTCCCACAAGCTCTGGCCCGCTGAGGCGCTGGCGCTTCTCCTGTTGGCGCAAGAGGGTCGGGAAGAGCCGGTCGCAGAGGCGCTCGCGCCGCTTGGGCCATTGTTCTCCGCCTCTCTTGCGCACGTCCTGACACGTTTCTCTTCTTATCTGGGAAACGGACAGCAGCGCATTTTCAACCCGTCCGCGTGGGGAGAACGCCTCCAGGAGGCGCGGCCGGTCAACCGCAAGCGGGAGGAGGCGCCTGCGTCCATTACCTGGATGGTGACGCTCGAGTGCAATCGCCGCTGCCCCTACTGCTTCTACCGCATTCTCCCGGTCGACGACGGTCCCCCGGGCCAACCATCCGATTCCACGTTGGGTACAGCCGAGGCGCTCTCCGTAATCTCAGAGATGGGCAAGATTGGGGTCGCCGATTTGTATTTTACCGGCGGTGAGCCGCTCCTTCGTGGCGATCTGCCAGATCTCATTGCTGCTGCTTCAGCCCGCGGTATCCGCGCTCACGTGGTCACCAAGTATGCGATAACCGCGGAGCTTGCCTCGCGCTTGGTAGGCGCCCGCCTTCACGATCTGACAATCTCGCTCGATGACATTCGCGAGGACGTGACGCGTCGCCTGACCGGAGCCGTGGGGTACGCCGGGCAGGCACTGCGCAGCATCGAGCACTGCCTGGCAGCCGGCCTTGATGTGGAGGTCAATGCAGTCGTAACCCGTCTCAACGCGGACGGGTTGCGAGAACTTGCGACGCGTTTGGCGCAGATAGGCGTCTCGAAGCTGTCAATCAGCGCGATGCAGCCACCGTACTTCCGAAACGCCAACGTGGGCCGGCTGGAAACTGCCGCCGCCGTCGACGGGATCATCGATGATTTGAAAGGCTTGCTTGGAACGCAGATGGCAATCAGCCGCGGAGGTGCCGCTCCAGCGGATCAAGCCGGGAGTCCCCGGTTCGCGCCAGACCTAGTCTGCGAGGTCGGAATCCGGTCGCTCGATCTTCTCCCGAACGGGGACGTGACTCGCTGCCACTACCTGCCGCACCGCCCCGATCTCGTGTTGGGTTCCATCAAGCGCGCCAGCATACTCGAGATCTGGCGTTCCGCCGGTCTCGCTCAGTTCGTGGACCCGCCGCGCGAAGCCTATCTCGAGACGTCCTGCGACAGCTGTGGAGGCTTCGCAAGCTGTAACGCTCGTGGCCGGTGCGTCGCGTCGGCGATTCTCGAACATGGCCGCCCCTTCGCGCCTGACGCGTTTTGCCAGCGGGTAGCGTAGATGGCTATCCGGCTCCGTTCCACATTCGAGACGGTGGTACAGCGCGACCGCGCCTTCATCCGACGCCGAACGGACGGGGCGTCGGTCGCGGCCCTTGAACCGATCGAAGTTACGCTTCTCGGCTATGCCGAATCCGCTCTATCGCCCGCAAACGCGCGCCTTGCGGTTGAGGCTGAGCTTGGCCCGCGAGGACTGATTGCGCTCAGCCGTGTGCTCAATCGTCTGCAGCCTTTGCTGGAGGATGGCCGCGAAGAGGACGGCCTTCGCACGCTTATGCACCGACGTGGCCTTCTGCCTCACCCGCCCAGCGGGATGCGACAGCTACCTGGCCCGAAGATCCTCCATTGGATGGTCACAGCCGTTTGCCCGCGGCGCTGCGCCTACTGCTATGCCGAGCCGCGCCATGGCAACCGTGCTGACGATTCGATGCTCTCGCGAGAGCGGCTGCAGATACTTCTCGCTGAAGCCGCGGAGCTCGGGGCCAGCGGCATCCTATTCTCTGGCTCTGAGGCGTTCCTCAGGCCAGATCTCCCCGAGATCATCGGCGATGCGCGACGGCAGGGCCTTGAGACGCTTACGACCACCAAACATCCGATCTCTCGCGCGCTTGCGGAGCGCTTGGCGGCGGCCGGACTGCCATGCCTGTCTCTCTCGGTTGACACGCTGGATCCTGCGCTCTCGCGCCGATTGATCGGTAGCGCCGCCTATCCGGGCCAGGTGGCGCGAAGCGTCGAGAGCCTCACGGCCGCCGGCCTTCGCTTTGCAATCCAGGCCGTGCTGACGCCCGAGACGGCTCAGTACGTGTACGAGCTTGCCGAGTTCGCGGAGCGCCGTCGCGCCGCCGCACTTCAATTGGTCCCTTTCGAGCGCGTGCGCCGTCCCATACGCCGAATCAACCAGGCCGCCATGCAGGTGGACGGCACGACTGCGAAGCAGGTGACCGAGAAACTCCAACGGCAGCACCCAAGTCTCAAGGTGACCCTCTTTCGAAAGGGCGGCGCAGAGGCATGTGACGATCTCCATTGCGATATCGGCGGGACCAAACTTTTCTTCACTCCCGAAGGGCGGACACACCGCTGCTACAAGCTCACGGACGACGCTGGCCTCTACGGCCTCGACCTGCGGACCCACAGCATTGCCGCAGCTTGGCACGATTCAATCTTCAACGGCGGTCTCGTTCCTGCGACTAAAGACTATGCAGGCACCCCTTGCAGCGGCTGCGGAAATTTCGGCGGTTGCAACGCGAGCGGCAGATGCATCTATCAAGCGCAGGTGGATCACGGCGCTTATGCCGCACCAGATCGTGATTGCGATCGGGGCCGAGCCGCGCTTGAGGCTCGCCAGTCGTCGCCTCCACTGGCCCCCTTGTAGCCGGGCATGCAAATCGTCGGGCAAGGCTTCGCCCGCTTTCTTCAAGGCAACTCGGCGGGGCGACACCTGGAAGAATCCGAGCGGCGCAGCTCGCCAATGTCCGACATGTGGCCGGCTTCGCGCTCTCGCGCAACCCACGCAGCAAACGTTTCGAACAGAAACAGCAGTCGCGCAAAAACGTGCCGAGCCTCGTCTATCGTCAGCTCGACACCCGCCTCCTTCCGGCACAGCCGCGCGAATTCCGCGCATTCCTCATCGGTGATCTGCATTTCGGTCAATTGGCTGACGGCGGCGGCGGTTCGCTCCAGCAGATCGCCCACCCGGATCAGCTCGCGCGCCACGGTGTCCTGCGTCTCAAGGATGTCAGTGAGCCGGGTGTGCAGCAGGTCGCCGATCTGTGGAATCAGCACTTGCTCACAAAGCGTCTGGAATTTGTGTTTAGTCATATGTGCCATGGTGGCCGGGCATCGAATGACCAGCCAGGAACGGATTTATCTCGCGCGGCGATTCGGCATAAGGAGCGGGATTTCGTGCCGGCGTCCGCGATCCGCTGCCGGAGATAATCCAGTGCCTACCGGCGCCCACCCGGGCACGCGATCCTGTTCGGTATGTCTTCACCCGATGTGTCGCATTTCGCGCGCACCAATCACCGCAGCATGCGGGTCCGGTTCGGTATCAAGCAGGCGGACCGGCTCTCGCACATGTACCTCATCGGCCAAACCGGTGTCGGCAAGTCCACCATGTTCGAAACGCTCGCCTGGCAGGACTTCGTGGTGGGGCGGGGATTTGCACTCGTCGATCCGCACGGAGATCTGGTCGAGCCTCTGGCCGATCGCCTGCGCGCGGCCGGTCCCGAGCGCATCGTCTACCTCAACGCCGCCGATCCCTGGCAGCCCTTCGGCTACAATCCGCTGCGGCGCGTGCGCGACGACAAGATCCCGCTGGCGGTCTCGGGCATGCTCGAAACCCTCAAGAAAATCTGGCCGGACGCCTGGGGCGTGCGCATGGAACACGTGCTGCGCAGTTCGCTCTATGCGCTGCTGGAGCGGGACGGCTCCACGCTGCCCGATATTCTCGCGCTCTACAGCGATGAGGATTTCCGCAAAGGGATCGTCCGCGGCATCCGCAACGAGGTGGTGAAGCGGTTCTGGACGGACGAATTCGAGAACTATCCGGCACGGCTGCGCGCCGAAACATGTGCGCCAATCCAGAACAAGCTGGGGGCGCTGCTCTCCGATCCGACCCTGCGCCGCATTCTGGTCGAGCCCACCATCGATCTGCATTTCCGCAATCTGATGGACGAGGGCACCGTGCTGCTGGTGAACGTCTCCAAAGGCCGGCTCGGGGAGGAGAGCGCCACCGTGCTCGGAAGCCTGATTGTCTCCACCATCGGGCTCGCCGCGTTCAGCCGGGCAGACTCCGCGCCGGAAGCGCGCCGGCCGTATTTCCTCTACCTCGACGAATTCCACAGCTTCACCATGCTGATGCTCGCCAACATGATGAGCGAGCTGCGCAAGTACGGGGTGGGGCTGGTCCTCTCCCATCAATATCTGCACCAGCTCGATCCCGACATCCGTCACGCAGTCCTCGGCAATGCAGGCACCATCGTCTCGTTCCGGGTAGGGCCGCAGGATGCGACGCTGCTCGCCGATGAGTTCCAGCCGAAAATCGGCGTGCTCGACCTCCTCAGTCTGCCGAGCCGCTCCCTCTATCTGAAGCTCATGATCGACGGGGAGCCGTCGCATCCGTTCAGCGGCAACAGCATCGTGTCCGAAGACCTGCCATAGCGAACCGCGTTGCCGCACATGCTCGATCGACAGCAATGATCCGCGGTTCATCTCCGGCGGCGATAATTCCGGGTCTACCGGCATTCCCCCGCTGCCCCGATCATCCGGGCAGGATCGCTGTTCTTTCCAAGATCCTGGGTGGCGACCGATTCCGGCCGCGCTCACTCAACCAAATCCAACCCAAGGAGACGATCGATGAGCAACAAGCTCAAGACGATACCGCTTTTGCCAATTGCGGCGTTCCGCCGCCAACACCCGCAAGACCGACCGGCTCGCCGAAATCAAGCAGCTCGCGGCCAGCATCGAAGCCAAGGGGCTGTTGGAGAACCTGGTGGTTCAACCGGCCGGCAACGGCGAGACAGATTCCATGTACGACGTCGTTGCCGGCGGCCGCCGCCTCGCCGCTCTCAAGCTGCTTGCCAAGCGCAAGAAACTGGCGCGCGACCATCGGGTTCCCTGCCTCGTGCTCGGCAATGGGACTGGTGCGATTGAAGCCTCGCTCACCGAGAACTTCATGCGGATACCGCCCCATCCGGCGGATCAGTTTGAGGCGTTTGCCAAGACCGGTGATGGCCTCTCAACCGACGCCATCGCAGCCCGTTTCGGCATCACCAAGACCTTTGTCGACCAACGCCTGAAACTCGCATCGGTGTCGCCGCGTCTCGTCGCGGAGTATCGCGCCGGCGCCATGACGCTCGAGCAGCTCACCGCTTCACGCTCTCCGACGACCATACGGTCCAGGAAGACGTCTGGTTCGAGCGGGGCTATGCCGACATGCCGGCGCAGATCATTCGTCGCATGCTGACCAGCTCCCAGGTAAGGCAGCGATCGCCGCGCCCGCTTCATCGGCGCCAAGGCGTACGAAGCAGCCGGCGGCGTGATCGTCCGCGATCTCTTCGATGCGGACGACGACGGCTACTTCAGCGACAGCCAGCTGCTCGACCGTCTGGTGTTCGAGAAGCTGGACGAAGCTGCGCATGCCATCCGTGAGGAGGGCTGGGCTTGGGTCGAAGTGCATCCCGACCTGGAGCTTGCTCCGCTGTCGCAATTCGGCCGGGCCAAGACATCGGAGCGGCCCCTCAGCGAGGAAGACGAAACCAAGCTGGCAACCCTTAGCGAGTGCTACGACGAACTCGTGGCGGCACTCCAAGACGGCGACGAAAGCCTCGGCTCGGAAATCGACCGTGTCGCGGAGGAGATCGCGGCGATCGAATCCTCGAAGATCACATGGCCGGAAGAAGAGAAGGCCAGGGCCGGCGTAATCGTCAGCCTTGGGCCGCACGGAACGGTCGATGTTGTCCGCGGGCTGCTCAGGCCGGAGGCATCGCGGCCGAATGAAGCCAACGACGAGCAGCGCGCCGCAAAGAAGCGCGTCAACGGCAACGCCTATGCCGACTCCGTTGTTCTCGATCTTTCGGCGCATAAGACGGCGGCGATGCGGGAGCTGCTGGCGCAGCAACCGGCTTTGGCTCTGCTTGCGTTGTTGCATGCGCTGGCCGGTCACCTCTTCTACCGCGGTGCATCGACAACCTGTCTTCGGATAACGGCTTCGGCCGTTTCGCCGGAGGACGCCTCAGCTTCGGTCGCGGAAAGCACGGCCGGCCATCCGTTCGCGGCGCGTCACGCCGCGTGGATCGCGCGGATGCCGGAACCGGACGGTCTGTGGGACTGGCTGATGCAGCTTTCCCCAGAAGATCGCGACCAGCTGCTCGCTCATTGCGTGGGCATGACGGTGGATGCGCTGCAAGGCGGACAATGGAATAACCTCAACGCGCAACAGGCAGACAGGCTGGCGGCAGCGCTGGGCTTGGACATGCGGGCGTGGTGGAGGCCAACCCGGGCAAACTTCCTCGGCCGCGTCACCAAGAACGACATCGTGACGGCGGTTTCGGAAGGCGTATCGCAGCAGGCCTCGTGGCGCCTTGCGGGTCTGAAGAAGGACCGCTTGGCGCGCGAAGCCGAGAAGCTGCTCGCGTCCAGCAATTGGCTTCCCTCGCCATTGCGGGATTTCTCCTCGAAGGTCGCGCAAGCATAGTGCGATCGGGCCGGCACGAAGGTGCCGGCCTTTTTTTCTTGCACCCCGACCCCTTTTTGGCAGATGCGTGCCCTCGCGCGGGGGCTTGCTAGCTTCTCAATTGCGGCAGGACGTCCAAAGTGCGTTGGATGATTTCGTGCGCAAATTCCAGCGCATCGGAAATCGGCTCGACCTCACAAGCCTCATGTAACACCGCCAACGCACTCGCGTGCGCAATGCCACCCGCCACGCGAAGCTCGGCATATGCGCGATCGTATAAACTCACCGTCGTGTCCGGCGAACTGGTCCCGCTTGCGCGACCTTCATTTCCATCAGTGCTCTTGGCCTGCCTAGCCTCGGACATTGTGGTAATCTCCCCCGTTGTAGTCAGGATCCATCGGAAGCCCGCTCCGACCGGCCCGCCCACAATTTACGCGGCTCCTATGCACATAATTACTGTAATTCAGGCGTTTGTCTGCCCTAATCAGCACAGTATTATTGCTGCATAGCTACGTGCTTTTTGCAGGCTCAGCGGCCGGACTTCTGGCGGGATTCTCCTCTATGGGCCCGGAGCAACCGCCGCCCGGATATCGGACTGCTCGTCAACTCGTGAGCACTGAGTTCAATCGGCAGGCCTGGAGCCCGGATTTGCTACGGGCACGTCGCTCCCTGGATGACCACCTGACTGCGGTTTCCCGCGGGGTCGTAGCTATAGATAATCTCCTTGCCGTTGTCGTAACAGACGGTCGAGAGGCGGCCCAGAGTGTCATAGGTGTAGGTGGTTGCCGCCGAGACGCCGGTTACGCCAGCAATCGCCAAACTCAGTCCGAACAAGAGGTGGGAAATGCGCATCGTTCCCTCCGCCAATGCGGGAGTATTCTCCTGGAATCATGCGTTGACAAGCAGGCGGAGGAGCTAACCAGAGCTTGCGGCGGTTGCAACCGTTGATTGACAGCGCGCCGATATGGGCTTTAGCCTCAAAGCGGAAATCAGGGGCAGAGCGGGGTTCGCAGCACAGAGAGGCTGTCGGGGCGTCCTTCTCTTCGCGCATTCGATCCGAGCTGCAAAGCGCATGGATTTCTCAAGGTCCGTGTGTAGCAGGTCCCGCGGCTCGCGCGGTGCAATCTTCGCGCGCGCAACACTGCTGCTCCGACTTTCTCCAATCGGAATGCGGAGGGGCGCATGAAACGAGCCTTGCGCGAGGCTTTGCCGCTGCGCGGCGCGATACAGCTTGGCGCCAGCATGGCGGCATTGTTGGCCAGCCTGGTCTTGGCAACCCCGGCGCAAAGCACGTATCTGCCGTCGATTCAGATTGGAACTGCGGCGCTCATCCGCCCGTTGGACGCCAACAACTACTATGCGAGCAACACGACATCGACCGACGGCTTGAGCAGCCTCAGTGGCACCCCAACCCCGGTCCCTCCTGAAACCGCCGAACTGGCGCGCGCGCTCAAATACGATCCCGACCTCATCTACCAGTACATCCAAAACAACATCGAGACCGTGTGGATGTACGGTCTGCAGAAGGGGGCGTTCGGCGCCGAAATCGACAAGTCCGGCACCCCGTTCGACCAAGCCGAGCTGATGGTGGCGCTGCTCAAGCAGAATCCGACGCCGCCCGCCGTAAATTATGTCGCCGATACCATCGTTCTCAATGGGACGCAGTTCTCGAACTGGACGGGCGTTTCGAATGCGCTCGCCGCCTGTCAATTGCTTTCCAGCGGCGGCTTCCCCGCGAAAATCAACGGCAAAACGACAACCACCTGCGCGGCAAGCTTTACCGCCTCGGAAACGATCTCCACCGTAACGATGGCGCACATTTGGGTGCAGGTGACGATCGCCGGCAGCCATACCGCTGGGTGTTCGTCGAGCGACGTCTGCGTGTTCGATCCGAGTTACAAGACACTCACCTGGAAAACGGGAATTCTCGGCAGCGCTTTGCAATGGATTCCGGGAGCGCCACTGGGCGCCGCAATGAGTGGAAGCTACATGGACGGAAGCGTTTCTGGAGCGGCTTGGGCGAATGCGCTGAACACCACAACTGATACCCACGGGCTATATCCGCTGCTGCAGAGCTATGCGACCAATCTGCTGAACTATATCCAGACCAACAATCTGCAAGGCGCGCAGATGGAGGACATCATCGGCGGTGCGGTTGTCGTTCCGGTGACTGCGCCCGTTCGTCAGCCGGCGCTACCATATGCAGATCCTTCGCCGCCGTATCCCGCACACATCTGGACGCCGGCTGCCGATCCGGCGCGGTACAACGCCATTCCCGACCAGTACCGGAGCACCCTGCAAGTCCAGGGATTCCAACTCGTGTACAACGCCGCTTGTACGGGGTCCGACGACACGAGCATGTTCAATCCCACATTCTATGTCGACGAGATCTACGGACGCCGCCTTTCGATCAACACGAATTTCGCAATGGGCAAATTCTCACAGGGCATTCCGCCGTTCGGTGGGGGTTACGGGAATCGCTACACCTGGATCTCCTATGACAACAACAGCGGCACAGGATATTTCGGCGCTCTCCAGAACGTGCCCCCGTTCCATAATGCCGTCCCAAGCAGTTGTGGCGGCGGCGGGGAGGTGCAATCGCCTTGGGGTCTGGATTCGCATGTCCAACTGACCGTGAATCATCCCTATGCCGCGTCGGCGGATGGCACCGCGACCACCGGTGGCACTTATATGGACGCGATGCTCGACAAGCCGGTGAAGCTCGTCACCTCCCTTTCCATCGTGCACGGCTGGGGCGATGTCGGTCCGGCGTTGCTCAGCAAGTGGTCCGATGAGCAGGCGCAGGGCACGGCGTTGCCGCCGCTCGAACATCCGCCGTTCTGCCTCCACGGAGATGAGCCTTGCCATGACAACTACCCTGGTCAGACCGGCGATCTCGATCGCGAAAAGATCGGGGCCGCCTGGCTGGCGCAGTACACGCGCGCGGCGCGGCTCAATGCGGCGATTGGAAACTCGGTCCCGCAGCTCCATCACGTTCTGGGCTTCGTTTACGGCGACACCGTACTCAACACGGAACACTACCAGGGCCCGACCGTACCCTACGATCTCGTCGTCGAAGACAATTTCGACCGCGTCGATGTCGATGCCGGGCTGAGCCTCACCAACAAGGCAGCGGATGCACCCACCCGCCGCGCCGCTATTCAATCGCTGGCCGGCGCCGCCGCGGCGCTTGAGGGCAGCGTCGCCGGACAGCTGCTCGACGCGCCGGACACCTCGTCCACCGCCACGCGGTTCGAATGGGGCAATGCGCCGCCGGCGTCGGAGTGCACCGCCTGGGGACAGAACCCGGTCTGCATGGCAGCGCAACGCTTTTACCAGTTTGACAGCAGCAGTGTTTCGGCTGCCCCAAGCCTGGTCACTGCCGATGGCCATTTAAGCGGCAGTTCAGATTGCCCCCCAGATGCGAGTTCCAATTGGGGGAGTAATCGCACCCCGCCGATCATCGGCCAGGGCGAATGCCAGAATTGGCGCGGTGCGCTTTCGAGCATTCTGACGAGCTATGCCAATGCAGGATTTACCATCGTAGCATCGCGCGAGGCGTTCCTCGGTCCCGGCCAGCGGCCCGGCGTCATCATTCCACAAGACATACAGGGCGGATTTCCCGGCCAGTACGGGCATGAGCCGACCAAGCAAAGAGGCGGGGCGTTCGTCGCCACGTCCTATGACGCCAACGGCGATCTGGTGCAGATCGCCCACATCATCATCGGCAGCCCGGAGACGTTCGGCTCGTTGATTCTCAAGGGCGGCGGCGGTGGATCGCAGCCCAACACCGCCACCGCATACGATCCGGCAAACGCAGCCGATGTCCTCAAATCACAATTCGTGGATCGCTCCAACCTGTTCGGCGTCAATCTCGCGAACGGCTCGCTGGGTTACACCAGTCCGGTGTCGCTGACGATCGGCAATGGCGGTTTTCCGTATGCTCTTTCGGCGCAATTCTCGTGGAAACCGACGCCGACCCACGTGTTCCAGCCGAAAGCCCCCGTTTCGCCATCTCCCGACTGGCCGATGAGCTGGCAGAACAACGTCACGCTCTCCGGCAGCGGCCTCGAAGCGATGGGGCAAAGCGACATCCGCGGCGCCGCCCAGGCGATTGCCGCCTTTGCTGCCGCGCAAGACATCTACAAGGCGGCGGCATCGCCGCAACGGGAAGCCGCAGCCGTGCTCGCCCAGGCGTGGTGGTCGGACCAGATTTTCGGCAATGTCGCGACGGTCAGCGTCGGCAGCGAAAGCCGGCAATTCGTGAAGATCGCCACCGGCCAATGGATCCTGCCCGGCACCGGATATGCGACGCTTGCGCAGACCGGGACGCGTCTGCCGATCGAAGAGAAGTGCCAGAACGTCTATCCCTACCCGCTGCCCTATGCGGTGACGCGCGGCTGGGACTATACCGTCAACACCAACGTCTCGGTCACGGCCACCAACGCCCACGGCGACCCCCAGACGTTCTCGCCGTTCAAGCAGGCTTACTACACCGACGAGATTCACACCTGCGGCAACCTCAAGGGATTCCGGCTGACGAGCTGGACCTTCCCTTACGGCGTCACCGTCACGCCGGAATACGGATCGCCCTACGATCCGGTGAACGGCACCGGATACATCGAACGGCTGATCGACGTGAAGAACTCGATCGGCCGGCAGCTAGATTTCTCGTATGTTGCGAGCAACAGCCCGACCTTGGCCGGAGTGACCAACCATCTAACCGGCGCCGATGCGAGGAGCATTTCGCTGGCATCCGATCGGTCGTCGATGACCGACGCGATGAGCCAGGTCACCTCGTTCAACTACCTCAGCCTCGCGCAAAGCGCGACGCAGCGGCCGCTCGCTTATCAGCTGCTGAACTTGGTCTACACCGCCGACAGCAGCACCGCCAACGTGGAGTACGACTACGACAGCGTCGGGCGGGTGAAGCAGATCAAGGACGCCACTAGCCTGCGTTACAACGCGCGGCCGCCCTACACCTTTTACCTGGCGGACGGCACCCGCGGCGAGCGCGACGATCCGCTGGGGCAGGCTTATACCGTGGTGTACGATGGCTACGGTCATCCGGCGCACTACATCGACGAGGTTGGAAATAAGACCGATGCCCTGTTCGATTCCCGCAGCCGGCCGGTGCACTACGTCTATCCGGAAAATGATTGCGAGGTCTTCGCCTACGACGACCACAACAACACGACGGACCGGTGGCGGGTGGATACCGCGTCGAACTGCAGCACGACCGCCGGTGCGGCCCACGTGCTGCACGCCAATGCGACCTATCACCAGACCTGGAACAAGCCCACCTCCGTGGTCAATGCGCGCCGCTACAAGACGACGCTGACCTATTACGCGAGCGGCAGCGGCAAATCGCTGCTGCACACCGCGACCCGTCCGGCGATCACGGAAGGCACGCCGGTCTACACCTTCGCCTACACCGCGATCGGCAAGCTCGATACCGCCACTGGGCCGACCGGCATCCTCACCAAGGACAACTACGACAGCGCCGGCAACCTGACCTCGACGATCCTGGACTCCGGCGGCCTCAACCTGACCACGGCGTTCGGCTACGACCCGCAAGGAGACGTGAGCTCGACCACCGATCCGCGCAATTTCGTGACCACGAGCCTGCACGATCTCGACCGGCGCAACACCGAAGACGACTACCACACCGGCAGCGCGACGGCGGCACTGAACGCGGCCGAGAAGGTCCAGTACGACGCGGTGGGCCGCGATATCGAGGACGATTCCGGGCTGACCTTCTCCGGCACCAGCGTGCTCACCTGGCAAATGACCAAGCAGACCGGCTACACCCCGACCTCGAAGGTGGCCAGCGTCACCGACGCGGATTACCGCGCGACGAACAACACCTACGACGATGCGGATCGGCTGCTCACGGTCAGCGATCCGCTGTCGCGCAAGACCCATTTCGCATACTGCGCGCCGGGCGACGCGAACTGTGCCGCCAACCAGGTGAAGACGGAATACCGCGCCTGGGTGGCGGGCTCCGGCTGCACCCGCTCCGGCAGCCTGCAGCAGTGCTACCGGCGGGTGAGCTATGGAGGCGATAGCGAGCAACGGTCGCTCGAGGACGCCAACAATAACACCACTACCTACGTCTATGACGGCTTCATCCGGCTGACAGACACGCAATTCCCCGATTACTCCACCAATCCGGGGGACTACGAGCACCTCGGACTGGATGCGAACGGCAACGTTACCTCGCGGCGCAACCGGGCTGGTGAGACGCTGACTTACCAGTACAACGCGCTCGACTGGATCATCCAGAAATGCATGCCGAGCGCCGGCGGGAGCTGTCCCGCCAACCCGGCGGTGACCACCAGCTGGACCTATCTGCTGGACGGCCGTATCAACGTACTGTCGGACGACGCCACCAACAAGGTGAACTACGGCTACGACACCGCCGGCCGGCTCACGGCGGTGGACAACCACATCAACGGGTTCGGATCCGACCGCACCGTCAACTACGCGCTTGACGCGGCTGGGAATCGCACCCAGCTGAGCTGGCCGACCAACGACGGCGCCTATTCCGTCGGCTACTGCTACGACAATCTCAATCGCATGACGGTGGCGATGGAGAACTCCACTGACCCGGTCTGCGCCACCAACCTGCTCGCCACCTACACCTACGACACCCTGTCGCGGCGGACGAATGTCGCCTACGGCAACGGCGCCAGCATGGCCTACACGTACTCGCCCGCCGGCGACCTGTGGACGCTCAACCACGACATGAACGGCGCCAGCAACGATCCGCACTACACGTTCCAGTATACCAACGCGCACGAGCTCTATACCGAGGCCGACACCGATCCCGATTACGTCTGGCAGCCGGCGGGGACCGCCACCACCACCTATGCGGCGGCGAACAACCTCAACCAGTATCCGAGCAGCACCGGCTCTCTCGGCACCATCCCATTCGGCTATGATGCCAAGGGCAATCTATCGGGCTACGGCTTGCAGGGCTTCACCTACGACGCCGAGAACCGGCTGCTCACCGCCACCGCACCGGGGCTGTCGGCAGCCTATGCCTACGATCCGCTGGGACGGCGCAATCACAAATCCGGCACCGGCGTGACCGAGACCTACTTCCTCGACGACGGCGACGACGAGATTGCGGAGTACGACAGCAGCAAGACACTGACGGTGTTCTACATCCCCGGTCCGGCGATCGACGAGCCGATCGCCATGGTGACGGCCTCGACCGGCGCCAAAGAGTACTTCCACACCAATCACCAGGGCAGCGTCATCGCCATGTCGGACGCCACCGGTGCCAAGGTGGAAGGTCCCTACACCTACGATCCCTACGGCAACTGCTTCTCGGGTGCTGGCGTTGCATGCTCGGCCGGCGAGCCCTACCGCTTCACCGGGCGCAGATTCGATCCCGAGACAGGCCTGCTCTACTTCCGCGCCCGCTACTATGCGCCCGACGACGCGCACGGCAGCCGCTTCCTGCAAACCGATCCGATCGGCTACACCGCCGACCTCAACCTCTACACCTACGTTGGAAACGATCCTGTGGGTAGGATCGACCCGCTAGGATTGTACACATACACGTGCGATACCGGATCACGGATAGGTTGCGCGCAGGGGTTCCAGACCAATCAAGAGAAGACGGAAATAAAATTACAAAATGCCTCCGAGCGTCTTGGAAACGCGATCAAGGACGTAAGGGCGGTCGCAGCAAAGCAGGCGGCTGGTGACACGTCTGCGAGCGTGTCGTCAGAAACAGCCCAGACGGAAAAGAGCTTCACTGCCGTCTATGGTGCGCAATCGGACATCGCGGCGGCCATGTCTACTGTTCAAACAGGATTGAATGAGGCAGTTGCAGGGCTCCAAGGCACCAACCCAGCAACAAATGCATCGGGCGACGCGTTAACGACCATGCAAAAGGGCTCCGCTATCATTCAATCGGTGCCTGGATCACATCAGATTACGATGAACCCAACCGGCTGGAACAGTATCACCACCACACAGCGGCAGTGGTCGCTGGGTCACGACGCGCTGCATGCAGAGGCCAATTGGCACGATTATCGCGGACCGAACAACGAGCGTTATTATCGGTGGCAGCAGGGCGGAAATTCGCCCTTAGGTGTTCCCAGTCCGGCCAATCTAACGAATCCGGAAAGTTCAATGTGCTTCGTATTCGGAGGTTGCTGAGCCATGCGATTTGCAGTTGTCGGTATTTCGGTGGTCTCGCTGCTGTCGTGTAGTTCAGTGCAAGGAGAAGTGCCACCGCCGAGCATGATCAATGTGCTCTACAGCGTTGTACTGGCGCAGAATGATGCGGTCGAACTGTCAGTCTATAATCCGACTGATCAAACAGCATGCACTTCAGTGTTGAATTGGCCCAGCCCGGCTATGCTCGGGGACACGCTGCATATCGTTGGGCGCGACGGCCAAAAATGGAACTATGTCGGACCTGAACCGTCCATTGTTGGAAAGCCGCAGGACCTGAAAATAGCACCACGTTCCGAGGTCTCAGCACGCGTCGACATTCGCAAATACTACAAGCCGGTCAGTTCCGAGACGCGGGTCGGAAAGGTCTACTACGGCGCACCGTTCCATAATTGCTGACGGGTGTTTGGGTGTGTCAGCGGCGAGTGCGTCGCGGGTTGCCTCGCCGCAGGTCGTTCGGCCCATACCCGCCCGTCACCCTCATCCTTCCCCGGAATGATCACCGCCAACTCCCCCTCAACCGACAACCCAAACTTCGCCCCCAAAATCGCGAGATGAACACCAAACAGACCGCGCATCTCTCGCCGAGCGCGCCGAGAAACACCCGGCTTGCCCGTCGCCGGCTGCTCACCGCCACCGCACCGGGGCTGTCGGCGGCCTATGCCTATGACCCGCTGGGGCGGCGCAATCACAAATCCGGCACGGGCGTGACCGAGACCTACTTCCTCGACGACGGCGATGACGAGATCGCCGAGTACGACGGCACAAAGACCCTGACGGTGTTCTACATCCCCGGTCCGGCGATCGACGAGCCGATCGCCATGGTGACCGCCTCGACCGGCGCCAAAGAATACTTCCACACCAACCACCAGGGCAGCGTCATCGCCATGTCGGACGCGACGGGCGCCAAGGCCGAAGGTCCCTACACCTATGATCCCTACGGCAACTGCTTCTCGGGAGCTGGCGTTGCATGCTCGGCCGGCGAGCCCTACCGCTTCACCGGGCGGCGCTTCGATCCCGAAACCGGACTGCTCTACTTCCGCGCGCGCTACTATGCGCCCGACGACGCGCACGGCAGCCGCTTCCTGCAAACCGATCCTGTCGGATACACCGCCGACCTCGATCTCTACACCTACGTTGGAAATGATCCTGTGGATAGGACCGATCCGAGGGGCATGTACGACGGGTTTACGCTCGAAGACCTCGGGTTCGTAAATCTTGGATCAGGAATTGTCGTACCTGAATCTGAAGTCCAAGGAAACGTGGCTGCCTTCAACGCCGCGCCAAAGCAGTTCGCTCAATTCAGCCTTCGAACAGCGTACGAACTGTCGCCTCTGTCAAGTGCCGTGGATGTCGTTCAAGGCGCGAGAGAGGGCGATCTAAATAAATTTACGTTCGGTGCAGTCGGCCTAATACCAGCCGGTAAGATTTTCAGCGCTGAGAAGGCGGCTCTGGTCGAGATGGCAAGGATGGATAAGAGATTGGGTGCTACAGTTGAGGACATGAAGGCCTATTCGGAATTGAACGCTCAGCTTCCAGACCCATTTCATCCATCTCAGGTCCGAATCGATCCCCCTCACATGACTAGAGGGCCGCAAAGCCAGGTCCCGCACGGTCATGTTGGGCCTGTAGGGCATATCCCGATCCGTGAGAAACCGAAGGTTTCTTGTACTGGCTCGCGCATACCCGTTGACAAAGCATCGAGTGGCCCCACATGCACCTCATTCTGATCATGCCCTCAATACGTGACGGAAATTACGATGAGTTCGCCGCTTGCAGATGTCTGGAAGGAGGTTGCCGCAGATTTGGGTCTCTATATTGTTGCACCTTTCCGCCTCGCTCTACCCGACGGTACAAACGTCGATGTCGATGTCCTTTTGAAGAACTTTGGCGCAGAGAAAGGGATTTTGCTTACAACCGACTTCGCGATGTGGGAGAACATGTCTGCGCTCGCAAGTATTGGGTATGGCGTTTCGATCCTCTCCCCGCCGCGGCAAGGTGAAGCGTATGATCGCCAGACATACATCGAAGTGCTATCAGACTGGGGTTGGTCGGGGACTGAGCGAGAAAAACCAGAATGGCTGCAAGACCCGCCTGATCCCGATGAAGAGCGGTAGCTCAAGCTGAACGGCAATTGGCTGTGCTGGAAAACCACTTACTTTAGCGGAAACTGCCTGCGCAGATCATTCGGTCCAAACCGGCGGCCACCATCATCCTCCGCTGGAATGACTGCCGCCAATTCCCCCTCAACCGACAATCCAAACTTCGCCGCCAAAATCGCGAGATGAACACCAGACACGCCTCGGATCTCGGCGAGCGCGCCCCCGAATACCAGCTCACAGAGTGGCCTGTGGCAAACGATGGCGGGTCCCTCATCTGCCTCCCTTTCGGTTGCCATTTCCTCTTGCAGGAGCAGAAGTGTGTTTTGCAATCGTCCAGAAGCGCGTGCTTGTGCCAGATTCGAAAATGAAATTTGTTGGTATCGCGGATGGTTCAGAAACTTGTTCTCGGGACGAAATCGCAGGCCGCGAGAAGAGTTAGCAGCTGATACTTGTTGAGCCCCTGGGCACCACTTACCCGTCCGGGCGCGTCCACCACCGTCCAGCGACATCCATAAGATCGACCATGGTTTTGTCGCCATTGTCCGCCGTGATGGTTTTCCATTTGAATTGATGTGGACCGCCGCTCGACCGATCCCATTTGTCGCAGATTTTCTGTTGTGCTGGCGGCAGTCCATTGCGGTTTCAGCGACAGTAGGTATCGGGACCGTAGGCTTCGCCCGGCTTGACCACCCAAACACCTTCTTCTGCCATTGCGGGTGCGCTCATGCAGAAGAAGGCCAAGATTACTCTCTGGGGCAGATTCATCGTGACGTTTGCTCCACCAATTCCCCTAGCGACCACAGTCTATCAGAGACGCCCGCCGCCATGGCAGGGGTAATCCGGGTAGAGCGATGCAGCCGCACGAAATTGTAGTGGCAGAAATGGAGGCTAACAGCGGCCGTCAAGTTTTCCAGCTTCTTGCTGAAAGCGTTGGTTAGGCGCGTAAACCGGCGCATCTGCATCCTGACCTGAGGCTCGCGCCGAGGAGCTGTACGCCCAAATACAGCCTGCCGCAGATATCACCCGGCCATGAGGTTACAGGCGCGCGAGGTCCTCGCGCAGTTCAGCGAATCCGGATGGAAAGAAGTAGCTGATCGTTATCAGCTTGTCGGGGGTGCTCCCGTCCGCGGCGAGAGGAGCCGCAAATACCTCAGCAAGAAGAAAATCAATCGCCCTCAACTGGAAGTGGGTCACGATGCGCACCGGCCGGCGCGCGTCTATGGCTGCCTCAATAAACAACGTGGTCCGGGCAAGAAAGTGCGCCGGCAGGAAATCCGCGAGCGCGACCCCGGTCAACTCTCCCATATAGTGTGTGATCTCGCTCCCGACAAAGCGATGGATGAAGCGTTTGCCCAATCTCCATCACGGACAAATTTCGCAGATATGGCTTCATTAGCCGCGCCGTAAGATCGGCACGAGAGGGAAGCCGGTTCCCATCTGTGAGGTCGTACCACAGTTGACGGAACCGGATCAGTCCTGGGTCCCGAAATGCGAGCATCGGGTCGGCGCGGGTCTCCCATCCTTCTTCCCGAGCCCTGCGGTTGGCAAATCCGAATGGGTCCTCTGCCGCGATCATTCGGACTGCCCTTGCAATACTGATCGTGCAAGTAGACCTTTTGCCAGGCGCGGAATGTCGGGGCGCTCCTGACAATCACTATTGCAAAGACCGTACAGGCGCCCGTCTACTATTCAGAATTGGGCGCACGGATCGACGAGGTGAGGTAAATAAACGGATGTTTAAGCCTGCTGATTTCGGGAATCTAATCAGCAAATTTGAATCGGCGAAGACCGTCGCGGAGACTTGGCGGCTGCTCCTGATGCATAGCCGCCAACAAGGTTTCGGCTACGGCGTGATCACTGAACTGCCCGGCAAGCATGACTCTCTTTACGATATTGCATTTTGCGCGGAGGTCCCCGACGAATGGCGCCGACGCTACACGCAAAATGCCTACCATTGCCGAGATCCGATCGTGCTGCATGCAGGGATCGTCAATCGCTCCTACACTTGGACGGAGGTAGTCAAGGATACCAGGTACACTCCTGCCCAAAGGCGGTTGGTGGACGAGCGTACCGAGTTCAATATCTTCGGTGGCTTTACCACGCCGGTGACCTTCGGGAGCCGGACAGCTATCGTCAGTCTATGCGGTGAAGCGCCTGTGCTTGCAGATTATGATCGCGCGATGTTGCACGCTGCCTCAGTGTGCGCTCTCGCGCGAATATACGCGCTGGGGAGAGCTTCTCCATACCCGTGCGAATATCATCGGTTGCCAAAGCGCGAGCGCGAGTGCCTCGCCTGGGCTGCGCGCGGGAATACCGATGGCGCGATTGCAAGCAAACTGGGGCTGAGTGAGAAAACCGTCAGCACCTACATCCAGCGGTCTAAAATCAGGTATGGCGTCACGACGCGCATACAAGCGATAATCTGCGCATTGAAGAACGCGGAATTCGAGATATGAGTTGATAGTGAGAGCAGCGTGTTCTTCTCAGGAACATCGCCGCTCTCCACGGCAGTTGTCCGTCGGGAGGGCATGCCACCGCGATGGAAATGATAGTGCCGACTTGGGGGCACAGTCTGTCAGGCTGTCACCGACATTGGGCTTCGGCGGTGGGGTGGTTATCGTGCAGTCCAGCGTGCCGGACCTACGGAAGCGACGACCGGCCAACATCTATCGGGCCATCGCCCCGCTGGTGCGCTTGGCACGGGCGCCGCGCGACCTCCGTAACCGAAAGGTCATGGCGAGCATCGTGCGATCCACCGCCGCCCATGCCGCGCGTGAATATGGAGAGGCATTCGCCGGCAGCGAATGGCGGATCGAAGGGCCGCAACGCAATCGCTGGTTTTTTCGGCTGCATCCCGCCCCATCGCGCCCGAAACTAGCGCGCTTCAATGCGTTGCTAGTCTAGACCAACTCGCGGAATTGATCTGGACGCCGGACCCGAAACCTGGGCCGCTGCTACATGTTACCTGGATCATGTCACCGGCGCGTGCGCCCAACAAGCATCGTGCCATCCGCTCGAACAGATGCACCCAATCGCTGAGTGCGAGGATCGCCAACATTCTATCCTCGTCGGCGGCACCAGCACACCGGAGCCAGATGATGGCGCGAGAGTCCGCCTTGCGCGATCTCGTTGTTGTCAGGCTGCCGGGGCGATGTTTAGCGCGGCCTGATCGGCCCGCATCGCGGCGCCCAGGCTGCGCGCGTCCACCACGCGCTCTTCGGGCAGGTGCAGTCGCGCGAGAGTGCCCCGCCCGTATTCGCTTTGGATGGTGAAGCGGCCGCCATGCAGTTCCACCAGCGACTTGACGATCGGCAGCCCAAGGCCGACGCCCCCGTGCGAGCGCGCATAGGTGCTTTCCGCTTGCCCGAACGGTTCCATGATGACCGGAAGCTTGTCGGCGGGAATGCCTTCGCCGTTGTCCTGAACGACCAGATCCACGCCGTCCGCGACGCGCTCGACGCGGAGCTCGACCAGGCCCCCTTCGCCCGTGAACTTCACCGCGTTGGAAAGAAGATTGATGAGCGCCTGCCGGAGTCTCACTTCGTCGCCACGCACGAGTACGTCGCAATCGCCGGCCGAGCGAAACTCTATCTCGTCGTGCGCGTCCACGACGCCAAGCACGGAGAGCGCGTGCTCCACGACGTCGCCAAGGCGCACCAGATGATCTTCGAGCTCGACTTTGCCCGATTCGATTCGCGCCATGTCGAGAACGTTGTTCAGAACCGCGAGGAGATGACGGCCGCCCTCCGCAATATTGCCGGCGTATTCCTGCGATTTTGCCGGTGTCACGCGGCTGTCGAGCATGAGTTCGGAAAACCCGATGATCGCATTCAGCGGCGTGCGCAGCTCATGGCTCATGTTCGCGAGGAAATGACTCTTTGCGCGGCTTGCCTGCTGGGCGGCTTGCATCGCCAGGCGCAGTTGGGCCTCGACTTCGGTGCGCCGTTCGATTTCGCCGTCCCGTTCCGCCAGCGTTCTGACCAGCTCCACGTTCTTCTGCGCGATGTCGTTGCGGTGCCGATTTAGCAGCGCGTGGCGGAAGGCGATCCAGGCGAGCAGCAGAATCCCGGCAAAAATGATGGTTGCGAACACCATCGTCTGGACTTCCGCCTGGGACTTCCGCAGCCGGATGTCGCGCTCGAGCTCGGCCGATTTGAGGTGCGCGATTTCCAGGTCCTGTCTGGCGAAATCGAATTGGGCGCCAAGCAGCGCGAGGTTGGTTGAAGCGGCGAGCGACCGACCCTCGTCGTCCAGCCGCTTGAATGCCTCGAAATGCGCCAACGCGAGCGGCAAATCGCCCTTTGTTCGGTACACCACGTACGCGATCTCGTGCATGTCGCGGAACGTGGGCGTGGTGGTTTTCAGATCGATGCCGCGAAAGGCTTGCTGCAGATCCGCCGCGGCCGCGTTGAGACGGCCGCGCCGGTATTCGATTTCGGCCTTGGCTCCCCACACGAACCGCGCCTCTCCATCGTCCTTCTTGCCCAGCAACACAAGCGCGCGGTCCGCGGCTCGCTCGGCGTCTGCCAGCTTCTGAAGCTTGGCGTAGCTGATGGCGAGACTCTCGAGGACGCTGGCCTGCAGGACAGGACTCTTCAGCGCTGTGGCGATGCTCAGCGCCTGCTGAAACTGCGGGATCGCTTGGCCGTAGCGGCCCATCTGCTCATACGCGAAACCGAGATTGTTCGTGGCCGCGAGCGCAATCGAGAGATCTCCAGGATAGACCTGTACAGCTTCGCGGTAGTAGCGGATCTCGCGATTGAAATCGCGCGCCTTTTCATACAGGTCGCCGAGGCCGAGCAGCGCAAGCGATTGGCTGCGGGCAATTCCCAACTGGCCGAAAATAGCGTGCGCCCGCTGGTATTCCCTCAGCGCCGCTGCGAAGTCTCCGCTCGATTCGGCGATTCGCGCGCGTGAGAGCGCGAGATCACCGTCTAACTTCCTAAGCTTTCCGTCATGGGCGGCAAATCGGGATGCCGTCGTCACAGCGGCGCGTGCTTCCGTTATGCGGCTCGTGCGCATCAGCGCTTCCGCTTCCAGCCAGAGCACGGTTGCTACCGCTTGACGGTAGCGCGGCGCTCGCCTGTCCCGATCCGCGATGGCGGCCGCGCGTCTCGCCGCGCTCAATGCATCGTCCGGATGCGCCATCATGAGGGTTTGCGTCTGGCGAACGAGCCGGTCGAATTCATGCCAGTCGCGCTGCCCCCCCGGTCCCGCAAGGGCGGCGCCGGGGTGAAGGCCGGCGAGCAACAACAGAGCGAGCCACAGCAGCCGCGGCAAGACGCGCCACGCGGCGCCGGATAGCCGGGGCATGCCGAAATGCGGCCTAGTGCCGATCGACAGTGCGCCGGTCCCGGCCTTTGCGGTCTTGCTCGTGCGCCTGCTGTCCAAACCTGATCTCGCTACTTTTTGCTGTCCGTTGCAGTCCGCTGGGGCGGCGGCAGCCTCGACACCCAACGCCCTGCGATTGTGGCGCAGCGAACTTTATGGCCGGTAAAGCCGGCGATTTCGGCACACTGGATTCCGAAGTTCAGCCCTCCGGCGGCGAGGGCGGTCGGGAAGGGGCGAGTTGGCTGCCGGAATCTGGCGAAAAAGCATCAGGCAGAGGGTAATTTCCTAAAAATCGCGTGGTTTCCCCGGCTTCGCGGGCAATTTGCCTTCCACGTCCTAACCAAAATCCCTAAAATGCAAGCGTCGGTTTTAGGGACTTGACAAGGATTAACATTTCGTTGACGTTGTTTACCGTTCCAGCCGGTTGGTTGGGATCGGAAGCGGCGGCCCTGATGGGGCGGAAACAGCGTCGTCTCTGTATTTTGTAGGTAAGCCTTAACCACGCGGGGAAGAAATATGCGTACCGAAAAAGGCATGATCATTGCCGATCTGGACGTGGAACTGTCAGCGATCGGCGGCTACGACTCCGTGAGCGGCATGCCGGTCGGCTGCCTCCATGGCCCGATCCGTCCGTTCATCCGTCCCGAGAGCGCGGGCGACGTCCCGAGCCTCGTGGCCACCGAGGAATAGCGGCCAACCGCTATCCTGTTGTCGTCTTGTTTTGTGCTGTGCACCTTTCACGGCAGCGCAAGAATTTTGGGCGGTTGCTGTCTTGGCACCCGCCCAAAGATTTCGCAAAAGGAGGCTGCAAAGCCTCCTTTTTTCTTGCCACAAGGACAACAGGGATTGAACCTCCACGCGTGCGGAAAGGCCGCTGCCTTTTCGGGAGCGATTGCGAGTAGCTACAGGGGCGTACCGTGTCCAGCGACACCGAGAAGTTCTTTCGGATCATCGCCGAACTTGACCGAACTCTGACACCGGGCACCGGTGAGGGATTCTGGTCTGCCAGAGCGATCTTCGCCGAAATGGACCGGTCGTTCCTGAACGGCTGGAGCATCTGCCGGGTCAAGGAGATTCTCGACGAGAAAGAGCTGCTCGTCTTTCGCGACCGCAATGCCCTGACGATCAACATCACCAAGGGCTATGCGGTTTCGCTGGCGCTGATCGAGCGGCCGCCCCACAGCCTGTTTCTTTATCCGCAGCACTACATGGCGAGAAATGTCGGACATGCGCCGCTCAGGGTGCGGCGCTACACACCCGACCGGCCGATCCAGAACGACATCTACGATCCGAATGTGCGACTCGAACTTCGCGAGGAATTCGAGCTTCAGCCTGGCGATTTGGTTGAGCGCAACGGATATACCGATGTGCTGGACTGGGAGTCCCCAGGAACGACCGGCCACGTCCTCCGTCTGCATTCGGAAGGGCTCGGCTATTATGAATGGGCCTTCGACCGCAAAACCCTGGCACCCAGCGGCGCCACGGTGCTCGACAGCTTTTCGAGCCAGGTGACCACCGCCATGCAGATGCTGACCGCCTTGGGCATACCGGTGGACCAGGATTTCATCGCCACGGGGCTAGCTTCACCATACTTTCATGTGCGGTGGGAAACCCTGAAGATGGTCAGCCAACTCGCGCCCGAGCGCACCCAGGAAACGCTGGAGCAGCTGAAAGACGATCCGCATCCTGCCATCCGCAAGGCGGTAGAGCGGACGTTTGCGATGAACGCTTCCGCCCAAAGCGCGAGCAACTGAAATGGCCATTTCCATTGCAGCCAAAACGAATCCCCCGCCGGTTGAGGTCGGAGATTTCATCGGTGCGATCCGCAACGCCTACAAGGGCAATTCCGTCGAGGCGATGCAGGTGGTCGCCGAGAAATTCCAAGCCCTTGCCGCCAACCGTGAGTTCATCCGGGATGCGCTGCTGGCGGAGCTGAAACGTATTGCCGCCGAACGCCACAACCTGGGGAGCTTCGCGCCGCAGTCGTTCATCATTCACCGGGCCCCACCTTTCTCGCTGCGGCTGAATTTGTGGCTTCCGCCGGTCGGCAGCTCGCGCAAGATCCAGCAGGAGGCGCGGATCTACTCTTACGAGAAGGCGCACGATCACAATTTCAGCCTGCTCACCGTCGGCGCCGGCGGGCCGGGCTACAACACCCGCGTATATGAATACGACCGCAACGCAATCGAAGGGTATGAAGGCGAGCCGGTGGAGATGACCCATCTCGAGGACACCTCTCTGCCGCTGGGCAAGGCGATGATCTATCGCCCCTTCCAGGACATTCATGTCCAACTGCCGCCGGAAGAGCCCTCGATGTCGCTCAATCTCCTCGTGGAGGAAAAGGAGATTGTGGAGCAGCCGCAATATTTCTTCGATCTCAAAAGCAGCACCGTCATTCCCATGAACGACAACGAAGTGGGGCGGCGCGTGAGTTTCCTCCAGGCGGTTGGGCACTTTGCCGACGACACCTGCGCCTCGCTGCTGTTCGACGTTGCCCGCCAAAGCCGCAACCCGGCCTTTCGCGCCGCCGCGGTGCATGCCATCCGCACCGGCTTTCCGGAGCGCCAGTCCGAACTGGAGCAGCTGGCCCGGGCCGACGGCCATCCGCTGGTGCTGCGGGAAACGCAGGCGACCCGTGCCGAAATGGTGACGGCATAGCCCATCGCGTGGCGGTTCCGGCGCAAGACAAGCACCCACTCCTCTGCTTCGCAGAGGCTGTCCGATGGGGCACGGTCTCGAAGCGATGCCCCCGGAGGTCGGGTGTCGGGCGAGAGTTCGCAGGAGTGGATTTCGTCTTCAAACGGCGCTTGCACGCTGTCAGGCGCGTCGTGGCATGTGCGGCTTCAAGCCGCCTCCTCGAAGTCGCTGCAGATCGGGATTTTCACGGTGGCTGTGGTGCCGGCGCCGACGCTGCTTTCCACGAAGAATTCGCCTCCCAGGTTCTGCGCCAGAGACTTGACGATCGCCAGGCCTAGTCCGCTGCCGGGCCTCAGCTCGTTTCCTTGATGAACCCTAAGAAACGGTTGCCCGATCAGGCGCAGCTTATCGGGCGGAATGCCTGTGCCCCGATCGCGCACACTGAGTTCGACGCATTCGCCGCGTCCGTCCCGCGCCAGCGCAATCTCGACTATACCGCCGCTCGGGGTGAATTTGACTGCATTCGAACCGAGGTTAAGCAGGATTTGGCTCAATGCCTTCTCGTTTGCGCGTACGACCGCATTCCGCGACTTGTCGGTGAATCGGATTTCGACTGAGTCGGGCTTTGCATATTCGCTGAGGATGCGCAAAGGCTGACGCAAGGCGATCGCGACTTGCACTGGTTCCGTCGCAACTGAATCGCCGTTTGTGATCCTCGTGAGATCAAGTACGTCATTGACGATTCCCAGCAGCAACTTACCGCTGAGATGAATGTCGTTCGCATAACTCTTGTAGCGTGGACTCAGCGGACCGAAGAGCTCCCGCGCCAGGCACTCGGAGAAGCCGATGATCGCATTCAGAGGCGTCCGAAGATCGTGACTGGCGTTGGCGAGGAACATGGTTCTGCTTGCGCTTTCGTCACGCAACTTGCTGGCGGCTTGCAGCCATGATCGCAGGACGATCAGCTGGAGAGCGCTCACCAGCACAAAGCAAGCGAATGCGAAAGGGGCTGCCGTTCTGGCGAATGTTGCGCCAGGCGTTGCCGCATTCCATGCGAGATACGCGATCACGGCGCCGCGCGCGTCCCGGACCGGGAAGGAGGCCGTCGACCGCGATCCATGGTCCGACCAGGCCAGGCCGGCAATATGGAAATCGGTCTCGAGTCTGACGAGGCCGGCTGCATCGAGCGGCAGGAGATACACCAGGACGAAGTGCCGGGAAAGTGTAGTCCGAGCGCGGCTATCGTTCGGCACAATGCGCTCGGCCGCGCCGAGAAATATCCGTTTGCCAACCCTGACAAAGCCCGTCGCCGAGCTCGGAGGTACGCGCACGACCCGCAGTGGCGTCATAGACGTGCTTGGCACCGCTGAGAGGCAGACAAAGTGGAATTGCTATGCAGCTATCGCGGCTGCCGCAGCCGCGATTTGTCAGGGCCTAGCCCTCGCGCTGCCTTTGGTGGCTCCACGCCGCCAACGTGGGTTTCATCGATCTCTACGATCTTGTTCCGTCCGCCAAGCATGGACCGGAGTGGGTCTTGCGTCATGGCGAGGCGAATGCGGTGACTAAGGAACCACGCGCTCTGGTAAGAAATGCCGAGTTCGCGCTTTAGCTGATTTGCGCTGATACCCTTCTTGCTGGAACACATAAGATGGATCGCCAGAATCCACTTGCCGAGCGGAATGGGCGAGTCCTCAAAGATCGATCCAACGCGGACGGTGAACTGGCTGCGGCAGTGGTAGCATTTCCATAGCGTGCCGGACCTCGCCTTCGGGGTTCTTTTTGCTTGGCTTTGTCCGGACGCCTTCTAGGCGGCTAATACGGTCGGTAGCGCCGCAATGAGGGCAAGTCGGGCCGTTGGGCCAGCGCAGCTTTTCGATCATCTCGAAAGCCTTGGCTTCGTCCGAAACCACCTTAGAAAGTTGCGCGAGGTTCATGGCTTCCGCCCTCAATTCCTAGCCTAGAATCTAGGGATTTAGAGTGGGTTTGTCAACTAGATAATCGCCCAAATCCTCGCGCCATGCTTCACTAGGACGGAGTGCGACCGGCTACGGCCGCTCCGAAGCAGGGGGTAAACTTACTTCCATAATTGCAATGCTGAGCCGCCCTAAGGGTGCAACTATTGAGCAAATGACGGCGGCTACGGGATGGCAACCCCATTCGGTACGTGGCGCCATGTCCGGTGCGCGAGAGCAAAAAGTTCGAGCGGCGCCGACCGCCAAGCACAAACTCCCGACCCTCACTTGGAGGCCGAAGTGTAGGTCTCCACTCTGGAGGTAGAGACTGGCGCCAAAGGCCGCGGAATTTTCCCTGATCGGAGTCTCTTCGGCGGCGGCGGAGAATGCGCATGCATAAAAATTGCGGCGCAATGCGTCGGATTTTGCGACGGAGTCTACGAGGCGCGGTTCGAGAGAATTGGAGTGGTACAGCTGAAAAATCCACGCGAACTCTGCTCTCTCAAAGGCGCGGACTGCAGAGCACGTTGCATCGCAAACGAGAACGAAGTACCTCAGCCCATGAGATCCAGGCCACATGGTGGAAGGTTGCAGATTCCGCTATGGTTCGAGTACAGTGCAGGCCACATTACAGTCGGTCAACAGGCTTTCCCGAAACCGTCACAATTGCTTCACCAAGTTCTCACCCGACAATTTGTAGTTTGAAATCGAGTTTTGTTGGAAAGCGGTAGAGAGTGGAGGCGAAAGTCTTGTTCAGCGCAATCTCAAGCGAGGTGCGCGCCCATTTTTCGCCGAAAATACAATTTCTCTGCAAACTGTCGGTTGACAGTATTCTAGGCCCGGGCATTCTTTCATAGACTGCACGTTGGGGTGGGTCGCGCTGTTTGTGCGCTCTCTGCCAACATGCTACGCTGCGGTGATTTACTAATGCGCCGCCATGGGGGCGTGCGGAGCGATTGAATTAAATCAAAACGCTGACGAGCGATGGGTGTTACAATGCCTTATCGGACTTCTGATGTTACTAGGGTCGCCAAACCGGTATCCAGACCTCTGCGAATTTACGCTTTCGATCCTGGTTCCGGGCGTTACCTCGGAAATGAAATGGTTGCGCAGGTCCAGTTTGAAGATCTCCATCCGGGCCCTGTTGGAGAGCGCTTCGCAGTCGTCGACTATGACGCAAGCCAGAAAACATTCTATCAACCCGTCAATCTGGATGACCCGCAGATTGTGATGCGGCAGGGGCTCGACCCTTCGGAATCGGATCCGCGATTTCATCAGCAAATGGTCTATGCCGTTGCGAGCGAAACCTTGCAGCGCTTTGAGATCGCCATCGGCCGCCGTGTGCACTGGGCGCGGTTCGATGGCCCGAAGAGCAAGAAAATGGACAAGACGGGTCCACTGCCGTCCCATCGGCTCTGCCTCTTCCCGCATGCCATGGCAGATGCAAACGCGTTTTACAGCCGCGACGCGCAGGGAATCCTGTTCGGCTATTTCCGCGCCAGCGAAACGATGCCGGGCGACAATTTGCCGGGCCAAACGATCTATTCCTGTCTTTCGCACGACATTATCGCGCACGAGACAACGCACGCTATCCTCGACGGCATGCGGAGCTATTTCTCCGAACCAACCAACATCGATGTGACGGCGTTTCATGAAGCGTTTGCCGATCTTTCGGCGCTGTTCGGCCATTTCTCGCATCGGGAAATTCTTCTCGACACGCTGATGAAGACCGGCGGACGGCTGTACGATACCTGGTTGCAGGCGCCGATGCAGACAGGCAGCGACGGCGTCGAACTTTCAGGTCAAATCCAGCGGATCAATCCCCTCGCGCAACTTGCCCTGCAGTTCGGCGAAGCCTCTGGCATGAACCGCGGGCTGCGCGACATGCTGGGCAGCAAGCCCAACAGCGACGATATCACAAGGCTGACCGAGCCCCATGCGCGCGGGGCCATTCTTGTAGCGGCCGTGTTCGATGCCTATTTCACGACTTACACGCGCCGAACCGCGGATCTCTTTCGCATCTTCCGCGCGGGCGGCGGCTCCGCCAATCCTGTCGACCTACCCGATGCGCTAGCGCATCGTCTGGCGGAAGAAGCGGCCCGCACCGCAGAGGAATTCTTTACGATCTGCGCACGCGCAATCGATTACTGCCCGCCGGTCGACATGACGTTCAGCGATTTCCTGCGTGCGATGCTGACCGCACATGTCGATGTGCATCCCGTGGATGATTGGCACGTGCGCAGCGCCTTGATGGAAGCCTTCCGGCTGCGCGGCATCGTTCCCCGCGACGCGGAATCGCTTACGGAAAATTCCGTCTGCTGGCCGCAGGTCGTCAAGGACTCGCTACCGGAAATACCGGAGCTGATTTTCGGCGATCCCAATGGGTTGACGCGGGAGGAAGCGGACCGCAACGGTGGTGTGTTACGCGCTTACGCAGCGAAGAATGCGAAGGCGCTAGGCTTTGCGGACGACCATGGCCCGATCGACGCGCCATCTTTCCATCCGATCTTCCGGATCGGGCCGCACGGAAACCTGATCATCGACATGGTGGTAGAACTCGTCGAAACCCGCATCGTCGAGGACAACGAACTCGGAAAATACCCCTTCCGCAGCGGTGTAACGTTGCTGATCTGGCAGGAGTTTCAGCAGAATGGCCAACGCGCGGCACCAGAGATTCACTACGTGGTCCCCAAGCACCGCACGCCGCAGCGCGAAGAGCAGCAACGGCTACATTTCAGCACCATCGACCGCACGGGACGGCATGACGCCGACGGACATCTCAAGAAGAACGCATCGGCTCACGACATCGCATCGGCCTGGAAGATCGACTTCGGCTTGGTTCACGCGGGGCTTTGAACATGGCGGTCAGGAAAGCGACGAAGAAAAAGACCGCGAAAAAGACGGTCGCGAAAAAGGCCAGGAAGGCGCCTGCCAAAAAGAAAAAAGCGCCAGCAAAAAAAGCTCCCGCCAAAAAGACCAAACGCTCGAGCGGCCGATCCGGCAGTGGCACCGCACCAGCGTCGGGGGGAAATCCGGCGGGGCTGCGCGTGCGTATGTACCGCGTCGGCTTCGGCGACTTCTTTCTCTTCACCGTGCCGGCGGCAAGCGGCCCGAAGCATATCCTGATCGATTGCGGCGTCCATTCGAAGGACACGCACAGCATTCAGGCGGCGGTGAGCCACATGGCGGCGGAGACCGGAAAACAGCTTGCCCTCATCATCGTCACGCATCGCCACGCCGATCACGTGACCGGGTTCAGCAAGTGCAAAGACGTGTTCAAGGATTTCAAGGTCGAGCGTATCTGGATGTCCTGGTACGAAAATCCGAAGGACGCAAAGGCGCTCGCGATCCAGGCAAACATCGCTGCGGTCGCAACACAAGTCTCGCATGCCCTCGCTGCGCGCGACAAACCGGAAGACGAGCAGTACCGCAATATGGTGGGCAACATCACCGAAGCGATGAGTGCGACGGGAACGCAAAATCCGGGCGCGTTCGAAGTGCTCCGCGGCTTCCCGGGCAATCCGCCGATCTCCTATTACAAGGCCGGCGACACGCCGGAACTGCCCCAGGATCTCGTCGATGCGGGCCTCGACGCGCAGATTCTCGGTCCGCCCGACAGCAACAACATGATCAAGAAGACCGACAGCTCCAAGGAGGAGTACCTCGCCTCCGAAGCCGCGACCGAAGGCGGTCACATACGGTTGTTCTCGCCGCCGTTCTGGGTACAGCCTGGCGAATACAGCAGCGACGTGCTCAGCAAGGAAGACATCCTCGCGATGCAGACGCGGGTCGCGACGGTGCAACCAGATACGCTGGCGGCGCGCGCGGGCGTGGCCAACAATCTGATCAACAATCAGAGCCTGGTCACGCTCTTCACCTTTAAGGACAAGACGCTGTTGTTCGCCGGCGATGCGCAATGGGGCAATTGGGCCAACTTCCTGTTCGGCAGCCTGACGGGCACGACCCTGAAAGCGGCGAGCAAGGCCATCCTCGGCAATCTGGACTTCTATAAGGTCGGCCACCATGGCAGCACCAACGCAACACCGAAGGATGCGCTCGCGGCAATGAAAGACGGCTGTGTCGCCATGTGCTCCACGGCGATCGGCGCGTATAACGAGGTGCCGCGTGATGCGTTGATCACTGCCATCGATCAGAAAACACACCACCAGCTCGCCCGCAGTGATCAAGTCGAGGCCGGCAATGCCAAACCAGACAAGGATGCCGGAGCTCTTCCCGCGGGCGTCTTCAACGCAAGCACGGTTATGGTCGGTGAGGTCCCCTGCGGATTTATCGACTACGTCGTCTAGTTCATGTTGATGAATCTCGGTCCGTAGAACACCGGCCGGTCGAGATGTGTGTATGTGTCCATCATCGCGTACTCGTCGGGATATAGCGTGTTGAGTTGCGCGATGAGATCGCGCGGCACCTCATGCTTCATGATGGTGAAGCAGGAAAACACGCGCAGTTTCGCCATGCCTTCGACCGCCGCGCCCAAGGTCGGCCACCACGTCGCCGGATCGCCGTTCCAGGACGCATCCAGATCGGCCATCATCTTCGAATAGATCGTGTCGAACGTCGAGAGGTCCTTGGTCACCGCATCCCTGTTCGGGTCCTTCGCCAAAAGCTCCGCATAGCCGTCGCGCGGAACAACCAGTGTGTTGGTCACTGTCGGAAACGGAATCTCGAAGCCCGTGAAATAGTCCTTGAGCGTGTCGGGCCTCGGCTCGGCGCTCGGTCCCGGATAGCCGAGCTGGCGTCCTAAACAGATCTGCGCAAAGCGCGCAAAATGCGATTCCTCCGCCTCGGAGCGGCGGCCAGTATGGAACGTGCTCTTTGCCGTGCCCTCGCCTTGCGTTGTGATCGCATCGATCGCGACCAGAATCTGATCCATGCACGTCTTCTCGTCCGACCACACCACGGTGGAGAAGCCGATGTTGTCGCCGACCTGGTTCGCCTTGCCGCCGGCCTTGATCGCGGCGCAGACCGCATCCTTGTTGTCGACGATTGCCGCGCGAATTGCGGCGTAGAAATTCGCGATCGAGGGATATTGCTCGTGCACGTATTTCGGGTCGACAAGCGAGAGCGGCGCCTCAAGCCGCATGAAGTTCTCGAGTTGCGCGCGCGACAGCGGCGCCAGACACACGAACAGATCGGGCTCCGCACCGCCGGGCAGACCTTGTGATGGATAAACCGGCTTGAGCGTCTTGATCGCGGGCGTTCCGCCCATCGCCGCCAGGATGTTGCAGACCGAGGCCATGTGCACCATCTCCTCCATCGCGACGCTGCGGATGAGGTTGTAGGCGGTGAAGCTCTGTTCTTCGAGCGAATAGGTCGCTGCGACGTAGAGCGGCAATGTCGCGTGCTCGAGCGAGATCGCCGTCTGCAGCGCGCTCTTGATCCAGTCAAGGTCACGCTTCTCTGGTGTGGCGGCGATATGTTGTGCGACGGTCTTCATGGCGGGTCTCCTGCGGCTGTTGCCGCGCGTGCAGCTTTGGCAGCTTCAGCCAGTGCGGCCTGGTTGGCTTTGGCGAGGATGGATTTGACGGCGGCTTCGAGCTGACCGTCCGGCAATGCCGGCTCGCCTGGCTTGCCGTAGGCGCAGCCCTCCGGGAATTGCCACTGCGCATTGACGCAGAAGCGGCACGGCCCTGCTGCGCGTGCGAGATGACCGGTCTTGGCGTCGAAGGTGATGGTGCCGGCCTTGAATTCGTCGGCAAGCGCGTTGGCCATGAGCTCGAATGGATCGACATGGAAGCCGTCAAGCACCGCCTGACCGCGCACGCTGAGCCGCGTGCGCAGATCGTCCTTTGGCGTGAGCGCGATGAGATAGGGACCGGGCTGCGTATTCGGATCGGGCGTGACGCGCTTGCTGTCTTCCAGCAAGTGCGCATCGGCGCGGAAATCATCGGCGAAGGCTTTCCACGCGTCGTCCGACAGACGCGAACCGGCGGTGAAGCCGTCGGCGTAAGAGAAGTGCGGCGAGACGATGATGCGAGAGCGGAATTTCACCGGCCCTTCGTCGATGGTGACATAGCTCGGCCGCGTGCAGGTCTCGGTCAGCAGCTCATAGACATCGCCGCCACCGAGCGTCATGAATGGACCGAAAACGCTCCGGAACATGTCGAGCGCGCTGGTCGAGACGAGAATGACAAACGCGGGCTGCGATTGCACGAATTGCGAGACGATGTAGCCGCTGTTGCTCACGCAATTGGCGGCGATCCGTGCCATCGGCATGTCGAACTTGCTTTGCCAGCCGGGCGAGGCGCAGGCGACCATGTCGTGCTGCGCGATGTCCTCACCGATAGTGAGATTGGCGCCGGTGATATTGGTCAGTGTCTTGAAGCGCTCGAGCACCGGCACCATACGCTCATAATAACCGGCGGCGTTCTCATAGATTTCCGCCGTGCCCTCGCCCGGCGGATCGAAGCGTCCGGCGAGCACGTCGCCCTTCTTGAACCAGCTCGACGGCTTGTCGGCATAGCCGCCGTTCTGCACCACCACCCAGCGCGCCTCCGGCTTCCACGCGATCTCATAGGTCGTATCGGCGGTGCGTCCGCGATAGCGCACATTGAGCTCGATATAATTGTGCGAGTTCTCGCGCGAGGCGGCAGTGACGTAACCGTCGTCTTCCGCGACGATGCGCTCATCGTCCCTCGTGCTCAGATGTGCCCGCACGAAATCCGGCGACATGCTCTCCTGATAGAGCGTGAAATGGCGATAGTAATATGCGTAGCACGCTTCCTTGGCGAAGGCGGGATAGGTCCATGGCGCGCTGGACGTATAAGGAAACCACGCCGTCATGTTCGGATTGATGCCGATGGTCATGATCGGCGCCTTGCGGCAGCCATGCATGACACCGGGATCTGGGATCGTCGCCCCCACGAGCTTCGCCGCGAGCCAAGGCTGCGGGGGGATGTTGCCGGTCGGCTGCGTCTCGCTGCGCACGACTTCCGGCGGAAAATCCGTCAGCCAATCGAAGGCAGGATAAGGTCCGTAAGGCGGCGCGCCGTTCCAGAACCACGCGCATTTGCGGCACTTCTTCACCTTTTCGACGAGCGAGACCTCGAGCGGATCGGCCATGAGGTCCCTCTCAATAGAAGAGTGCGAAGCTCTTGCCGGCGAGACGCCAAGTGACGATGTCGCTTGCCCCCGCGACCGTTGTCAGCGATGCGGCGTTGCTCCAGCCCTGACAGTCGGGATGCACACGATAGAAGATTGTATCGCCCGCGGCAGGGAGATAGTTCACAAGGTACGGCGCGCCATCGTCCAGGATCAGCGCGCGGACGATCAGCGACGGGTCCTGATTGTTGGGCATCGCCTTGTTCATCAACGTGCAGACCTCGTTCGAACGCTGGTTCGGATCGAGGCAGAGATGATCGATGTTCACATTCGGCGATGGCCCGATATTGATCTTGAAAAAGAAATTCTCGCCGCCGAGCTGGAAGAACGCGAAATGCGTCCAGTCATGCGCCCATTGCCACGACCACACATTCAGCGACTGCAGCGGTGGGGTCCCGCCATCACCTGTCGCGGTGACGTTGACGTTGAACATCTCCACCGCGCCGGACTTCGCATCGTAGGACACGTAATAGACCATGTTCAGATAGGTGACGGTTTCCATCATGGTCCAGTTGGCGGTGTAGCCCGGCGAGCGCAGCCGGTAATAGACGGATGGCTTCGACAGCGTCATGTCGGCATTGACGCGGTGGAACGAGAGCTTGCCCGACTTGGCGCGGTAGGCGACGAGGTGCTGCACGCCGCCGATGACGAGTGGTTTGAGGATGTCGCACGGTCCGCCGAGATCGAAGTTCGAGGCAACGGCTGTCATGTAAGGCGCACTGGCGCTGAGCTTGTAGCTCATCACTTTCCCGCTCTCGTCCTGACCGATCAGCAGAGCGCCGCCGTTCCACGGGAACTGGATGAAGTTCTTAAGGCCCGACACGATAGCGCCGCCGCTCCAGAACTTGTTCACGCCCACCGCGCCCGCAGCCTGCGACGGCGCGATCTCGAAGAGTGTGCTCATGGCGTCTTCTCCTGACTTGCGGCGCGACCGCCGATATCTTCCTGGTAGATAAGAAGCGGCGCCGGATCGACGCCTACGATCTGGTAATAGGACGCGCGCAGCGGCTTTCCTGCGCCTGCGAGTTCGAGAATCTCGAAACCGTGATTGTACCAACCGTCGGTGATGCCGAGTTTAGTGCCGTCGATCGGTGGCACAGGGTTGTTCACCGCATACGGAATTTCCGTCACCGCAACGGGAATTGCCGAATGTCCGATACAACGGCCCTTAGGCAACGGCCGGAACAGGCGCTCCACATCGCTGTTCTTCGGCCAGTCGGGCGGCAGGTAATTGTCCTGATAGATCGCGAGATTGTGTTCGTGACCCCAGAACCACGCCGGCACCTTGTCGCCAAAATAACGCCCAAGCTGGCGCCAGATCGCGGTGTCGACGCCGACGCGGTTGATATCACTCGGATCGGTCGCGCCGCTCGCAAGTTTCCCCGGCGCAATACCGCAGGGAATAGTCGTGGAATAAAGCGGATGATGCGAGAGCAGGATGCTCTGGCCTGCGAAGCGTTCGATGCGGCGGCGCTGCCACACCGCTTCGTCGTCGCGCAGCAAAACCATCTCGGTGTTCGGCGGCAGCTTCTGGATCGGCAGCTCCGCGGGCACGCGCGGATCCTGCGCGTGCAGAAGCGCGAGCGCCGCGCGCTGCTGCGCGTCGTTGACCGCGAGATAATGGCCGTAATACCCGGTGTCCATGCCGAGGAATTGCCAGCCTTCGTCTTCGCTCATCAGGCTGAAGTAACTCGCGCGCTGTTGCTGATCGGGGTGCTGCGCCAACACGTTGGAATCGAGGCATTGGAAATACGGAACGTTGCCGGTGAAGTATTCGTGATTGCCCGGCACGGTGAAGAACGGCGCCTTGTGTCCGGCCTCTTCCATCACCTGCTTGAGCATGTTGATCAGGCGATGCTCGAACTCGAAGGTCGTGCCGGAGAAATAGACATCGCCGACATGCAGGATGGCATCCGGTTTGAACGACAGCGCACTCGCCAGCGTCGCCGCTGCGATATCCGTACCGGTGCCGATATCGCCTACGATCGCCACGCGTGCGTTTGCCGGCAGCCGCCAGGCGATCACGCCAAAATCTGGATCGCCCTTGCCGCCATTGTAATCGTTCCACGCGCGATACGATGGCGGGACCGGCAAATGCGTGGGATAGAGCGCGTAGTTGTCGAAATATTGCTGCGACATCTGCTGCCACAGCGGATTGCCATAGGTGAAGCGCCGAAGTTCGAGTGCGATATCGGAGTCGACCTGGGGATCGTTCACCGTGCAGTTGTTGTGCACGCAGCGATGATAAAGCTGGGCGAGATAGGACGCGATCTCGGGATCGCTGTTCTGGGCCGGACCCTCGACGCCGCCGGGATGCGGATTGACCGGCTCGCCATTGCTGAGCGACTTGCAATATTTCGAGACGCCAGCAACCATAGCCGCGACCGTCGCGTGGTGTTCGTCAGCCTTCGCAGGATCACTCGGCACGGGCGCCGCAGCGATAACGGCGCTTAAGGCCGACCGCCAGCGCGCCGCGTAGATGTTCTCGACCGGGATGACGGTCTCGGTCATTTCGGCCGTTCGAGCTGGATGTTGATGCAGCCATGCGCAGCAAGGTCGATGCCCGACCAGTCATCCCACAGCCCTGCGGGCGGCGTGTAGTTCTCCGCCACTTGTTTCAGGCACAGTGCGGCGAGCGCATCGGTATCTTGCGCGAACGCCGCGTCGGCGACCTCGCTGTGCTCCCACAACGCAACATAATCGTTACCTGCGCACAGCAAGGCATTGTCGATCCGGGAGTCGCGGCGTGTGGCGTAGTCCTTTGCCCATGCGCCGATGGCGGCGAGGAAATCCGGCGGCGTCTGGTCCTGCGGCCGCGCGCCGACGAGATGGTGGACATTTCCCAGCATCCAGTCAGCATCTTGCGCGATAAGGAAGTATGGCTGCTCCGCCTTCACCGCGTCAGTCAGCGCCACGGGGAATTGCGCTGAACTGATCTTGGTGTCGTAGGCGTCACCGTGCAGATTGGTGTAGGCGCGTACGGCGAGCTTCTTGAACGCATCGCTATAAGCGGTCTGGTCGCGCCAGAACATCAGCGCCGTCTGATCCGGCACGCCTTGCGGCTTGTTCGACTGGGGTACCATGCTGGGCACATAGGCGCACAGTCCAGCGCGGGGCTGCAGCAACGCACAGGCCGGCACGAACACGGTTCCCAAGAACTGCGCGAAATCGGCATAGGGCTTCGCAGCCGCCTTGTAGCCGCGCCACACATGCACGCTGTCCGGTTTGACGGGATGATGCTTCATGTCTCCCAACGCCGCTTGAACTTCATGTTGAAACCATCGCCGGGATTGATCGTCATCCCCGGCCACACGTTCCACAGCCCCGCATCGATCGTGGTCGGTGCGAGATCGGTGCGCTTGGACCAGTCGAGCTCTGCGCCAAGCGCATCGATTCCGCTCCCCACGCCGCCAAGCTCCCAATAGACGAGATATTCGTCGCCCGCGCACGCGATCGCACCGTCGATGCCGTTCCTCTGGATCGTGCCGAGCGCGGCCGCGATGCCAGCACGGAAATCGTCCGGCCTCTTTGATGCAGGCCGTCCACCCAGAAGATGACGCACCGGGCCATGCATCCAGTCGGCGGGCTTGTCGATCAGATAGACCGGCTTTTCGGAAGCCAGCGATCCCGCGAACAACGTCGGGAAATCGGCGCCGCTCGGCGGGCGATACACTGCGCCATGCGTGAGCGTGTAAGTTCTGACCGCGAGCGTCTTGAAGCCGTCGGTGTAGGTGTCCTGCGAATCCCAGAACAGGATTGCCGTTTCGTCGGGCACGGAATCCGGCTTGTCCGGAAGACCGCAAGGCACCGACGGCAGATAACCTTCAAGGCCGACTGCGATCTGCATCTTCACTGTCGCGGGCACGAAGACGGTGCCGAGCTTGGTGAAGAAATCCGCCTGCGCCAGGCTTGGGGCCCGATAACCGCGCCATACGCGAACGGCATTGGGCGGTATGGAAAAAGCCGCGCTCATCGTTTTCTCCTGTCAGCCGATGTCCATCAGCGTCGCCCAGGTCGTGAGCACGCTGTTGAGGCTCGTGTAGAGTCCAAAGGTTTCGTAGATCAGGCCCGACCAGCGCTTGCGGACATCGGGCGAAAGGTCCTGACCGTTCGCGCCTTTCGCCGGTACGATCGGGTCGGAGACGTTGCGGATGAACGAGCAGTTCACGCCCATCTCGACGCAGACCTTCGCCAACACCGCGTCGTCCATCTCCAGGAAGCTGTATTTGCTGTCGGCGCTGTCCGCGATGAAATAATAATCGGTGGACAGCAGTGGGATGTCCTGCATCGGCAACACGTCCGAGACGAGCAACCTCTCCGGCAGCAGCGCGGAATTGATCACGTCGTCCAGCATTACGGCATCCGATCCCGGGACCTGCGCATGGAGCTTTTCGATAAGCGCCTGCAGCGCCGGATAGGTCACGACATTGGCGAGCGAGAAGAACAGATATTCTCGCGTGTCGTGGATTCGCGATTGCGGCGCAAACCAATTGCTGCAGGAGAATGTCTTGCCGTTCAGGTCGAAATAGGCACTATTGATGTCGGACTGGAGTTCGATAGCGCCGCAATTGGTGACGATGACGTCGCCGAGTTTCTGGTCGAGCCGCGAGCCGCCGGCTGTCCCCGTGGAATAGAGATAGCGCGGGCTCGCTTCGCGGATGATGCGCGCGGTCATCTCCGCCACCGCCGAGAAACCTGGCGCATGCGCCAGATGCGCGTTGGATTTGAACAGCAGAACCTTCAGCGGTCCGCCCTTGGACTGAATCTCCACGAGATTGTAGGAGCCCCATAGTGGCGGCGGTGGCGCGGGCGGCTTGGTCAGTGCCGGATTGATGGCGAGCAGCGGCGGGGCTGTCGGCGGTGTAGCGGGCGGCGGTGGAGGTGGCGGGATCGGCGGCGCGTCCGCGACGTAGAGATACCAGCCGTTCTCCCAATCGCGCGCGCTCGGAAGTCTGGTGCCATTCGAATTAAGGAATACGTGATCGAACGCCGACCACTCTGCCGTTGTCCAGGTGATCACCGCCGCATCGGCCTCGGGCAACGGCGCATTCGGTCCGCCATAAGCGAAGTCGAGCGCCCGCGGCGCCGCGGCGCCGATCCGCCGCCAGTCTACGACGGGAAGCGGCATCGGGTCGATCGAAGCGGGCGCTGCGGCAATATCCGAATAGCGCGACATAGAATCCTCCGGTTGACGCGAAAACAAAGCAACACAGTAAATCGACCACTAGGGGGCGAGCCTTCTCAAGCCCCCGCACTACTCCCTATTATACCTCACGAAAGGCCCGCGTCTCCACGATACACAAGGTTTTGTGCCGTGGTCGAGGAAAATTGGAGACAACAAGCGCGGAGTTTGGCGTTTTTTTCTCGTACTCCCAAGGACCAGGGGCTAGTTGATATTTCGAGGGAACAACAAAATACTACGATAGTAGGGCTCGGTTGTCAGTCATGAGTGCTGACTTTGCCTTATGCGATTTGGATCACACGATTATGTATGCTCGGGCCGCGTACTGGGCATATTCGGCGATTATGCACTTGACACACCCATGCTTGTTGCCTACGTTATGAGGGTCAAAAATGGACCTTTGCCATGGATATCAGTACCCTTGCGGCCTATGTGGCAGACGAAGCCAAGGCCACTGAGCTAGTCGAAAAGAAGCTGTGGCCGAATGGTCCGGTTTGCCCGTTCTGTGGGGCCACGGATCGAATCAGCCGCCTGACTGGCGTTCGCACGAAGAAGACCAAGAAGAACCCCGATGGCGTAGAGCGGCATGGCCTCTGGAAATGCTACCACTGTCGCAAGCAATTCACCGTCCGCGTCGGGACCATCTTTGAGGACAGCCATATCCCGCTGAGCAAGTGGTTGTTCGCGATCTACATGATGTGTAGCTCTAAGAAGGGTATTTCGGCGAACCAACTTATGCGCGCCCTGAATATCTCCTACCGCTCGGCGTGGTTCATGTGCCATCGGGTTCGCGAGGCAATGTCGCAACAGCCATTGCGCGGGATGCTTGGTAGTGGCGGCGACCAGATTGTCGAAATTGACGAAACATTCATCGGCGGCAAAGCCAAGAACAACCTTCACAAGAACCGCACGAACAAGGCTGGCAAGAAGATCGCGGTTATGACGCTTGTGGATCGAGAGGGCGATGCAAGGACGTTCGTGGTTCCGAACACAAAGAAGGGAACGCTACAGACGATTGCGCGCCCATTGATCGATGGTGGCGCAAACATCGTGACGGACAGCCACCTTGGCTATTCTGGGATCAAGAAGCACTTCCGTTCGCACCACACAGTTGATCACTCGAAGGAATTTGTGCGCGCGATCATCTTCCATACAAACTTTGCGGAGTCGTACCACTCGCTGTTAAAGCGTGGCCTGATCGGCACTTTTCATCATGTGAGCGAGCAGCACCTTCCCGCGTATCTTCGAGAGTTTGAATTCCGGTGGAATTCTCGCAAGGTGAGCGATAGCGACCGTACTGATAGTGCTATTCGCGGCGCACGCGGAAAGCGTCTAATGTATCGGCGTCCAGTGGCGCACGCTTCCTAGCGGTGGACTGTGGGTCCTGTGGGAGCGGGGGCACGTTATCGCGTTGCTTCGCATACGGATAATCAATGAACCGCTTATCTGGCGTCCACCCTTGCGGTGTGGGTTTGGCCTTGGTTTTCGCATTCAGCTGCTTGAGAGACATCTGATCAGCCTTCCCGGTTGTATTCGCCAGTGTAGTAGTGCTTGCGAGTTATCCACTTAAAACCTTCATGTTTCGTTATGGTCGCGATCTCCATTGGGCCGCCGACCGTAGCTGGGCGAAGCGTGAAATGCGCAAATTTGGACGCCGCATCGACCAAAAAGCGAGCTAGGTCGATAGCATCCTGTATGGGCATAGCGGGGAGAAAGAGCGTTGCACATAACCGCTGAATTAACTCAGCAACCACATGGTTAGCAGTCGGTTCATCCAGCCCAATCTGCTGCAACGCTTCCATTGTGCGGCTTCCGATCCCTAACACTAAGCGGTCTATAGCCTCAGTTTCACCTGCCCACCGTGGACCAAAGTGGGTAGCCTCATAAAGTGGATCCGGCCCTTCTGCACCGTTCTCCTTTATTCGGATTTCCCATGCTTCGGGGAGCGGGTTGTTGGCGGAATATCCGCAAACTCGATATCCCAAGAAGTATCCTGGAACAGGGTCTTGGTAAGCCTGCTGATAGCAGCCCTGAAAAAATGCTTTCGTTTTTTCCGCTACGTCTTGCACCGTGTAAGCATCGCGATCTAACGCATCCTCTCCGCTGCCACCGGAGTTAACAGCCGTAAGTCGGCGGCGGAGGTCCTTACTCAAAGTGGATATAGAAGCTGCACCGATGCTGCCGCTACCATACGTCATGGCTCCGATCGGCCAGCCCTTCACCAGATTAAATAGCTTGTTTGCGTTGTTATAGATTTTGACGACTTCGCCAGAGGCATTGGAAAACGACGTTGCACTATCTGTCGCTAAAACAATTCCATCGTTCGCGCGAACGCTGACGACGATGGTCACGAGCGAGCCCGCGCGGGCTTGGTCCGCAGAAGACCTGCGAGAGCATCGTCAAACGAAAGCGGAGCGAGGCTCACTGGTTCGGCACGCCGCGAATCGGACGCCTTTTTCGCACAGACTCTTTTCGCCTTCGGAGTCAATGCCGCTCTACCTGTGGATACGCGGCGAGTAACAGACTTATTCGTCGCCCTGACGGTTTTCACGTCTTCCACCCGCACAGATAATCACTAGTGATTCGCGAGGCCCGCGAGGCACACGCGATGGCGTCCTGCCGCGTCACGATACGGTAGGTGGTCGGGGCGGGGGAGCTGGATTTGGTTCGCGCCTCATTCAGCTCCCCACATCCCCGGTTAGTGCGGCGGTGGCGAAACAGGTAACCGCACCAGCTTTGGAAGCTGGCGTCTCCACAGACATACGGGTTCGAGTCCCGTCCGCCGCACCAATTTTGAAATTCTCCAACCGTCCTCCGGATTCAGCGCGTGAGGCCGCCCCGAATCCCTGACTCCCGACGCGATGGTACACGGGCTGTACCGAGCGTGAAACTCTTTTCTTGACATCGGCCGTTTGCCTGTGGATTAGGCCCCTTTTGGGTTTGTGAAAGTCACAATGCCGCATATTCCGGCTGGATCACTGCTGAATGAGCCGCTTGCATCTCGCGAATTAGGAGAGTACGCGGAGGATCCTAAAGTCAGGCTCATTATCTTCCAAGGTGACTTGGCGCTCAGTTAGTTTTGTTTAGTCGAATCTCCAAGCTTCCGGAGAAAGCTATTCTTGGCTGTCGAAAGGAATGGCGTTATGAACTGCACTCGCCTGGCAGGGCCACCATCGCCGTATTGTCGTTTCTGTTTCTAGTTGCTCTCATGATCGAAACCGTTACCTTACGGGCGCAGGTCTACATTTGGGTACCTCTAACCACAATCACGTCTATTCCAGCGTACCTGCTGATCATGACGGCGGCTTTTTCGGCCTTCATTCTGGTCGCGCCATTGTTTTTGGTGTTTGGCCGGCAGGCGGATAGCGGTCGATCGTCGGTTGCCCTCCCTTCCCTTAGATCTGTGCCGCGCAGCGCCCGCCAATTCTTCCTGGGCAGTGGAGCAAGGCAGAATTGGATCCTATTGTGGGTCCGGCTTGTGGCGACGTCTGCCTTCGCAGCAATTATCATCGCGGCAGCGTTCTCCGGGCAAACGAGTTTCGCGAGTGCGGGCGGGCTCCTTGTCTTCGGCGCCATTGTGTTGGCAGCTTCTCTTTCCTCGATCGAGCGGCTCCAGAACGATCAGCCGTTCGAAATTCAAAGCTATTGGGGAGGACTTGGAAACAGTATGGGGGGTGGTGTCTGTCGCCGCTTGGGAAAGATCTGCTGCGGTAGTCAGGTCCTCGCCTGATAGGCTGGCAAGCCAAGTCGAAATCTCGGTCGCTTTCCGCGTGACCCTTGTTCGGATTATTTCAGGGTGAAACTACCCTATCGAGAGCCATCGCGGGAACTTTTGATGGCAAGGGGTCGGACACATGGATGAGCTATTTCGATTCTTGATGTTGCGATCGGCAAATCTCCCGCCGTCAGACCAAGTGAAGGTTCTTCAACCAAGCTTTATACCCATCGGCTCAGCGGCCGACGCGGCGCGGATGCATGCTGCAGCGTTTGCCGCAACCAGTTCTTTCGTACGTGTATTTTCCGGGTTCGCCTTTTGGGAAATCGCACTCGAAGTCACGACAGCCGTCCGCTCACGAGCATTTTCGGTAAATACGCCGGCAAATCAATCGGTAGGCCGGCAAGCTAGCGTACCGCCCGCCCTAGCCAATACGCTGACAGATCAGATTAGAGCCTCAACCGGGCTCGTTCCCACCGACGTGGTTGCGGAGCCTAGGTTCGTAGCCGAAGAGACTCGGCTAATCGACACATTGATAGCCATGAAATTGCTATCAAATTCGAGTGGCGGCGACGCTCCGGCCTTGGTTCACTGGTTCAGGGCTATGATGTCATACGGCAGGTCGCCGACAGCCGTGATCCGATCATTTTGCGCGCTCTGGCTTACGAGTTTCGCCGCACCGCTGCGGTAGCACAGCCTCCAGCGCCGATTTCGTCTGCGCGTGAGGCCTCCGATAGCTCCGGTACTCTAGCGCTTGTCTCACAACTAGATACTGCGATCAATGCCCTCTCTCGAATGCCGGTGGCAGGATTTCGCAGGAGCGAGGCCGCTTCGCAAAACAGCAACGCGATGACCAGCGCCCAGCGCGTCGACGGCCCGCAATGTAGTGGTTGAATCTGATCAGAATGTTGTCACGAACGCGGGCACCACCGGCGAAGTTCAACCTTGGAGGCTTTCGGACGAAACCATCGCTGCCTTGCCGAATTCGGTTACCAAAACAATCGCCGACTCTGGAATAGATTTGCGGGCAATGCCCTTGCCGTCCGCGCTCTACCAGCTGAAGACGGAGCAAATGCGAAAACTCGAGATGGCGACCGCATCTTCTGCGCCGCTTCAGTCTCGGGTACTGGTCTCGGGCTGGACCGCAGCTCTGGGCAGGTTCTGGGCAAGCTTGGGCTGGACGGTCAGGTCGGCGACGCCACATTCGGCCGTTACGGCGAGAAGGTGTACGTCAACGGCGCGAACGGCAACCTTGTGCTGGAGCGCACCGACGAGGTGCTCATCGGCCAGGGCTTGAACGACGTCATTTCGCGCGCCTACAACAGCGAGAGCGCGAATGCCGGCTACCAGTCCTTCCACAGCTGGCAATTCGGCGACTCCCGTTCGGTCGTAAATCTCACCCGTACCGTCAATACCGCCGGCAGCACCGTCACCCTGATCGATTGGGACGGCTCGGATCTGCTGTACACCTACGACGCGACCGCAGGTGCGTATATCTGTCATCAGGGCGGTCGTGCAGCCGACCGGCTGACATTCTCGGGAACGACCTGGACCTGGACGGATGGCCACACGCAAGCAACTGAGACGTTCGATTCATTGAACGGCGGCCGGCTCTCGGGAAGTTCCGACACGGACGGCAATCAGCTTTCCTTCACCTACGACGCAACCAACGGGCATCTCCTCACCGTCCAGACACAGGATGGCGAGACGACGTCGTTCAGCTGGGCTTCGGGCAAGCTCACACTGGTGATCACGACCAAGTCCGACGGCACCACCCTTTCCACCGCCTCTTATGGCTACGATTCCTCGAAGCGCCTGCAAACAGTCACGGTCGATCTGACGCCGTACGACAACGCTACGACGGATGGAAACACGGTCGTCACTACCTATTCCTATGACGGAACCAGCGATCGAATCACCTCCATCAGTCAAACCGGCGGCGCGCGGCTGGACGTCACTTACGACACCAGCAATCGGGTTCATACCCTCACGCAAACGATTGCCACCGGCGTGACGCGGACGACGTCGTTCTCCTACGACAGCAGCACGCAGACGACGATCACGGACAACGCGGGTCAGCAGACGGTGCTGACCTTCGACAGCAGTGGGCAGCTGACATCGCTTAAGCCGCCGCCGGCGCAAACCGGCACCGCCGTGCAGAACTTCCGATACACCTACGATACCGACGGGGACGTCGCCACGTCGAAAGACCCGACCGCCGATCTCACCAGCTACACCTATGATACCAACGACAATTTGCTGGTGCAGACGAATCCCTTGGGAGACACGATCACCCGCACCTACGATACGAACAATCATCTCTCAACGTTGACGAACGGAAATGGGGATACCACAAGCTTTGCCTATGACGTCGAAGGCCATCTGCGGTTCGGCGTCTCGCCGGACGGAGAGGTTACGGAGTATCAGTACAAGTCGAACGGGAACCGCAAAGTCGCCATTGTCTACAGGGATCAGACCTATACGGGCACCATTTCCGAAAGCGCACTTTCCGCCTGGGCAACAGGTTTCGCCGATCTGTCGACCGTGGAACGCACCGATTACGTCTATGATTTTCGCGGCAACCTCGCCAAAGCTACAACCTACACAGCCGACAATTCAGACGGTACGGGCGTAAACGCGTCCGCCACCACCATTACCTATACCTACGACCAGTTCGGGCAACTGCTCACCAAGCAGACAAGCGGCATCGCGAATTCGGAGGTCTACCTGCTTGCGAACGGGTTGCCTGCGTACGATGGCCTCGGTCGGCTCACCGCCTCCGTCGATTTGAACGGCGGCAGCACCACGATCGCATGGAACGATGCTCAAAACACGTGCACCGTCACGTACGCAAACCAATATGTGGAGACTTCAACCTACAACAAGGCGGGCGAGCTCACCAGCTATAGCAAGTCCGATACATATCAGCCCACGGCAACGGCGACATACCAGTACGACAGCCTTGGCCGCCTTTGCGTATTTTGGGATGGAACGACGGCGCCCGATGGAACACTCAGGAAGAGCTATTACCTCTACGATAATGTCGGGCGAAAAGTGGCCGATGTTGCCGCGGATGGATCGATCACGGAATACAAATACGACGCGGACAACAGACTGATTGCCACGGTCAGCTATGCGACCAAGCTCACATCCACCCAGATGGGCGCGTTGCTCGATTCGAATGGCAACCCGATCGACCCGACGCTGAGTTCCGTTCGTCCTGCCGCCGATCCCAACAACGATGTCTGGTCGTGGCGCATTTACGATGCAGAGAACCGTCTGCTCGAAACGATCGACGGGCAGGGCGGTGCGACGGTGCTCACCCACGACAGTGCCGGCAATCTGGTTTCAACCACCTCATACGCGAACAAGCTGGACCCCACTGGTTTCCAATCCACCATACCGACGACGGTGCAAACGCCGGTAGCCGACGCCGTGCACGACGATACCACGCGCAATTTCTACGATAACGAGAACCGCCTCATCGGAAAGCTCGACGGCAACGGCTTCATCAGCGAGATCGTCTACAACGGCGCCGGGGAAAAGATCGAAACCATCGGCTACGACACGCAAATCACCAGCGCCAACAGAACCACCTGGAGTTTCAGCCGACTGAAGACCGCCGCCGGCACGAGTGCGCAGGATATTCACCAGCGGTATTTCTATAACGATGCAGGGCAGCTGCAGTACGCGCTGGACCCGAATCTCCGTCCCACGGAATATCAATACGATTCCGCCGGCCATGCGGTCAGCAAGATCGAATACAGCGGCACGATCAGCCCCACACAAAACGCTTACACGCTGAGCTACGTGCAACAACAGATCGGTTCGACGGGCCTGGCCACCAGCGCCACCAACCGCCAGAGCTGGATGGTGTACGACGCCAACACCGGAAATCTCGCATTCTCGATCGACGCTGCAGGCGACGTCACGCAATACAAATACGACGCCGCGAATATGGGTCGCGTGGTCAGCGAAACCCAATTCGCCTTGGCTTGGTCGTCGGCATCGGCACCCTCCCAGACTTCCATGAACCAGTGGGTGTCGTCCAATGCCGGTTCAAATGACCGCACGACGCGCATGGTTTACGATCTGCAGGGCCGACTGGTCTACAGCGTAGATGCGGAGAGCTATGTCACGGAGTACCGCTACGATCAGGCGGGACGGACGACGCTGAAGATCCAATATGCCGCGCCATACAGCGTGAATGACAGCGTTACGCAGGCGAGCTTGAAAGCACAGCTCCCGAATACCATCCCGTCGACAGCCGTCCAGACCGGCTATGTCTACGATGCCGACGGGCGCCTGTCGGATACCATCCAGGACGCGGGAACGGGCGGTCTCGCGATCGACACCCGTCTGCAATACGACGGGATCGGGCGTCTGACCGACAAGACCGTCGCGTATGGCACCGCAGACGTAGCTACCACGCATTACGATTACTATTCGAACAACCTGATCCACGTTGAGACCCGGGCCAACGGCACGGACGAACAGGCGGCGACCGTCTACACCTATGACGGCATGGGCAACGTGCTCACCCGCAAAGATCCACGCCATAACACCACCACCTACACGTACGACTCGCTCGGTCATGTGCTGACCGCCACGGTGCCGATCGATTCCTCCACCAACGCGGTCACCACCAACGCTTACGACGCGTTCGGCAATCTCAGCACGAGACAGGATGCGAGCGGCAACACCACGTATTTCTACTACGACCTGCTGAACAGGCTCAGGCTGCAGGCGGACGGCGAGGCCTACGCCACCGCCACCACCTACACGATCGGCAACGCGGTAGCGTCGGTCACCCGCTACGCGACAAAGATCGCCGGCACCATCCTCGCCGGCGTGCCGCCCACCGTCACCCCCGACAGCAGTCAAGATGCCACGACCACATTCGGCCGCGACAAGCTCGACCGGGTGACCAGCGTCACCGACGCCGAGGGGCATTCCGAGGTGTACGGGCTGAACGCCTTTGGGGACCGGCTCACCGTGACAAACAAGCTCGGCGGCATGACCACAAACACGTTCGATCACCGCGGGCTGCTGGTTTCCGAAGTGCTGTCGATGACCTCGCGAACGGCGGATAACGCGCTGGAAGCTTCCACGGTCACCAACACCTACGCCTACGATGCGCGGGGCAACCTGACGCAGAAGGTGGAAGCCGCGGGTTTGGCTGAGCAGCGCATCACAAGAACGGCGCCTGGGTGTCGACCGCCACCACCACCAACTCCTACACCTGGTGGGACGGGGCGGAGCAGAACGCCACCGAGATCGCAACGGTCTATTCCTCCTCCAACACCGACTACACGACGGACTACAATTACGACAAGCGGGACTTCCTGACCTCGACCGACATCTACGACGGCAGCTCGCGCTCCATCGCCTACACCGAGAATGCCGACGGAGCGATCCTCGAGAACAACGAGAGCGCGTCGGCGTCGCCGGCGACGAAGTTCTTCTGGTTCGACGGCATCCAGCAATTGCGGTGCCATGGGCGAAATCCTGCTCGCCGTTGTGGCGATTGCGGTGACGGCGTTCACCGCCGGGGCTCTCGCGCCGGTGATGGCCGGCGTTGCCGGCAGCCTGGGGCTGGCAACTGGGGCGGCGGCCGGCGCGGCCGCGGTTGCGGGCAGCGAAGCGGCGATTGCCGGCGGCATCGTTGCGGGCCCCATCGGCGGCGCAGCGGGCAGGGGCGGTTCTTGCGTCAATGTCAGAAGACGCTGGTTCGGGAAGACGACTGGGTACAGCTGGGGGCAATGCTCCGGCATAAGGTCGAATCGTGCGGAGCAGGTTGCAACGCATCATAGACCCAACTTCGCAGCAAAAGGCGCCGACCCTTTGAGAGCGCTGCGTCGGCTGGGTGGTTGCCTCAGGGCGGAGGAATGACGCCCCGATCAGCGCAACGTGGTGAGGCCGCTCACGACTCTTAAGGCGAGGCTTAGCGCGCTTATTAAGGCGATCTCTGTTGTCAGGATAAGCGTGAAAGTAAGAATGCCACTGAACATCCCAACACAGATTTCACCCCAGACCTCTCCTAGTCTCTTGTTGAAGGTACTCGGGGAAAAAGCCGCCGAGTACTCCTCCGAATACCGCCCCGAGAACACCGGGCTCAAGCTGATTTTTGACAGCGCCTAGCCCACCGAAGGCCCCACCCACAATTCGGTCCAAACCGCGAATGCTCAACGGGGCGACGGCGCTACCCAGAACTCCGGCCAGACAGCCCCCGATCAAGCCAGCAGTAACGCCCTTGAAGGCTTTGCTCTCAAGTCCAACGCATGCACCTGCCAGAATACCTGCCAAGCAACCAGCGATCGCTCCCTCAAAATTGACGGAATTCAGTACGGGAAAAGCTGCAATCCAGAGAACGTAACCCAAGACTGCGTACACGAAGCCGATCATCACAATAAGCATCTCCGCACGGCTATTTGTAACGAGTGTCGTGATAGTTCCGACTGCCATGATACCTATGCTGGAAATCAACAGGATGCCTCCATATTCCAGGAGGACAAGCGCGCGACTGAATGCACCGCCAATCGTGCTTGATGCCATAAAGTGGGCCAGACCGCCGGCGAGGAGAAGAAAAGCGTCAGCCAAAATTGCCAGGTAGATGCCGAAGAGAAAGGCGAAGGCCGAAGCGACAGTTGCAACCATGGCAGATTTCAGCGCACCTGCCAGCGAGGCTCCAAAATGCCCGATAAGTTTACCTATTATGGCGGCTGTGAGCATCCCTGTGAACACAGCGATGATAATGCCAGTCACGTGATCTTTGTATGTCCCCGTAGGGGGGATTGAGAAGGCAAGAGCGAGGGCAGCACCAACAGCGGCGGCCCTGTGGTCTAAACTTCTAACCAGCCGAATAATGTTAGTCCTGGCAGCTACCTCGCGGACCCAGCTTACCAACGTGCCTGCTAACGAGCCTGCAATACTGCCCGAAATAGCGGCGCCGCTGTAGTTAGGGCCGAGGGACTCAGCCTTGCCCAGGGCCCAGGTCGCAAGAGCTATCAGTAATACAGGCAGAGCAAGAATTAGCGCAGACCCGACACAGAGCAGGATTAGCCGACGGAGAGCACCACCTAATGTGACCAACCTATCCGGGGTATTACAGTTGAGAGCCATACCCCGCCGGTCGCAGTTAGAGCGCAGGCCACCAAGCTTACAATTATAAGGGGCACCTCGCGCGTCTCACCGACGACGAAACTAGCGGCAAAAATGGCTGCGACGGCGCATGCTGCTAAGATCATGGTCTTTTTCATTGACCGTCAACAGCCTAGATTACTTGGTCAGGAAGTCACGCAATGACAGTGCAGAAGCCAAGACGTCTTGGGCGGGTCGAACTGCGAACCCAATAGATCAATGAGGCAACCGAATTCACTCTGTAGCTGGCGCCGCTCGAAAATATCGAAATTTTAGGCGACCCTCTCCTTTTCAGATGACCTGGAAAGCAAAGCACCGACCGGTGTCCTGTTCAACAGGGCCCGCGGGCTTCGCGAGGCCAGGGGAGCGCTACCGAAAATTCGCGCCAGTGAATGTGAGTGTAATGGAGGAGGCGCGACTTTTCTGCCGTCTGGATAAGCGGTCAATGTGTCACGTACCTTGCCTCGATACAAAAGGGCGCAAACCCGGAAATCGTGAAGAGCACCGCTGTCGGTGTCTTCTCATTCAAGGCAGTTTCGGGACTGACGTCCGTTCAACGCGAACCCGGCCAAAGGAGCGACGCTGCTGCCGACGCCAGGATGACAGTCGAGCCGACCAGGACGAGGGGCACATTGGTGCTCGCCAAACGCGGGCGGGCGTAACGATCGGCAAACATGATGATTGCCGCGCCGGCCATGACGCACAGATGCGCTGCACCCGCGACGAACGGCAGGAGCATCAGCGGCCAGCAGGCGCCGACACAGGCGCGCGCGTTGGCGAACCCAAAGCGCATGCTTCCCCACTCCGCGGCAAGCCCGAAGGCCGGCAATGGCGCAAAGGCGTGGCATCGGTTGAGGCTTTGCTGCCGCATCGAAGTGCCCTGCCAGACTATGGATGCGCTCAACACTAGCAGGAACGGCAGGAACGGGCTGCCGCCAAAGCCGATGCGAAGCGCGAGAGCGCAGAGCATCAGCAGCGCGATTGCGAGCAGCCACGTCATCATAAAGCCGGTCACAAACAACCCCGTGGCGCGCCACCGGCGTTCCGCAAAGCTCATGGCCGAAACTTGCGCGAGCGGGCGATGCAGCAGCGGCGCGGTCATCGCCGTCAGCATCAATACCCACGACAGAGCAAGCGTACCGGCCGAATTGAACGCCAGCGCGGCCGGCAGGCCTAACGTAAAGAACGTATCTATGCCCAACATACCGCACAGCCGCGGAAGCATGAGTGCCTGATCGAACGCGATGAGCATCACCCAGCCGGACAGTGCGACGACGGGAAGGAACCAGAAGAATCCGCGCGTCATCTCGCGGAGGCCGGCCAACGCCGCCGTCATGAGCCGCTTTGACGGTGCAGGCTGATCTGGCCAACCTCGATCGCGTCGTCATCGCTCACGGTGCCACGCGGAACGATCTGCACGTTTACTGTGTCCGCGCCGAGCTGACCCTTCAGGTGCATCGCGTCGATCGTCTTGGTGACCTCGATCATTTTGCTAAGGCCGGCGCCGCCCGATTTGCCTTTCTTGTCTGTCGCGGATTCCAGGCCGAATAATGCGAAAGCGCCGACACGAACAGGCTTGGCATCCTTCTGCGCCTTGGGTGCGATGAAGACGTCGAACACAGCCGCGTCATTCTTGCCGCGGATTTTGGTCAGATACAGGAACACGCGATCGGGCTCGCCGGGGGTCGCCGGATTGACGGCATTGGCGGTGAAGCTGTGCGTCAGCGCTGCCACCGGGCGTGGCTTGAACTTCACCTCCGCGGTGGCCGGTTTCGCGCCGAGCTTCACGCCGCCTGTGGTGGAACCCAGCAGTTCGACTTTCGGCGCCATGTCCCGTTGTGCTCCCGTTGGCATTGGCGCCGCGAGGCCCAGACCGGTAAGCCGCAGCTGACGGCGCGCGGTGTGACCCAGCGGATCGCTAGTGTCGTCATAGTTGTACCCCAGGTTCGCCAGGCCCTGCATATCCTTTGGCGTGCACGCGATGTCTTTTCCCTGTGCATCGAAGATCGCGAAGGGTTGGTCGCTCGGGCCAGCCAACCAGTCCTTATCGGTCGGGTTCTGGTTGCGAGAGTCGCGGCGCAGCCACACTTCCCACAGGCGGTCGATGTTGCA
>DIZC01000083.1:75589-75767 GCA_002429315.1 Alphaproteobacteria bacterium UBA6038
GAATGCGAGAATGGCGTTTGTGGTCCGCCGACGCCGGTGCTGCCGCCGCCCCGCGAAGGATCGATGCCGGTGAAATCATTGTCGGCGATGCGATCCTCAAGCTCCGCATCGTTCGGATCGACTGCTGTGCCAAAGCGCGCCGGAACGAACAGCTCGTTGGGCACCGTGTTGCCATTGA
>DIZC01000072.1 GCA_002429315.1 Alphaproteobacteria bacterium UBA6038
TCAGATGTGTATAAGAGACAGGCTCCAGTCGCGACATGGTTTGCGCGAAATCGTTCGACAGCTTGCGCAGAAAATCCGGATCGATGGTGATACCTTCGCGCTCCACGTCGGAGAGCACGCGCACCATCGGCCGCTCGAGCGTTTCGTACACCGTGCGCTTGCGCTCGGCGGTCAGCCGCGGCTTCAGCAGCGCCTGGAGGCGCAAGGCAATATCGGCATCTTCCGCGGAATAGCGCGTCGCCCGCTGCACATCGGCGCAATCGAACGCGATCTTGTCGCGCCCTTTGCCGATCAGGTCTGGCAGGCTCATCCGCTTGTGGTTGAGATGCAGCTCGGCGAGCGTTTCCAGATCGTGCGGGTGCAGCGTGGAATCCAACGCGTGCGACATCACCAGCGTATCGTCCAGCGTGGCGATGCGGATGCCGCGCTGGAGCAGCATCAGGTAGTCGCGTTTCAGATCGTGCCCGATCTTCAGCACGCTTTCATCTTCGAGCAGCGGCTTCAGCCGTTGCAGCACTTCCGCTTCGGAAAGCTGGACGACGCTGCCCTTGGTGTCGGCGAGATCGAGGCCTTCGCCGGCGCGATGACCACAAGGCACGTACGCCGCTTCGCCGGGCGCCATCGCCAGCGCAATCCCGCACAGCACCGCCTGCATCGGATCGGACGACGCGCTCTCCGTCTTCAGCGCCACACGGCCTGTTTCGTGCGCGCGGGCGATCCAATGGTGCAGGCGTTCGAGCGTCACCACCGTTTCGTACGCGCCGTAGTCGATGGCGCGCAGCACGGAGTCCTTGTCCAGCACCACACCGGGCTCGGCTTTGGTGGAAATGGCCTTCTGTTCGGGGATCGGTTGTGGCCGGAACGGCATGACGCCGTCGGGTGGAGGAAGCTCCCGCTGCACAGGATCGGATGCTTCGATGGCGTCGAGATCGTCCACGCCGAAGCGTGAGGCGGCGCGGCGCGTCAGCGCGGTGAATTCCAGCGCTTTCAGGAAACTCAGCAGCTTGGCCGGCTCCAGCGGCTGCGCTTCCATCTCCTCGATGGGGCAGGAGAATTTCGCGTTGTCATCCAAAGTCACCAGCTTCAGCGAAATGCGCGCGTTCTCGGCATTCGCGAGGATGGTTTCGCGGCGCTTCGGCTGCTTGATCTCGCCGGCACGCGCGAGCAGCGTTTCGAGATCGCCATAAATGTTGAGCAGTTCCGCCGCGGTCTTCACGCCCACGCCCGGCACGCCCGGGACATTGTCGATGGAGTCGCCGGCCAGCGCCTGGACTTCCGCCACCTTGTTCGGGGGCACGCCGAATCGTTCCATCACATCGGCGCCGCCGATGCGCTTGTTCTTCATGGTGTCGAGCAGTTCGACCGTGCCATCCAGCACCAGCTGCATCAGATCCTTGTCGGACGAGACGATGGTGACGCGCGCGCCGGCCTCGCGCGCAATGCGGGTGTAGGTGGCGATCAGGTCGTCGGCCTCGAACCCCGGCTCTTCGACGCAGGCGACACCGAACGCGCGCGTTGCCTCGCGCACCAGCGGGAATTGCGGAATCAGATCGTCGGGTGGCGGCGGGCGGTTGGCCTTGTATTCTTTGTAAATCTCGTTGCGGAATGTGGCGCGACCGGCATCGAAGATCACAGCAAGGTGCGTCGGCTTCTCCCAGCCTTTCATGTCCTCCAGCAGCTTCCACAGCATGTTACAGTAGCCGGAGACCGCGCCGGTCGGCAGCCCATCGGATTTGCGCGACAGCGGCGGCAGCGCGTGATAGGCGCGGAAGATGTAGCCCGAGCCGTCGATCAGGTAGAGGTGGTCGCCCTTGGCAATCGGGCGGCCTCTGGCAACGGCCGTAGGTGCAGCGCTCAATGCGCCCGCGCTCCCTCGCGGAGAACGAAGCGGCGGTCGCAATAGGGGCATTCGACGTAGGTCTGGTCGCCCATTTCGAGATACACCTTGGGATGGCCGAGCACGCCGCCGTCGCCGTCGCAGGCCACGCGGGTGTCGTCCGATTCAATGATTTCGGGTACTTCAATGGGCATGAATGGTCCGGTTTTGCTTGGCCAAGATACTAGCGGGGGCGAGGACCGCTCCGCCAGCGTTTCTGCGCTGGCAGATACGCGGTCCACCCTCTAGATTCAACAAAATGGTGAGATTCCGATTGTTGGCAGAATGGTGACGCTCAACCGCATCTACACGAAATCCGGCGACAAGGGGCAGACGGCGCTGGGCGACGGCACGCGCCTGCCCAAGCACAGCTTACGCATCGCGGCCTACGGCACGGTGGATGAAGCCAACGCCGTGATCGGCATCGCGCGCCTGCACACGAGCGGCCACGGCGACGAGATGCTGGCGCGCATTCAGAACGATTTGTTCGATCTAGGAGCCGACCTGTGCGTGCCGGAAGGCGGCTGCCGCAGCGAAGGCGCGCTGCGCATCGTCGAGGCGCAGGTGGAACGGCTGGAACACGAAATCGATGCGATGAATGCCGAACTCGCGCCGCTCAATTCCTTCGTGCTGCCGGGCGGCACGCCGGCGGCCGCCTATTTGCACCTCGCCCGCACCATCGTGCGCCGTGCCGAGCGGCTGATGGTGGAACTGTCTGAGCAGGAAAAGGTTGGCGCTGCGGCGATCAAATACATCAACCGGCTGTCGGACCATCTGTTCGTGATGGCGCGCTACGCCAACGATCGCGGGGCCAAGGACGCGCTCTGGAAACCCGGCGCCAACCGCTGATCACATTTCCATCGGGCTGCGGCGGCCGAACACAAACGCCAGAATAACCCCCAGCACGCCGAACACGGCCCAGCCGGGCAGCGCCAGGAAGGATTCGATGCCATGCGTCACCGGCGCCGCCGCCCGGTGCTGCAGCCAGGTCTTCATCCCATCGATGCTGTCGCGGTTGATGGCGGTCCACACGTGATCGAGCGAGCGGATGGTCACTTCGCCGCCATGCTCCAGCGTGGTGATGAGATCGGCGCCGAGCAGCATGAGCCCGATGACGATAAGGAACAGGCTCACAAATCGCAGCGCGACATACATCGGCAAAACCCGGTGCGGCCGTGCGAAGCTAGACGAAGCGGCAAGCCGCGCGCAAATCGCGGACGCGCCCCGCCGCCGCGCCTCTCAACCGCTTTCCCGCACGGGATACGGTCTGCCGTCTTTCCGGGTATAGCCGCCGATCCGCTTGTCCACTTTCATGTCGATGTCGGAATAGGTGCAGACATCGCCGGCGCTGCGCGCGCCCACCTCCAGACATACCGCCGTCGTTCCGGATCGGTTGACGAGCTGGTGGCCGTCGGGCGCGCCTTTGGGAAAGGCGGCGCAGTCGCCGGCGCGCAACGGATGCTCGCCGTCGTCGTCGATCAGGGTCACCTCGCCGGAAACCACATAGACGAATTCGTCCTCTTCCGAATGCCAGTGCCGCTGGCTGGAGGCGGCGCCGGGCGGCAGCTCCAGCAGATTGACGCCAAACTGCGTCAGGCCGCCGGCATCCCCCAGCCGCCTGCGCCCGCGCTCCGCGCATGGCGCGTCATAGGGCGGCGGATAGCTGGAGCCTTTGCGTGCGGCCGCGGAGGTCACGTCGATCTTCGGCATGGCGATCTCCTCTTCTTGGACAAGTTAGTCTGCCACGCCGGCGACGCTACGCCAGAACCGTTGCTTCAGGTCTGCCCCGGCCGTGGCTGCATAGCCGTCGAACCCGCCGCCCTTGACCGTGTTGGCACGGGTGTAAGAGAACGTTGAGATCGGTGCGATAGAGCTTACATCCGGCCCATGTCCCAAATCCCCGACTCGCAAACGTTCGAAGCCGCCCGGCGCGCCAATCTCGGTATTGCGCTGCACGACGCGGGCGGGTTCGAGGGCATGCGCAAAGCGGGGCGGCTGGCGGCCGAAGTGCTCGACCTGATGGTTCCGGCGGTGCAGCCCGGCGTCGCCACGGCGCAGCTCGACAAGCTCGCCTTCGAATATGTGCTCGATCACGGCGGGGTGCCCGCCTGCCTCGGCTACCGCGGCTATCGCCACACGCTTTGCACCTCCATCAATCACGTGGTCTGCCACGGCATCCCGGGCGACAAGCCCTTGCGCGACGGCGACATCGTCAACATCGACGTGACGGTGATCCTCGACGGCTGGCACGGCGACACCAGCCGCATGTACTTGGTCGGCGACGTGAAGCTGAAGGCGCGCCGGCTGGTGGACGTCACCTACGACTCCATGATGCGCGGCATCGCGGCGGTTAAGCCGGGCGCCACCACCGGCGACGTCGGCCATGCCATCCAGGCTTACGCCGAAGCCGAGGAGCGCTGCGCGGTGGTGCGCGATTTCTGCGGCCACGGCGTGGGCCGCGTGTTCCACGCGCTGCCCAACATCGTGCATTACGGCCGGCCCGGCTACGGCCTGGCGCTGAAGCCCGGCATGTTCTTCACCGTCGAGCCGATGATCAATCTCGGCGGCTACGGCGTGAAGATTCTCAACGACGGCTGGACGGCGGTGACGCGCGACCGTTCGCTGTCGGCGCAATTCGAACACAGCGTCGGCGTGACGGCGGATGGGGTCGAAATCTTCAC
>DIZC01000074.1:0-8235 GCA_002429315.1 Alphaproteobacteria bacterium UBA6038
CGCAACACCCCCCCGGGGGTGGGGCTGGTCGGCCAACATCTACATCTTGTGGCCGGGACCCCGGCGACGCATTTGAATGGCAAAAATGGGGGGGTGGGGTCCCCCCTCCCCCTCCCGAGCAAAGTTCCCATTCGAACCTCTGGAATTTCGAGGGGGTGTCCCCCGCCTTCCCTTTACCACCGCACAAGATGTTGTGGTTCTGCACGGCGCATGCATTTGAAGTCACGGATTCACGGTTTTGCGTGCGCACACGACGCCTGCTGCGCGCACCTGTCCTGCCGGCGCGGCGACAGCACGGCGACGCGTCAGGGGCGCGCGCTCGCCGCGATGTTTTTTCAAAGCGCCTGTTCAATCCGATCATGCGCGCATCATACCACAGCTGCGCCGGTGGTAAGCGCGACGGCCGCAATATTTTTCAAGCCGCTGATTTCACTTTGTGAACTTCGCTCCGTTTACCGATCAATTCGGTAAATGGAGCAATTCGGTAACGTCGTTCAACAGAGGAATTCGTATCGAGTCCCGGAAATTTCCTGCCCCCGAAATTCGCCGAAATCTACCGGTCTAAAACGATCAGCCGAGGTATTGCTCGTCGGTGACCTTTTCGAGCCACTCCACCACCTTGCCGTCCTTCGCTTCCTGGATGGCGATGTGCGTCATGGCGGTTTTGTCGGTGGCGCCGTGCCAGTGCTTCTTGCCGGGCGGACAGGTGATGACGTCGCCGGGGCGGATTTCCTCTTTCGGTTCGCCCCAGCACTGCGTCCAGCCGAGGCCGGCGGTGACGATCAGCGTCTGGCCGCACGGATGGGTGTGCCAAGCGCTGCGCGCGCCGGGCTCGAAGGTGACGCTGGCGCCGCTGAACTGCGCCGGCCCCGGCGACTGGAACAGCGGCTCGATGCGCACATTGCCGGTGAAGTACTCCGCCGGCCCCTTGCTCGCGCCTTGCGACCCATTGCGTTTGATCTGCATGGCATTCCTCCGCGTTTCGTCTGAAAACGTGTCGGGCTCGCTCTGGCGAATGTCCACCTACGAAATTTGTGGCCCGGTTGGCGCCGCGGTGGAATCGACGCGCCGGCCGTATAATCTGCCTCCCGATTCCCAGACGTACGAGCTATAGGATGGAAGATTTTCGAACGCTCGCACGCAACTCCTTGCGGCGCGCCAAAGTCGAGATGGCCACGAACGACTCCGAGCGATTGCGATACGCCGCTTTGGAGTTACGAGAGGCTATGGAAGCGCTCACGTACGACCTGGCGGCTGCTTACAAAGAGGACATTGCTCCTGAACAGTACAAGACTTGGCAGCCGCGTAAGCTCATGGACGTCCTCCTCGACATTGACCCAGCAATCGGTACCCCGGCAACGATCGCGGCCGGTGAGGAAACCGAATACGGCAAACCGGCTCCCGCCGAAAATATGAAGGTGCTCGGCACAGACACGCCTATTTCACTGAAAAACATCAAAGAACACTACAATGCTCTAGGATCCTACTTGCATATTCCATCGCTGGAGCAGGTGACTGCCGGGAAAGTTCCGGACATAGGTAAACTTCGCACTCGCTGCGAGAGCCTCGTGACTATACTTGGGGAGATTCTGGCGTCACAGGTGTGGAACGTCACCTTTGGCAATTATGCTACTCTGGCAGCCTGCTTGGAAGAGACCTGCAGGCGGCCCATCAAGCGTCGGATACCGTTTGATAAAAAGGAAACCGAGATACGCTGCTTCTCGTGTAGTGCCCACTACACGTTAAGGCTGGCCGACAATCACAAGGTACTTTGGGAACCAAAATACGTCATGGTGCCGTGTGCAAACACCACCTGCAAAAAGGAATTCCCGCTCTGGCCTAGCGAGGTAAAGGTTGGGACCAGGTGGCGCTGCCCGGATTGCAACACGGTCCACGAACTCCGCCTAGCTGTGGCAACCATCGCCGCGGATTCGTTGACAACATAGGTATTTAGCAACTGCGGCGCGGGATGAATGCCGTTGATTTCGCATATGGGAAATGCGTATCCACCGGAATTCCGCGCACTGCAATCAATGCAAGAGGTCGGGCTTGAGAGTCGTGATACGTGATTAGAATCTTGGATCAAGATTTACGCGTTCGCGCCGTCCGTCTTCTGCGCGGAGTGCGGAGAACCGATGATCTGGATCGTCTGTTCTTGGGTCAGCGAGACCGCTCGCACGGCTGCCAATGCTTTCTCGAGGTCGCTAACTTCGTGGCTCATAGAGGCGAGCGAGAGCGAGGGCTTGTTACAAATGTCGCTCGGGACGTTTTCACCAGCTTAGATGTTTGGAGTTTGCCAATGAGGGGCGGCAGCGCCTCTTGGAGCGATATCCAACGCGCAGCTTTCGCCAACTTGCGGCTTGCTTCTGATGAACAGTTGCAGAGAGGTTGCGGATGCAGCCGTGCCAGCGCTCAAAAGCATCTCGAACGGGCTATAGCTAAGGTCGGCCGTGCAGAAACTCTAGGCAGCCGTGAGCTAACGGTACTGGAATACCTTGGAAATCGGTTGATCTGGAAACCTGCATTCACAGACGATCAGCTGTTTCAGGACTTTAGAACCGTCTTGGTCCGAAACGGACTCCTGACCACTACAGAAACCACAGAGTTGAACGGCATCAGTGGTTTTCTGGCTTTATATGCGATATCAGTCATGCACGGATGTTGCGTGGTGCTTGATAACGGGCGCGGCTTTAGCCTCGCTGCCGGCTATGCGAACAGGTACGAGGTACTAGAGGTGAAAGCGCGCATTATTCTCACCGAAGAGCCGAAACCCATCATAGCACCTATTTGCCTCTTCCTAACCCAACTTAAGCCGGAAGGTCACTGTTCTTCCGAATTGATGACCAGCGCTCCGAGTCATCCAGCAGATTGCTGGGAGGGCCCAATTGAAGTCGGCTCCGACTGTAAGCTGACCAAAATGGCATAACTCTGGACCTCGTCTGTTACGCGGCGGGTACCTAACTGGCGGCACCGGAGCCGTGCGTTGCTTCGCAGAGTGAGAGCGCTAGCGCGACCGCATCTAATCCACCACATCCTTCCGCCCTTCGGCTTCGCCTTTGATGCGGGCGAGGAAGGCGTCGAGCGCCATCACGCCCAAATCCTTGCCGGAGCGCAGGCGCACCGCCACTTGGCCCTCCGCCTCTCGCTCTCGGCACCAGAGGATGCGAAACCCTGTCCAACTCCGGAGCTCTCGTCGCAGCACAGGTTACCCGGTGAGAGGATCGACAACCTCAAGAAACGGAAAGCGGTGGAAATCGGTATCGCGCGTGCAGATGCGCCGGATGCCATGCTCGCGCATGAGAATGGCCGTGTGCGCATCGTGAAGGATATTTCCCGCCAGGAAGGGCAGCTCCGCGAAGACGGCGGCGGCGATCTGCGGATGCCTGTCCGTCGGGACGAGGACGCTGAGTCCCGGAGAGGCCAGCAGACCCGAGACGAAAGACCACGCCTTGGGGAGCGTCCACGGGTGGGGCAATCCACGCGGATGCGTCGTAACGCGCAGAAATTCGAAGATGATAGGCCAGGTCGTGTACCAGGCGTCGGGACGCGAGCGCTGCTGCTCGAGCCACGCCGACGCCCTCGGGTAAAACTTCGTATCGGCATTGGCGGCGTAAACAAGAATGTTGGTGTCGACCAGGAACACCTAGGGCTGCTTCCCGAAGCCGTATAGGCCGCCCTTGTCTTCGTCGAAAAGGCGGTAGAGCTCGTCTCGGTTTGCGGGATCGACAAACATTTCACCGCCGTGAAACGTCGGCAGCGGGGGCAGTTTCTTTGACTGCTTCTGCTCCCGGAACAGGTTCCGCAGCGCCGTTTCCACCAGATCGGACATCGTGCGCTGTTGGCGCGCGGCTTCACGCTTGAGTCGCGCCATCACGGTATCATCGATATTCAGTGTCGTCTTCATATAGAAAACCATACCATGGGTACGGCTTTATGTCTACGGGTCAGTTCCGCTGGCGATGACGAATGGAACTTATCCTCCCCGTTTACGGTGGAGACTGTGGGGGGGGAATTCCCCCTTCCGCCTCATGCTTCGCCGCGCTCGCATTCGGCACCTCCCCCGCAAGCGGGGGAGGATGAATGCGGCTACTCGCCGACATCTTTCCGCCCCTCCGCTTCGCCTTTGATGCGGGCGATGAAGGCGTCGAGCGGCATGGCGCCCAAATCCTTGCCGGAGCGCAGGCGCACCGCCACCTTGCCTTCCGCCGCTTCGCGCTCGCCGACCACCAGCATGTAGGGAATCTTCTTGAGCTGCGCATCGCGGATCTTCTTCTGCATCCGCTCGGCGGACGTGTCGATGTCCACCCGCAGGCCGGCGGTGCCGTTCACCACCGGTGCAGCGAACAGCGCATCCATCACATGTTGCGCGTACTCGTTCACCTTCTCGCTGATCGGAACGATTCGCGCCTGAACCGGCGCAAGCCACACCGGAAATGCGCCGGCATAATGCTCGATCAGAAACGCGGTGAACCGCTCGTGGCTCCCGAGCGGCGCGCGATGAATGACGTAAAGCGGGTGCTCGGCGCCGTCCTCGCCGATGTATTTGAGATCGAAGGTCTGGGTGGCGAGGAAGTCGAGCTGGTTGGTGGAGATGGCGTATTCGGTGCCGATCGCGCTCTTGATCATGAAGTCGACCTTGGGCCCGTAGAACGCCGCCTCCCCTTTCGCCTCCACGTAGGGGTAGCCAGATTCCTCCATCGCCTGCTTGATGATGCGCATGGCTTCCAGCCACTTCTCCGGCTGATCGACATACTTCTCCAGCTTGTCCAGATCGGGCAGCGCGAAGCGCATGTAATAGTCCTCGATGCCCATCAGCTCGTAGTAGCGCGCGTGCAGCTGCATCACGCGGATGAACTCGTCCTTCGCCTGGTCGTAGCGGCAGTAGATGTGGGCGTCGTTCTGGCAGAAGCCGCGCACGCGCATCAGGCCGGAGAGGCCACCCGATGCCTCATAGCGGTAGTCCTGCGCGTATTCCGCAAGGCGGATCGGCAGCTCGCGATAGGAATGCCGCGTGGACCCGTACACCAGATGGTGGAACGGGCAGTTCATCGGCCGCAGGTAGTAGTTCTCGCCGTCGATATCGAGCGGCGCGTACATGTCGTCCCTGTAGTAGGGCAGATGGCGCGAGCGGTAGAACAGCGCTTCCTTGGTGATGTGCGGCGTCGCCACGCGGCGGTAGCCGTCGCGCCGCTCTTCCTGTAGCGCCAGGAATTCCAGCTCCTGCCGGATGACCATGCCGTTCGGCATCCACAGCGGCAGCCCGGCGCCGACGTCCGGCGAGAAGGTGAAGAGCTCGAGCTCGCGTCCCAGCTTGCGGTGGTCGCGCTTCTCCTGCTCCTCGAGCTTGTGGAGATAGGCGTCGAGCTCCTTCCGGTCGCGCCAGGCGGTGCCGTAGATGCGCTGCAGCTGCGCGTTCTTCGCGTCGCCGCGCCAATACGCCCCCGCGATCTTGGTCAGCTTGAACGCGTCGCCGATCTTTCCCGTCGAAGCGAAGTGCGGGCCGCGGCAGAGGTCGTGCCACGCGCCGTGCCAGTAGAGCGAGACGTCTTCCGACGGCGGCAGGTCCCGGATGATCTCCGCCTTGTACTGCTCGCCCATCTGCTGGAAGTGCGCGATGGCGCGGTCGCGCGGCCAGACCTCCCGCCGGGTGGGCAGGTCCGCCTTCACGATCTCGTGCATCTTGGCTTCGATCTTGGGCAGGTCTTCCGGCGTGAAGGGCTGTTCCCGCGCGAAGTCATAATAGAAGCCGTCCTCGATGGCCGGGCCGATGGTGACCTGGGTGCCGGGGTAAAGGTCCTGCACCGCCATGGCGAGCACGTGCGCCGCATCGTGCCGGATCAGCTCCAGCGCCTCCGGGTCCTTCTTGGTGATGATGCGGAGTCGCGCATCGCGTTCCAGCGGACGGAACAAATCCCATTGTTTTCCATCCACTTCGGCCACCAGCGCGGCCTTGGTCAGGCCCGGGCCGATGGAGGCGGCGATCTCGGCCGGCGTCACCCCCGCCGCGAACGTCATCGCCTTGCCGTCCGGCAAGGTCACGGTCACGTTGGGCGCAGGCTGGGGCGCGGACACGGGGATTTTCTCCGGTTGAGAAGGAAGCCGGACCATCGGGAAGCCGGCCTTTCAAGTCAAGCAGCCCCGAATTGCCGAGGGGCGCATGGAAGAGGAAGGCCGCCCAACCCGTCTTTCGTTCAGGAGCCGTTCATCCGCCGCTATGCGTTATCATTGCGAGCCGAAAGGAGCCGACCATGAAACCCGCCATCGTTACCGCCGCGGTCATGCTGGCCATTGGCGCATCGAGCTATGCCGCCGCGCAGCCGGCGCCGAGGAACAATGTCTGCATCCGCAGCTATCTGATCGATCGCACCAAGGCGCCCAACGACCGGACGCTCATCTTCTACATGAAGAACGGCGCGGCCTACCAAAGCACGCTGCCCAGCAATTGCCCGCAGCTGAGCCTCTACGGCTTCTCCTACGTGGCGACGCCGCCCGATGAGATTTGCGGCAATCTGCAATCGATCCGGGTGATCCGCTCCGGCTCGGTCTGCCTGCTCGGGCCGCTGGTTCAGATCACGCCGAAAGGTGGAGGCACGTACTGAGAGCCGGATTGCAATCCGGCGCGAGGAGCGGGCTTTCCGAACTGAAGGAGAAACCAATGAGAAGCAAATTCATCGCAACCGCCGCGGCAGGGCTCGCGCTCTGTTGGGCCGGCGCCGCTTCTGCCCAGGGCGTGGGCACGACGACAGGCGGCGGACACGTCTGCCTGTGGACCTACCAGATCGACCACACCCATGTGCTGAACAAGCAAACCGTGTTGTTCTACATGAAGGACGGACATGTGTGGCGGAACGATCTCAAGGGGCCATGCCCAGGTCTCAACTTTCACGGATTCGATTTCGTGTCCCATTCGGATGAGATCTGCGGTCCGGAAATCGGCATTCGCGTGATCCGCACGGGCGAGGCCTGCTCGCTGGGCGAGTTCAGCCCCTACGCCAGCGACATGCACGCCGCGAAGTAGCACGAGGCGAACCGCTCTCAGTTGAATCCGGTGATCCCGGGATCGTTAGCGATATTTCCTGCGCCGCGGCTGGGATCGTTGATGCCGCTCGTCGTCATGTCCCAGGCATCGTTGGTCATGTACCCGGGCTGGGAGTCGAACCCGACGAACCCGCCAGTGTAACTGCCGGATTCGGTCCCGCCATTCACCGTTCCATAGGAGGTGGAATTCGAAATATGACCGTCCACATTGCGTCCGATGAAGCCGCCACTGTTTGAACGCTCGCCCCCCGATACCGCTCCGTAGGCAGTGCTGGTGTCGATGCTGCCGGAACTCGTATCGAAGCGACCGACGAATCCGCCGACATCACTTTTGACGCCGCCCGTTACGGTGCCGGTAGCATAGGAACTCGAGACAACGTCGTACTGCAGCCATCCTATTAATCCACCGGCGTATGAGTCGCTGTTTACCTTCACTCGCGCAGAAGCATGACAGTTGATCAGTTCGCCCGTCTGGCGTCCGACGAGTCCGCCGACTGCGCTGACGAAGTTGACGCTACTGGAACCCGTGCTTCTGACGGAGCCATTTGCAGACGAATCGCGGATTGGCCCCCCGTCTGATCCGGCAATGCCGCCGATGTCGCCGTACGTTCCTATAACAACGCCGCTGAACGACACATTGGCAATCTCTCCCTCGGTGTCTCCCACGACGCCGCCAAGATTCCGGTTGGGCCCGGTGTCTGTCATTGAAATCTGGGCGCCCTTTATCCTCAGTGATCGGAGCTGAGCACCGTATAAAAGCTCCGCAATCAGGCCACCAACGCTGCTAGATGTGGTTTGATCTTTCACGACCAGATTCGAGATCGTGTTTCCCAAGCCCTCAAATCGGCCTCCCAAGGCGGGTATTGGGGTGTGCGTGTAAGTGCCGTCCGGCCCGGCGTCGTAGCTAACAGAGAGTGCAAAATTGCCGTTCCGATTCACTGCGATTTTCTGCGCAAGCATCTGCACGCTGTTGACAAGAACATATGGCGTTCCGTCAACCGTAAGAGGGTTCAGGAGAGGATTGGTCAGCCCTAGATAGGTCACATAGCCCGACGGGCCGAACGACAGATTGCCGTCGCTTTGACCGACATTGGTGGTGAAGGTGAGGCCTCCGTCTCCCGCAACGGAAACCGATCGGTTGACGTTGACGGAATGCAACGCCACCAGCGTCAGTCTGAATGCTGTCTCTTATACACA
>DIZC01000074.1:8477-8714 GCA_002429315.1 Alphaproteobacteria bacterium UBA6038
GAATGAACTGGTCCAGCCGAATGGCGCGTTGATATTGATGTCCTCGGTTGTGTTGCCAGTGGTGATCTTGACATCCGATGTTGCCAACATATTGGTCAGGTCGGAGACGTTCAGCCAACCGTGCGCCGTCGTCGGCGTACACACCCCGCCCGAGCATTGCATATTTTGGGTGGGGCTGGATGTGATCGTCACCGCCGGCAGCGTCGAGAGCGGCTGCGTCAGGCCGGGGGGCGGTAT
>DIZC01000041.1 GCA_002429315.1 Alphaproteobacteria bacterium UBA6038
CTCCCGCTGAGCTACGCGCCCGATCCATCCGGCTATAGGGCTGCCGGCGGAAGCCCGTCAAGCAAGCTCCGCGGGTGCCGCTGGCGGCAGCGCCACCAGCTTGCGGTAGAGATGCCAGGTTGCGTGGCCCAGCACCGGCAGCACCACGATAAGTCCGATGAACAGTGGGACGGAGCCGAGCACCAGACCAGATGCAACGATCAGTCCCCATACGGCCATCGGCACCGGATTGGCAGCCACCGCGCGCACTGAGGTCTTGATTGCGGTATCGAGGCCGACGTCACGGTCCAACAGCAGCGGAAACGACACGATGCTGATCGCCATCGCGACGACCGCAAACACGAAGCCCACCGCAATGCCGATCACCATCATGGCTCGGCCGGCGTTGGTGAAGAACACGTCGTGAAGGAAAGCGGATACGGAAGTGGGCTCGGCCGGCCCGAGCGTGTTGGCGAAAATGCTCCACGCGGCATAAAGCCAGAAGAGGAAGATCGCGATCAGGATTAGGCCGAGGACCAGGATCGCGCCGAACGCCGGCGCCTGGGCGACGTCGAATGCGTTCGCCCAGCTGACGTTTAGCCCCTGCTCGCGCCGGCGGCTCATCTCGTAGAGTCCCACGGCGGCGAAAGGCCCAATCAGCGCAAAGCCCGAGGCCAGCGGAAACAGCAGCGGCAGCATGTCCAGCCCGAAGGCGAGCCGCGCCAGCACCAGGCCCACCACGGCATAGATGGCACACAGAAAGATGACGTCGCTGCGGTAGGCGCCGAAATCTTCGAGGCCTTTCTTCAGAGCATCGCGCAGATCGGCGGCGTCGATATGGCGCACGGCAGGCGCCGGCGAATGGATGGTGTCCTGGATGTGCTGCAGGGAACGGTAGGCCGAAGCCAGTCCGTGGGCCGCTTGCACGACCTGCGCGCCCGTGTACTCGACGGGGTTCTTGATGGTCTCCATGGCCGATCCTCCCAATATCCGTATAGAGGATCGGGTTCGCCCGTGTTTTATTCCGCGTTGGCCTTGAGCCGCGGGCGATCCCGCAATCTCTGCAGCCACCATACGCGCGTTTTTGCAACCGCGATACGCCCGCGGCGGACCCGAAACGAGCCCGCCGCGGAGTCCTGTTCAGGTGCCGGCGTGATTACCGGTGGCTGCCGAGGAAATGCGCAGTCGCTGCCAACCGCCAGGCATGACCGATCCGGGTAGCGAATCTAAGAAAGCAATTCGGCCACCAGAGCCGGTATTTCGCAGAATTCGTCGATCACGACGTCTGCGCCCAAAGTCTGCGGCGGCTCGGGCGTGTACCCGTAGGACAAGAGAATGACCGGAATCTTCGCGGCGCGCGCGGTGGCGACATCCACCGCGCTGTCGCCGATCATAATCGTGCCACCCGCGGCCCCGCCCAGCTCCCGAACAACATGTTCGACAACGCGCGCATCGGGCTTGTTGCAGTCGTACCGGCCGGCGCCGCAGATCACGCCGAAATAATGCGACAGGTCCAGTGCCTCCAGAATGGGCTCCGTCAGCACCTGCGGCTTGTTGGTGAGCACGGCCATGCGCGCACCCTGGTGCCTCAGTTGCTCGAGCGTCTCCGCCACGCCGGGAAACGGCCGGCTGCCGTCGGCGATGTGTGTGCGGTAATGCGCGATAAACCGGTCGATCAACGCAGGCAGCCGCTCGGGCGGCGCCCGTTCCCCGGTCGCTGCCATCGCCTGCTCGATCAGCGCCCGCGCGCCGTGGCCCACCATATGGCGCAAGGTTTGCGGATCGACCGTGGCGCGGCCCTCCGATACCAACACGGCGTTCAGGGCGCCAAGCAGGTCGGGGGCAGTGTCGACCAGGGTGCCGTCCAGGTCGAACAAGAGCGCGGGCGAAGACATGATTCGCACACTGCCGGGGAACGCCAGAGGCGGCAACATCCGGTTGCAAATCGTCATTTTGCCGCAAATGAGGGCCATTGTATCGGCGCAGGGACCGAAACAACGAGTTAAACGTGGCGGAGCGCGCAGGTATCGTGTTGGCGGCGGGCATCGGCAAGCGGATGAAATCCGCAAAACCGAAGGTGATGCATGCGGTCGCCGAGCGTCCCATTCTGGGCCATGTGATCGCCGCGCTGCGCGAAGCTGGGATTTCGCGCATCGTGGTCGTGCGGTCGCCAGGCGCAGATTCGGTGCGCGAATATGCGGCGAACCTCGGCGTGGAGTCCGTCGTTCAGGAGCAGCAGCTCGGCACCGGTGATGCGGCGCGCGCCGCGCAACCCGCCCTGACCGGCTTCGACGGCACGCTCTTGATCAACAATGGCGACATGCCGCTGGTCACGGGACGCACCTTGTCCGGCGCGCTGGATGCGGCAAAGGAAACAGGATTGGCGATCGTCGCCTTCCGGCCCGCCGATGCCACCGGATACGGCCGCGTGATCTCCGACGCGAGCGGCCATCTCGACCGCATCGTGGAAGATCAGGATGCCGACGAGTCCGAGCGCGCGATCACGTTGTGCAATGCCGGCAGTGTGGTGGCCGACGCCCAAAGCTTCTTCCGCTGGGCGGCCAAGCTCGAAAAGAACAATGTGCAGAATGAGTATTATCTGACCGATGTTCCTGCGCTCGCGAAGTCCGAGGGTGTGGGTTGCGCCATCTACGAAGCCGATCCCATCGAGGTCATGGGGATGAACACCCGCGCCGAACTCGCCAGAGCCGAAGTGGAGATGCAGAAGCGCTTGCGCGCACGAGCGCTGGACGCCGGCGCAGGAATGGTGGCGTCCGAAACTGTGTTCCTTTCATTTGATAGTGTCATCGAGGCGGATGCGCAGATCGGCCCATACGTGGTGTTCGGTCCCGGCGCGACGGTGCGGAGCGGGGCCGAGATTCGCGCGTTCTCGCATCTGGAGGGTTGCACCGTTGAGCGGGGTGCCATTGTGGGTCCCTATGCGCGGCTGCGGCCGGGCGCGGTCATCGAAGAGGATGTTCACATCGGCAATTTCGTCGAGGTGAAGAATTCACGCGTGGAAAAGGGCGCCAAAGCCAATCACCTCACCTACCTCGGTGATACACGCGTGGGTGCCGGCGCGAACATCGGCGCGGGCACCATCACCTGCAATTACGATGGATTCGACAAGCACCGTACCGAGATCGGCGCCCGCGCGTTCATCGGCTCAAACACCGCGCTGGTTGCGCCGGTGACGGTGGAAGACGGCGCCTATGTGGGTGCCGGCAGCGTAATCACCGAGCGCGTGTCGAAAGACGCGCTGGCGCTCACGCGCGCCGGGCAGGCAGAGAAAGCCGGTTGGGCGGAGAAATTCCGTACACGGAAGAGAGCCGAAAAAGCGGCGAAGGGAAAGTAGCCATGTGCGGCATTGTCGGGATCGCGGGCACGGGCGACGCAGCGCCGGTCATTCTCGAGGCGTTGAAGCGGCTCGAATATCGCGGCTACGATTCCGCCGGCATCGCGACCTTGGTGAACGGCCAGATCGAACGCAGGCGCACGCCGGGCAAGTTGTCCAAACTCGGCGAGGCTTTGCGCGAACAGCCCCTGTCCGGTGTCACCGGCATCGGCCACACGCGCTGGGCAACGCATGGCGCGCCCACCGAATCCAACGCCCATCCACATGCCTCGGCGCGCGTCGCGCTGGTGCATAACGGCATCATCGAGAACTTCCGCGAGTTGCGCGAAGAGCTGGCGGCGAAAGGCCACAAATTCGAGTCCGAAACCGACACGGAAGTGGCGGTGCATCTGGTGACGGAATATCTCGATCAGGGGCTCGATCCGGCCCATGCCGCGATGGAGGCGGCGAAGCGGCTGACAGGGGCGTACGCCATCGCCATGATCTTCAGCGGCGAAGAGCGTCTCGTCATCGGCGTGCGCCGCGGCAGCCCGCTCGCGGTGGGCTACGGCGCGAACGAAGGCTATCTCGGCTCCGACGCCATTGCGCTCGCCCCGTTCACCAACCGCGTGTCTTATTTAGAAGACGGCGACGTGGCTGTGATCCGCGGGCCCGAGATTCGCATCTTCGACAGCGAAGGCCGGCCGGCAAACCGCGAGGTCAAGATCACCAACGCGTCGGCCGGGCTGGTGGACAAGGGCGGCTACCGTCATTTCATGGCAAAAGAGATTCATGAGCAGCCGGAAGTTGTCAGCCACACGCTGTCGCACTATCTCGATCCAGCAACGCGCGCGGTGACTTTGCGCGATCCCGCGGTGCTCCAGGTTCTCACGCGCGCCACGCGCCTCACCATCTCTGCGTGTGGCACTGCCTTCTATGCCGGCCTCGTTGGCAAATACTGGTTCGAGAAGCTGGCGCGGCTTCCGGTGGAGGCGGATGTGGCCTCCGAATTACGCTACCGCGATCCGGTGTATTCCGGCGACGGCGTGGCGCTGTTCATTTCGCAGTCCGGCGAAACCGCCGATACTCTGGCAGCGCTGCGCGACGCGAAAGAGAAGGGCCAAACCACGATCGCCATCGTGAACGTGCCGGAAAGCACGATTGCGCGCGAAGCGGACATCGTTCTGCCGACCTTCGCCGGGCCGGAGATCGGTGTCGCTTCGACCAAGGCGTTCACCTGCCAACTCGCGGTGCTGGTGTGTCTCGCGATTGCCGCGGGCCGGGCGCGCGGCGCACTGTCCGCAGACGAGGAGCATGTGCATGTCGGCTCCCTGCTTGAGATTCCGCGCCACATGGTGGATGCACTGAAGCAGGAGCGCCGCATCGAAGCGCTGGGACAGGAGATGGCGCGGGCGCGCGACGTACTCTATCTCGGCCGCGGCGTGAACTTTCCCATTTCGCTGGAAGGCGCGCTGAAGCTGAAGGAGATTTCCTACATCCATGCCGAGGGCTATGCCGCCGGCGAAATGAAGCACGGACCCATCGCACTGATCGACGAGAACATGCCGGTGGTGGTGATTGCGCCCTGCGATCCGCTGTTCGAGAAGACTATCTCAAACATGCAGGAGGTGATGGCGCGCGGCGGCCGCGTGATTCTGGTGTCAGACAAGCGGGGCATCGAACAGGCGGGCGAGCGGGTGTGGAGCAGCATCGAGGTGCCTACGACCGATTGGCTGATCGCGCCTCTGCTGCACGCGATTCCGATGCAATTGCTCGCCTATCACACCGCCGTTGCCAAGGGCACCGATGTCGACCAACCCCGAAACCTCGCCAAGTCGGTGACGGTGGAGTGATTTTGGGCGACCGGCTCGCAATCGCAGAATAATCTTCAAATATATTTCTTGTCGATTGTGATTAGCGGGTTCGGCAACGGCGCGCCGCGCGGCGTGGAGGGGCAAATTTCATAAGATTGGGAAACGATGCGGTCCAGATCAGGGCCCAGCTGCCGGGCAATAGCTTCGTTCTGCTCGCGCCGCAGCCCAGAATCGAGCGAGACATTGGGGTCTTTCGCGTTTTGCCGGAACAGCGGTCCTGCTACCAACTCCGCCAATTTTTCGCTGCCCATATTCAGTGAGAGAAACTCGTCGAGCCGAGTTAACGTCTCCAAAGGATTGGCGAGAAAGGCATCGCAGTCCAGCGAGCGGGCACGCGCTTGCACCAATCGCCAACTGCGGACGAACTCCGCGATCTGCATGTGCCAAACCAGCGCGGCAAGCTCCAGGTCGGACAGCGATAGAAGTTTGCGCGGCGGCCATTGCGCCGGCATGTGGCCATCGCCGAGAAGGGCAATGAACATTCTGCGGACATATTTCCGGCCCTCTTCGCCGAGCTTTGCTGTCGAGATCAGAAAACTGCGGCAGTCCGAATATAGAAACAGCATTGCGCCTGCCGTTTGCGTTGCCGCATCGCGCAAGAGCACGTTGGCGGCCGGGGCAGGCTTCACCGTTACGGCAAGGGCGGGCGACCTCTTTGGCGCCAGCAAATGGAAGATTAATTTTGGAATGTCACTGAACGCTGGTCTTCGGACGAAAAGCCCGCCGCGCTTGGCGTCCGCGGCATCCACCAGGATCTGCGGTTCGCAAAGCGATAAATTGTTGGCGGAGTCGTTGAGAGCCTGGGCAAGCAGCGTCGAGCAGCAGAAGCCCGTATGCCAGATGAAATTCAATTTCGGTTTTTGCTGCGGGAGAATGGAAAGCAAGGATGATGCGCTGGCGCTTCGTTTTTCCAGGGCGGCGCGGTCCCACCGATGATCCAGAAACGTCTGGCCAGCGATCGTAGCGAAGTCAGCTTTGATGAAGCTGAAATTCGCTGATGCGGCGTCGAAACGCTCGGGAAACCAATCCGCACTGGCGAGCAACGTATAGCTGGCGTTTTCGCTCACCAAGCAGATCCCTTTTGAGAGGCTAACTCAATGCAAGCGCACAATAGGGGGTGGTAGCCCTGCATGGGTATATCTAGAATGCGGCCTTGCTGGCGAGGCAAAAATGAATGTCGGACAGGAGGAGCTCGAGAGAACAGCCAGAGCTGGCGACGTGGATGCCTTGCTAGCGCTGGGGCGGCGCTCGGAAGCACAAAAGAATAATCAGTCAGCACGCGGCTGGTTCGCCCTCGGTGCCAAGGCCGGGAGTGTAGAGTCTTTGCGTCTGCTCGCCATCAATCTCTTGACACAAGAACCTGTTGTTGCCGCCGACGGGGTCAACATGATCCGCGCGGCTGCCGATAGGGGAGATGCGGAAGCGGCGCATGTCTGCGCCGTACTTGCCGCGCAGGACGAAGCACTTGAGAACCGCTGGGAAATCGCACAGCAGTGCCTGCGGCATGCCGCAGAGCGAGGCTGGTCTCTTGCTGAGGCCGAACTCGATTTTCTTCGCGGAGAGCCGGTTGAAACGGCCGCTGCGCAACCGTGCGAAGTTTTCCAAACACCCCCTGTGCTGGTTTTCGAATCGTTTGTTGCTGCTGCCGTCTGCAATTGGCTTGTCGAGCGAGCGCGTCCCCGTCTAGAGCGCGCACGAGTATATGATCGGGGCACCGGTAGCGGGCGTTTGGAGCAGGCCCGCAACAACAGTTCTGCTGAATTCGATGTTGCGCATTCCGACATCCCTTTGATGCGGGTACGCGCCCGTATTTTGGCAAGCATCGGCATTCCTGATTTGAAGCCGGAGACGCCGAGCGTGTTGCACTATGCTCCGGGCCAGCACTTCGAGCCACACGTGGACTTTTTGGATCCCTCGGAACCTGGTTACCTGCAGGACCTGCAAAAAAATGGGCAGCGAGCGGCAACTTTTCTGCTTTATCTCAACGATGATTACGAGGGCGGGGAAACGGCTTTTCCAAGCCTGTCCTGGCAGTACAAAGGGCGCAAGGGGGACGCGCTGCTGTTCTGGAATGTCGATTCGTCCGGCGTTCCCGATCAGCGCATGATTCATGCTGGCCGGCCACCTACGAGCGGCGAGAAGTGGGTGTTCTCGCAATGGCTGCGGCAACCCTATGCTAGTCTAGCCTGATGGCTGTCGATTCTTCCGCCCTTAAGCGCGCGGCGGCGGCGCGGGCGCTCGACTTTGTCCAGGACGGCATGAAGCTGGGCCTTGGCACCGGCACCACCGCCGACGCATTTCTCGACGTGCTGGCGCCGCGCGTCCGCGGCGGGCTCACCGTCACCGGCGCTGCCACCTCCGAGCGCACCGCCATTAAGGCCAGGACTCTCGGCATTCCGGTTGCGCCGCTCGAGCAGCTTGCGCCCCTCGATCTCACCGTCGACGGGGCTGACGAAACGGACCGCGCGCTCAATCTCATCAAGGGCGGCGGCGGCGCACTGCTCCGCGAGAAGATCGTGGCGAATTCATCCAAGCGCATGGTGGTCGTGTGCGACGGCACCAAGCTGGTGGAGCGATTGGGCCGCTTCCCGCTGCCGGTCGAGGTGACGGAGTTCGGCCATGCAGTGACTGCACGCGGGCTGGCGGAATGCGCCGGCGATCTGGGCTACGGCCATGCACCGATCACACTGCGCTTGAGCGAAGGCGCACCGTACAAGACCGACGGCGGCAACGTGATCTATGATTGCGCCTTCGGCCCAATACGAAATGCCGCAACGCTCGCCGTGACCTTGAAGGCCATCACCGGCGTGGTGGAGCACGGCTTGTTCATTGGCCTTGCCACCACGCTTGTCGTGGCGCACGCGCCGGAGGACATCGAAATCGTTGAACGGAAATCCCATGCCGAACTATGATTTCGATCTTTTCGTGATCGGCGGCGGCTCGGGCGGCGTGCGGGCGAGCCGGATGGCGGCGCTGGCCGGCAAGCGCGTCGCGATCGCGGAGGAATATCAGTTCGGTGGCACCTGCGTAATCCGCGGCTGCATCCCGAAGAAGCTGTTCGTGTACGCCGCGCAGTACGGCGAGGATTTCGAGGACGCCGCCGGCTTCGGCTGGACCGTGCCGGAGCGGCATTTCGACTGGACGATGCTCGTCGCGAACAAGGACAAGGAGATCGCGCGGCTGTCCGACCTTTATGTGCAGAACGTGAAGAAAGCCGGCGTGGAAATCTTCTATGACCGCGCCGAACTCAACGATGCGCACACGGTGCATCTTCGGAAGAGCGGCAAGCGATTCACGGCGGAACATGTTCTGATCGCCACCGGCGGAAGGCCGTCGCGTGACGCGCTCGACATTCCCGGAGTCGAGCACTGCATCTCGTCCAACGAGGCCTTCTATCTGAAAAACCTGCCGCGGCGGGTGATCGTCGTGGGCGGCGGATACATCGCAGTGGAATTCGCACACATTTTCCACGGCCTCGGCTGCGATGCCACGCTCGTTTATCGGGGCCCGAAGGTGCTGCGCGGCTTCGACGAGGACATGCGCGATTGTCTGATGGCCGAGATGAAGAAGACTGGGTTGCGAGTCCTCTGCAATCGCAATTTCACGCGCATCGACAAACGCCGCGACGAGTTGTTCGCTTTCACCGACCACAACGAGGTATTGGAAGCAGATACGATCATGCTGGCGGTGGGACGCAGGCCGAACACCGATGGGCTTGGCCTGGAGAGCGCCGGCGTCGGACTCGGAAAAAAGGGCGAGGTGATGGTCGACGAATTCTCGCGAAGCAATGTGCCGAACATCTTTGCGATCGGCGACGTGACCAACCGGCTGCAACTCACGCCGGTGGCTATCCACGACGCGATGTGTTTCGCCCGCACGGTGTTCGAGAACGCGCCCACGCCTGTGGACCACCATCTGGTGCCGACGGCGGTGTTCAGCCGGCCGGAGATCGCCAGTGTCGGCCGCACGGAAGAAAGGGCGCTGGAGGCAGGCTACGCGATCGATATCTATAAATCCACTTTCCGGCCGCTGAAGCACACCTTGTCGGGCCGCGATACACGCTCGCAGTTCAAGCTGGTGGTCGACGCCAAAACGGAGCGGGTCCTGGGCTGCCACATTTTCGGTTTCGACGCCGCCGAGATCATCCAGATCGTGGCCGTGGCGCTGAAGATTGGCGCGACAAAGACGCAGTTCGACGCCACCATTGCCCTGCATCCCACGGCAGCTGAGGAACTCGTCACGATGCGAGGAAAGGCCTATTCGAGAGCCCCCAAAGCGGCGTGAAGAGCTCATTGCGACGGTTCTGGCAAAACGCCGGGTCTTCTCGTATATCCCGCGGAGATGCCGAGAGGTCGCCGTGCCGCAGCCATGGAACCCGTCGAGTTGGCGCTCTAGGCCGATCAGCCAAGTGCCGGAATATCCGGACCCGGCCGGCCTGGGGGCTGTCGAGGCGCGGCTGAAAACTCATCCCCCGCTCGTCTTCGCCGGCGAAGCGCGCAACTTGATGGCGGGTTTGGCGCAGGTAGCCGACGGCAAGGCGTTCCTTCTGCAGGGCGGCGATTGCGCCGAGAGTTTCGCCGAATTCCATCCGGACACCATCCGTGACACCTTCAGAGTGCTCTTGCAGATGTCGGTGATCCTCACCTTCGGCGCGGCGATGCCGATCGTGAAGGTTGGGCGCGTCGCCGGACAATTCGCTAAGCCTCGGAGCGAAGACACCGAGACCCGCGATGGCGTGACGTTACCCGCGTATCGCGGCGACAACATCAACGGCATCGACTTTACAGAAGAAAGCCGCACCCCCGATCCCGGCCGCCTGATGCAGGCCTATGCCCAATCCGCCGCGACACTCAATCTCCTACGCGCGTTCGCGAGCGGCGGCTACGCCGATCTGCACAACGTGCATCGCTGGACTCTTGGATTTATCGCCGGCTCGCCTTCGGGCGAGCGATACAAGGCGATCGCTCAGCGGATCACCGAAACTCTGGAATTCATGGAAGCCTGCGGCATCACGCCGGACTCCACCCCGCAGCTGCGCACCACCGAAGTTTACACCAGTCATGAGGCGCTATTTTTGAACTACGAGCAGGCGCTAACCCGCATCGATTCGACCAGCGGCGATTGGTACGACACCAGTGCGCATTTCCTCTGGATCGGAGATCGCACGCGCAATCCTTCAGGTGCGCACGTGGAATTCTGTCGCGGCATCAAAAATCCTGTCGGGCTTAAATGCGGACCGGCCTTAACCGACAGCGAGTTGTTGAAGCTGATTGCCATTCTGAACCCGGAGAACAAGCCGGGCCGCCTCACGCTCATCTGCCGCTTCGGCGCGGACAGGATCGCGGAGAAGCTGCCGCGCCTCATCCGCGCTGTGGCTCGCGAAGGCGCGAAGGTGGTGTGGTCTTGCGATCCGATGCACGGCAACACCGTGAAGTCGCAAGCCGGCATCAAGACCCGCTCGTTCGACCGTATCCTGAAGGAGGTAAAGACCTTCTTCGAGATTCATCGCGCCGAAGCTACGCACGCCGGCGGCGTGCATTTCGAGATGACCGGGCAGAACGTCACCGAGTGCCTCGGCGGCGCGCAGGCGATTTCCGAGGAAGACCTCGCGCAGCGCTACCACACCCATTGCGATCCGCGGCTGAACGCGAGCCAGGCGCTCGAGCTTGCATTTCTCATGGCGGAGAGCTTGCGCACCGAGCGCATGAAGGACGTCCACTTCGCCGCTTCCGCCTGAATGTGGCACAAGATTCGCCGCTTGGGGGGCGGATAGCATGGGTGTCGCGCGTCTTTTGGCGAAAGGCTGGGCGGTGTTCTGCCTGTTCGCGGGCGCGCACGCTCTTGTGCATGCCTTGTCGCCGGGCGTTCCCGTGCTGCAGGCGCTTGAGCCAAATGCGATTCCCGTCTTCCTGTTCGGCGCGATGGGCTTGTTGTTCATCGCCGGCTACGGATTTTCGAGCGGACACCTCCTCTCGCGGTTCAAGCCGCTGCATTTCGTGCCCGGCTTCAATGAGATCGTCTTCGTTCTCTTCGCGGTGTTGAGCTTCATCGTCCAGATACTGCCGCACCATCTTTCGTGGGGTATTCTCAATGCGCTGGAGGCGGCGATCCGGTTCGCAGTGCCGGGGCAACGCGCGCTGGAAGTCAATCTCGCGTGCTGCAATCTTGATGGGGGGCGGGCGTTTGCCGCCGCTGTGGGCTGGCTGCTCGCCTTTATCTTTCTCGGTTCCGCAATCTCCCGTCTGCGCATCGCGGCGGCGCTGGTCCGTCTGGAGCGCAAGCGACGGATCGAGCCGCTGGGGCCCACGGGAATCGCATTTGCGCTCGGGCTTGCGGCGGTGGCGGGAATCCAGGCCCTGTTCATCGGTTCCCTGTTCCGATTGCTGCCGTGCCAGGCGCTATCGGGAATCCTGGGGGCGGTGTTGATCGGCGTGGGACCCTTGATGCTGGCCTATCTCGTTGCCGCCGCGCTCATCAACCTGCTGGCTGCAAGCCCTGAGACCTGAATTCACTTTCGAATTCGTTGCACCAGCCACTTTGCAACATCTTCCGGCGTGCGTTTGTCGCGATCGACCATCAGATTGGCGCGCTGCATGGTGGTAAGATCGATTCGGCCGGCAAGCGGCTTCAGCGCCGCGAAGAATTTCGCATCCTGTGCTCGCTTCGGCGAGAGCAGCAAGACGGCGTCATAAGGCGGCAGCGCGGATTTGGGATCCGACAGCAGCTTCAGATGGTATTCTGCGATGCGGCCATCGCTGGAAAACGCCGATATGACGTCGACGTCGCCATCGCTCAGCGCGCGATACATGAAGGTGGGCTGATAGCTGCGCTGCACGGCAAAGTGCATCCTATACGTCTTCACGATGCTGGCCCATTCCGGCCGGGAGAAGAATTCATAGTCGCCGCCGATTTTCATGCGCGGCGCATAGGCCGCGAGGTCTGCAAGCGTCTCGATGTCCAGCGCTTTGGCTTTGTCGCGCCGCATCGCCAGCACATACGCATTTTCGAAACCAAGCGAACCGACATCGAGGATGCCGTACGTCGTCTTGAGCCAGCGCGCCACCTGTTGCAGCACCGCCGCGCGCCCCGGCATGTCGTGGCGGTGCATTTCGTTGGCCCAGATCGTGCCGGAGTAATCGACGTAAGCATCCACATCGCCGGCGACGAGTGCCCGAAATATGATGGTCGAGCCCAGATCGCTGCGGCGAATGCTGGGAACGCCAGCCTTGGCCAGTTGATCCGCGATGACCGCACTGAGGATGTACTGCTCTTCGAAATTCTTTGCGCCGATCACCGCCCGTCCGCTCGCAGTTCCAATGAGCGGGACGAGGCTTGCTGCGATCACCACGACCACACCGATGAACGCGGCAATGAGGCGGGCTCGGGACCGTTGTGCGAAGCCCGTTTCGGCGAGAGCCAGCAGTCGATCGATAACCAGCGCCAATGCACCGGCCGCAACGCAGCCGAACAGCACGAAAATCCAGTTTTCGGTCTGCAGCCCGGTGAAGATGTAGTTGCCGAGGCTGGTCTGGCCGACTGGAGTCGACAAGGTGGCGGTTCCGATAACCCACACCGCCGCGATGCGGATACCGGCCATGATCACCGGGGCGGCAAGCGGAAGTTCGACGATGAGCAGCGATTGCCGCGGCGTCATGCCCACGGCTCGCGCGGCTGTCTTCACCGCCGGATCGAGGCCCATCAATGCGGCAATGGTGTTCCGCAACACGGGTAGCATCGAATAAAGCGTCAGCGCGAGGAGTGCGGGCAGAAAACCCAGCGCCGGAATGCGCAAGCCGAACGCGCGCGCGGTAAAGACCGAGAGCGCGAGCAGAACGGGATAGAAGAGCGCGAGCAGCGCCAGTCCCGGGATCGTCTGCACGATGTTAGCAAGAGCAAGGACCGGCTCGCGCAAGCTTCGCGATTGCGCAGAGACAATCGCGAGCGGCAGGCTGATCGCGATGCCGAGGAGAAGCGCCGACACGCTCAGCAGCACATGCTGGCCCAGATAATCGGGAAGCACGGCCATGGCCGCGGCAAAGGCCCCATTGCTCATGGCGCAGGGATTGGGTTCAGCGCAGCCGCGAGCCGTTGCGCGCGCCGGCGCGGACTGTCGATCATATGGCGGACGAAATCATCGGATGGAGCATCGATTAATTGCTGCGGTGTTCCTGACTGAACAATCCCGCCGTCCCGCATCACCACGATTCTATCGGCAAGGAGCAACGCTTCGGTCATGTCGTGGGTGACAAGAATGGTCGTGAGGCCGAGGCGGTCGTGGATATCGCGATAATCGGTGCCCAGTTCGTCGCGCACCAGCGGATCGAGCGCGCCGAACGGCTCATCCATCAGCATGATGTTCGGGCGTGCCGCGAGCGCGCGCGCGACTCCCACCCGCTGCTGCTCTCCACCGGACAGCTGCTTCGGAAGCCGTTCCCCGTAACGCTCCGGAGCAAGGTGCACCAGTTCCAGCAGCTCGCGCACGCGCGCCGCGATTTCCTGGCGTGACCAGCCCAGCAGCCGCGGCGTAATGGCGATGTTCTCGGAGACCGTCAGATGCGGAAACAGTCCAATGCCTTGGAAGACGAAGCCGATCCGGCGGCGAAGCGCGACCGGGTCCAGCGCGCTGATATTCTGCCCGTCAATGGCGATGGTTCCGGCGGACGGCTCGATCAGCCGGTTGAGCAGCAGCAGCGTCGTGCTCTTGCCGGATCCCGAAGGCCCGATCAGCACTGCGAATTCTTTTTCTTGAATTTCGAGCGTAAGCGACCGGACGGCTGGCGTCCCCGCGCCATAGTCCTTGCGTACCCCTTCTAACCGGATCATCGGATCGTCCCGATTGTGGCCTTATCATGACCTGCTCATCGGTACTATTCCGGGACACCGTCCGCGCCTAAACCCCGCGGCAAAGAATCTCCTTCGCTGCCTTCTCGAACTATTGCCCGGCGCTACAAATCCGGCGTAAAACCGCCGCAACGATGCCGAAAGCCATGCAATTACGCTGGCTTAGGCATCGCTGTTTTAAGGCGGCGTGCTTACTCGGCCCTCGGCGGGCGATGAAGACGGCGCACGGCGGATCGCGAGCGGGGATTTCCGCAATCGACTTCTGTGCCGCATGAGCTCAAGCGCTTTCGAGAAACGAAAAGGGCGGTTGCTGGACGTATTAGCCGTCTTGCGTTGGAACGTCTCCAAACGGGCAGCCGCCGCGTTCGGAATAGACCTTGGCAGTCGTGACGGCCGGAAAGGAATGGCAAACAGAGCATGTTCGGCAGCTTACTCGGTGTCTTATCGAGCGACATGGCAATCGATCTCGGGACGGCCAACACGCTGGTCTATGTCCGCGGCCGCGGCATCGTCCTGAACGAGCCGTCCGTCGTCGCGACTTACACGAAAGGCGGCAAAAGACAGGTTAGGGCGGTCGGCAACGACGCCAAGATGATGCTAGGCCGCACGCCGGGGAACATCGAGGCGATCCGGCCGATGCGGGACGGCGTGATCGCCGACTTCGAAATCGCGGAGGAGATGATCAAGCATTTCATCCGCAAGGTTCACAACCGACGGTCTTTCGCCAATCCCATGATCATCGTTTGTGTGCCGTCCGGTTCTACCGCGGTGGAGCGGCGTGCGATTCAGGAATCGGCGCTCTCGGCCGGCGCGCGGCGCGTCTTCCTCATCGAAGAGCCGATGGCAGCCGCGATCGGCGCCGGCCTTCCTGTGGGCGAGCCGACCGGCTCCATGATCGTGGATATCGGCGGCGGAACGACCGAAGTTGCGGTGCTTTCGCTTGGCGGGATTGTCTATTCGCGCTCGGTGCGCGTGGGCGGCGACAAAATGGATGAGGCGGTCATCGCCTATATCCGGCGGCACCAGAACCTCTTGATTGGGGAGGCCAGCGCCGAACGCATCAAAAAGGAAATCGGGACTGCCGCACCGCCGGCCGATGGCGGCGGGGTAACATTGGAGATCAAGGGTCGGGACCTCCTGAACGGCGTTCCCAAGGAGATCACCATCACCCAGCGCCATATTGCCGAAGCGCTGGCCGAGCCGACAAGCCAAATTGTGGAAGCCGTGAAGGTGGCTCTGGAAGCGACTCCGCCCGAACTGGCGGCGGACATCGTGGACAAGGGCATCGTGCTGACCGGGGGAGGGTCGTTGTTGGCAAACCTCGACCAGGTGCTGCGCGAAGAGACCGGCCTCCCGGTTTCGATTGCCGATGACCCACTGTCTTGCGTGGCGCTGGGGACTGGCCGCGTGCTGGAAAACCCGAAATCGATGCGCCATGTTTTGTCCACAGCGTTCTAGTAGGGGTGGGAGCGCAACGAACTGGTAGCTTAAATGGCGAACGGGACCTGGAGGATCGCGCGCAGTAGAAGCAGCGCTCAGCTTCCGCTCGTCCTTTCCGCGGTGCTGGCACTTCTCCTTCTGGTGGCCGGCAAGGCGCATTTTGGCCCGTTCGAGAGGGCCCGAACGGCCATCACGGACAAGGCCGCACCGGCCCTGCAGGCGGTGAATGTGCCGGTGGTTGCGGCGACCCGCTGGGCCGGCGGCATTCGCCACTTTTTCGATGTGTACAGCGACAATCAGCGGCTGCGGGAGGAGAACGCAAGGCTGCTTCAATGGCATAGCGCCGCAGTGACGCTTCAGAGTCAGATCCGCCACTACCAACTTCTGCTGAAGACCGTTCCCGATCCCTCCTATTCTGCCGTTACGGCAAAGGTCATCGCCCGCTCCAGCCAGCCCTTCCTTGAAACAATCGTGCTGAATGCCGGCAGACGCGAGGGGGTGAAGCCGGGGCAGGCGGTGGTCGATGTCCGAGGATTGGTAGGGCGGATCTACGTTGCCGGCGAGCGCACGTCCTGGGTCATTGTCCTTAATGATCTGAACAGCCGGGTGCCGGTGCTGATTCGGCCCGGAAATGTGCAGGCGATCCTTACAGGTACCAACGCAACCGAGCCCAATCTGGAAGCGCTTCCGCAGAACGCGAAGCTGAAAAATGGGGAGGAGGTCGTGACCTCCGGGGACGGCGGGTTGCTGCCACCGGGATTGCCCGTCGGGCTGGTTTCCGTCAGCGGCGGAGAGATCAAGGCGGCGCTGTTTGCCGATCCCCTCACGGCCGGGGAGGTGCGAATTCTGAACTTCACATCGCCCATCGAGCAGATGCCGAAGCCCTCAGATAAGGATCTGCCGGCGCCTCCCGTGACGCCGCCTTCGCCACAAGCGAGTGCCGTGCAGCAACCCTCGGAGGCCCCGAAGCCCACCGCACAGACCGTACACACCGTCGCATCGGCGCTCGCTGCCTCGCCACGCCCGACGCGGACTGCCCCCCATCCGACGCGACACGCCGTTCAGCCCGGGACCGAACCGGCAGACCAGGCGCGGCAACCGGATGACACGGCGCCGAATCCGACCGACGATCAAAACGATCAATGATTCGTCTCAAACCGGCGCGCCATGTCCATACCCTCGCTATTCGCAGCCACCATTCCCCTGCTATGCGGGCTGATTGGGGTCTTGCTTTCGTGCATGCCGGTATCGTTGACCGGAGGCATGGTGCCACCGCCCCTACTGGGGTTCATGCCGGTTTACTTCTGGTGTCTGATCAGGCCGGACCTGATGCCGGCCGCCGTAGCTTTTGCAGTCGGCCTGGCACAGGATCTCCTGACCGGCGGCCCGGTCGGTTTATGGACCGCATCGTTTATCGCCAGCTATGCGTTTGTGGACAGACAACGGGATTCGTTCGCAGGCCTGGCCGGAATTGGCGCCATTCTGGGGTTCGCTCTGGCAATGCTGATCGTGTCGGGCGCCGCCTTTGTGATCGGGTGGGTCTATTTTTGGCACGTCCCGCCCGTGACGCCGCTTTTGCTTCAGGTGGCCGTCAGCGTGTTGTGCTACATTCCGGTGTTGCCGGTTCTGCATTGGGTGCAGCAGAGGGTGGTCGGTCCGTTGCGGAGTGAGTTCTAGTGCCGCTGTTCGATCCTAAGGACAAAAGCCGTTACGCGATCTTCACACGGCGAACCCTGATGATGACGGGCACGATGACGGCTGTTTTCGCTGTGCTCGGCGGCCGGCTCTATCAACTCGAGGTCCTGGAAGGCGATCAGTTCAAAACGAAATCGGAGGAAAACCGCGTCAGCGAACGATTGGTGGCGCCACCGCGCGGCCGCATTCTCGATCGCTTCGGGGTGGAGCTGGCCAACAACCGCCGGAATTTCCGGGTGCTCCTCATTCCCGAGCAGGTGACGAGCAGCGTGAGATCCGCGCTCGACGAGATCTCCCGGATATTGTTTCTCCCCGACCGCCAGCGCGAGCGCGTGTTGCGGGAGGTGAATCAAAACAAGCCATTTGTGCCTGTCATCGTGGCGGAGAACTTGTCCTGGGAGGATTTTGCGCGGGTTAATTTGCATTTACCGTATCTTGCCGGTGTTCAGCCCGATGTCGGCCAAACCCGCGCCTATCCGTTCGCGGACGAGCTTGCGCATATTTTGGGCTATGTTGCCGCCGTCTCTCCTGCCGAACAGGCGGCCGAGCCTGATCCTCTGCTGGAGTTGCCTGGCTTTCGAATTGGCAAGCGCGGCGTCGAGAAGGAGTTCGAGACTCAAATCCGCGGCGTTGCGGGGGTCAGCCGCGTCGAAGTCAATGCTTATGGACGGGTGGTGCGGGAGCTCAGTCGCGAGACCGGCGAAGCGGGCTCGGACGTGTATCTTACCATCGACCACGAGCTGCAGCACTTCGTGGCGCAGCGGCTCGGGACGGAAAGTGCCGCGGCTGTTGTCATGGACGTGACGAACGGAGACGTGCTGGCGCTCGCGTCCACCCCCGCCTTCGATCCGAACCTGTTCAATGTGGGCGTTTCCACTGCGCAATGGAAAACATGGACGTCCGACGATCATACGCCGTTGATCAACAAGGCCGTGGCGGGTCTCTACCCGCCGGGTTCGACGATCAAACCGGCCATGGCGCTGGCCGCCGTCGATGCGGGGCTGGAAAAGTTGCAGGTGTTTTGCACGGGGGCCATTACCCTCGGCAATCATGAGTTCCATTGCTGGAACAAACATGGCCATGGTCACGTCGACCTGCACCGCGGCATCGTCGCCTCATGCGATGTTTTCTTTTACGAAGTGGCGCGGCGACTCGGGATCGATAGAATCGAGGCTGCCGCCCATCGGCTTGCCTTCGGCGCGCAAACTGGCATCGAATTGCCGGGCGAGAAAGCCGGCGTCGTTCCGGGCCGGGCGTGGAAGGAGGCGCATTATGGCGTGCCTTGGCAGCAGGGCGAAACGCTGAACACCGGCATTGGCCAAGGCTACATTCTGGTTACCCCCCTTCAGCTCTGCACGCTGGCCGCTAGAATTGCCAGCGGCAACGCGGTGTTCCCGCGCATCACGCGCATCATCGGACGCACCGCCGAGGTGCGGCCGGAACTCGACAGGCTCGCTTTTTCCGATGATGCGTTGGCGGCCGTGCGCTCCGGCATGAATGGCGTCACGAACCAGCCCGGCGGCACTGCGTTCGCATGGCGGATCGCGCAGCCCGGCTTCGAGATGGCCGGCAAGACGGGAACCGCGCAGGTGCGCGTGATTTCGCGCGAAGAACATTATGCCGGTGTGAGAAAGAACCAGTCGCTGCCCTGGAAATTGCGCGACCATGCGCTGTTCATCGCCTTCGCGCCGGTGACGCGGCCCCGCTACGCGTGCGCCGTCATTGTCGAGCACGGCGGATTGCCGGAGCACCCGCAAGTCCAGATGGCGCGCGACATTCTGCTGTATGCACAGCAGCGGGATCCGCTGAAGTTGCCCACCGCCTACCCCCTCAGCGCGGCCACAGCGGCGACCAGGAGCGGCAAGGCATGACGACGCGTCCCTACGCCGCTTTCCGCCGCACACTCTCATTCGCCGACAAATTCCAGGAATTTCATTGGCCGCTGCTGCTGGTAATCGTGGTGGTCTCCTGCATTGGCATTGCGATGCTCTATTCGGTTGCCGGCGGCCACATCTCGCCGTGGGCGAGCAAACAGATGCTTCACGTGTCGGTCGGCCTTGTCCTGTTGACCGCCGCCGCGCTTGTGGACATCCGCTACTGGATGAATTTCGCCTATCCGCTGTACGGCGTGTGCATCCTGTTGCTGATCGCGGTGGAAGTGGTGGGGCATACGGGTCTCGGAGCGCAGCGATGGATCCAGCTTGGCCCCATCCAGCTACAGCCCTCGGAGCTGATGAAGATCGCGCTCGTGCTCGCGCTTGCGCGCTATCTTCATGGGCTGGATGTGGAGCAGGTATCCAAGCCGCTGCGGCTTCTGGTGCCCTTGGTGATGATCGGAATTCCCGCCGCACTCGTGCTCAAGCAGCCCAATCTCGGCACCGCCATCATTCTTGCGATGGACGGGGCCTGCCTTCTGTTCCTCGCTGGCCTTTCCTGGTGGTGGATCTTGCCGACCGGCACCGCAGTTGCTGCTGCGGTTCCGATCGTCTGGCAATTCCTGCACGATTACCAGAAGCGGCGTGTGCTGACCTTTCTGAATCCACAGAACGATGCGCTCGGCGCGGGATGGAACATCAGCCAGGCGGAGATCGCCATCGGGTCCGGCGGCATGACGGGCAAGGGCTATCTGCATGGCACGCAAGGTCAGCTCAATTTTCTTCCCGAGAAGCAGACCGACTTTATCGTGACCTCGATCGGCGAGGAGTTCGGGCTGCTTGGCTGTATCGCACTGCTGCTCTTGTATGCGGCCATCATCGGTTGTGGGATCCGCATAGCGATGGCGGCGCGCAGCCAGTTCGGCCGGTTGGTGGCGCTCGGGCTTACGCTGAATTTCTTCTTCTACATCATGATCAACGGCGCAATGGTGATGGGCTTGATTCCGGTCGTCGGCATCCCGATGCCGCTCCTCTCCTATGGCGGCACGGCGATGCTGACGGTGATGTTCGGTTTCGGCATCCTGATGTCGGTTCATGTGCATCGGCAGGTCGAAATTCCGCGTCACTCGGGCATAATTCTGTGATTGCAGCCCCCCAGCCGGTTCGGTGGACATCGCCGGCCGCGCTCTGCTATAGGCGCGCCTTCCAACGATCTGGCCGATCCGATCGTTCGGGCGATTAGCTCAGGCGGTAGAGCAGCTGACTCTTAATCAGCGGGTCGCAGGTTCGAGTCCTGCATCGCCCACCATTGTTTTCTTGGGCATTTTTCATTTTAGTTCAGACGCATGTTCATCGGTTGGGAGCTCAGTTGGGAGCTTTGTTCGCCTTTCGAGTTTTCGAATAGCGGACTGCGCCAACTCCGGGCTTCGGTGCAGATAATGTGCGTCCAGGATCGCGCCAACGTCACGCAAACTGTGTCCGGCGATTGTCGCGATTTCAGCGACGGTGCATCCCGCGATTGCGAGACGTGTGACGGCTGTGCCCCGCAAATCGTGAAACGTCACGCCAGTGACGCCCGCTTTTTCGCAAGCCTTGCGCCATGACGCGCGGAAGCCGGACTCGGTCCACGGTCTTCCGCACTCTGTTTGCAGAATCGTCACGGCGCTGTTGTTCTTTTTCTTCGTAGCGTCGAGTGCGGCCTTGAGAGGCGCGCCGACGGGAATGACGAGGCGCGCCCCGTTTTTTCTTTTGCTTCAGGCGAATCGCCCGTCCATCGTAGGCGGACCATGTGAGTCGCAAGAGATCGCCCTGACGTTGGCCGGTCCAAAGGTCGAGGAGTAGCGCAAGATGCAAATGCGACGGCGCTCTCGGAAGGAAGGCGCTTTCATTAGCATCGCTCCAGATGTTGTCTGTTCTGCTTGCGCGGTAGACACGGCCGGGCCGCTCCAAAGGATTCATCGATGTTAGCCCGCGATTCGAAGCCCACGAGAGTGCGCGAGCAAAGACAGCAAAGCGATAATCGGCGTTTCGCCGCGACCTTAATGCGATCCGGTCACGCGATGCGAGGAACTCCCCGCGTGTCCTTCGATCGGAGAGAGCTGAAACGGGAAAATCACCAAATTCTTCGGCGATCGCGCGCAAGTGCTTCTTGTAATCCGTGGTGATCGTTCCGCGAGAGCTTGAAAATCAGAAAACGATTCATATTCGTCAAGGATGCTCTGGAGCATACCAGAAGGCTTGATCGCACGCGTTGCAACAGCGGCGTTGTAACTTGCCATGAACTTCGGCGTGCCAAGCGCACCCTGCAAACGCGGTCCACCCTTCCATGCATAGTAGTAAGTTACGACGGAGCCGTTCGCCAGCCCTTTGCGTACGCAATTAAGCCCTTTGAGCCTGACGCGCATCGCGCTTCTCCTTCCAATTCGAGAACGCATCCGGAGGCACGCTCGCCGACGCGGTGCGATCAAAAAGCCGGATGGTCCCGCTCGCGTCGATCTCAACCGCGGCCACGTCCAAGCCGGCCGCCTTCGCCCCCTTGACCGCACGACTTACATCGGTCTGTCGGAACGATACTACTCTACGGGACATCGCTCGCCTGCTCTACCTCTCCGTTAGCTTCTCATGCTGTTGGTAACTTTAAAGGAACATTTTTGAAAAATTTACCGGCATCCAGTTTGCGGGCGAGGAGGCTGACCGAGGCGCTTGTCGTCGCCGGATCGCTCCCGCAAACACTGCACGTTCTGCTGATGCCGCTGCGTGGCCTCGAACGACTGCGCCAGGATGTAGGTCCGTTCGGTGGTAGCGAACTTGGCGTGGCCCAGGACGTTCATCGCGTACCGGACGTGCTTGGGGTCTTCGACCGCGATGGAGGTCGCTGCCGCGTCACGGAACAGATGCGGGTTCACGGCCTTGCCGAACTTGGTCCGCGTGAGCCGCACGAAGCGGCCGTAGATAGTTCTGGCGTCCATACCCTTGCCCCATGTCGAGGCCCACAGGTGCGAACAGGCGGCGGGATCTCGCGTGACCGGCTGCTTCGAGTTGCGGTTGCGCGGGAACAGGTACGGGCGGTACTCGGCGGTGTAACGACAGATGTATGCCGTCAGCTCCTGCGGGATCGCGACCTCGACCGGCTCGCGCTGCTTCATGTCAGCTGCGCCGACCTGCAGCCAGTAGTGCTCCCCGCGTTTGATCAGGTCAGCGCCGATCCTGAGGTCGCGAAGGTTCTTACGCCGCAGGATGGGGCGTGCGGCCAACAGCGCGATCATCAGCCCATCACGGTAGCGGATAGCGCCGTGCAGCCGGTCTGATTCGAACAACCTCTCGCCTTCCTCCATCAACTCGACTCCGAACTGGTAGAGCAACTCGGCGCTGACCAGCTTCGAGCGTTTGTCCCGGGCAGGCACCGCGACCCGGGCGAGCTTGCGATAGATGAGGCACAGCCATTCCCAGTCCCGTTCCGGTGCCATGGCCCCCGCCATCAGCGAGAGTTTCTGGAGGCGATCTGCCACGCTGGAGGAGGCGTTCACCTTCCGCATGTCGGCGATGTAGGCCGCCACATGCCCGCGACAGATTGCATCAAGGGCTGCCGCATCCTTCCCGAGCAACCCCCTTCGCGTAAGCCAGCCCACCCAATGGCCGTACGCATTTACTATCCACGTCATCGAGCCCGGCGACCAGTGGCTCGCGGGGCCGCCCGGCTCGAGCACGTCCCCCGGGCGGCGCGCTGCCGCCCAGGCGTCCCGGTCGGCTTTGGGCCAGTCCTCCAGCTTCACGATCAGGCGATCTTCGGTCTTGCCGGCCATCCTCAAAACCCCTTCCGCTTCGGTTTCCCGCGCTCCGATGATCCGTCACGACCGTACCCGCGCAACTTCAGCACGTGTTCGTCGTAGCGTTCGAACGCGGCCGGCTGCTCGGACTCGCAGTAGGCGTTGATGGTCGTCTGGATGTTCTTGTGGCCCAGGAACACCTTCACCGTGCCGTAGTCCCCGGGGTGCGCCTTGAGGTGCAGCTTGGCCGCGATGTGCCGGAAGGTATAGGCGGTAAGCGTGATACCCCCGTATTCCTTGGCGGCCCTGACGATCTGCCCGCTGAGCGCGCTGACCTCCTTTTGTGGCCCTTTCGTGCCTGGGAACAGGAAGGTCGAAGCCTCCTCGGACAGGTGCTTCCGGTACTTCTGGATATAGGTGCGGACGAGCCTGGCCGATTCCTTCGGCAGCGGGGGCGCGAGCCGCTGCTCATTCTTCACCTCGCGCTCCTCGAACTGGAGCCGGTAGTTGTCGCCGAACCGGAGGAGATGAACGCCGATCTCGATGCTGCCGAGGTTGGCCCGGCGGAGCGGCGCCATGATGAGGATTTCCACAGCGGTCGCCGTCTGTACAAGCAGCGCCCTTTGGCGGGCAGTCTTAAGGCTGCGGCCGGTGCGGCGTGAGCGCGGCGGGGTCTTTCCGGTGGCAGGCTTGGTTTCGGCGCGGGCGACGTCCTCCATGATGAGAGTGGGCAGGCGGAGGAAGGCCTTAACCACCGCATCGTCGTCGAACGCGGCCAGCATCTTCCGGTTCTTCTCGGTCATGCCCTTGGGCTGGGTATCGAGGCGGCGGCAGATGGCTTGCAGCTTGGTGATCTGCTCGGGCGGTGCCTTGACCCAGTATTTTGGCGACGGGGAGCAGGATCACCGCCATGCGGTGGGCCTGCAGGTACCTTCCGGGCGTGCGTTCCTCGTAGAAGAAGCGCAGACCCTCCTTGAACGCCTCCACCTCGACGAAATCGGCCAGCGAGGTCAGCGTCTGCGGATCGATGCCCCGGTGCACCAGTGCCGAGGCGAACTCATGCAGCTGCAGCGCGTGCGACTTGATCGAGATCGGCCGCAACGGCTTGAAGTCACGCGAGGCGGTCGAGATAGGAATCGACATCGGCCCTGAGTGATGCCGGGAACTGCTCCCACGGCACGGCATAGAGCCGCCTGTAGTCGGGCACCTTCACCCGTCGCTGTGGCCATCCCTCGATGGTATCGGCGGCGATGTTCCAGACCTTGCAGCCCTTGCGGTGGGCGTCGCGCGGCGACCCCTTCATCAAGTCTGCTTCAGGTGAGCGTGGAAGCGTGCCAGCACTTCGTCGTCTACCCCATCCGGCGCTATGCCTTCAGCGGTACAGGACCGGGCCAGCGGGGAGAGCTCGAACCGTCTCATCTTGTCCAGCTTCGCAAGCTGCACCTGCCACTCCGGCGCAATCGCTGCCCGGTACGGGCCCTGGGTGGTCGGGATGCCGGCCTCCTCCATCGCCCTGTTGACGAGGCTCCTTACGTTCCGCCAGCGCCCCATGCTGACGCGTGGGTTGAGCATGGAGGGCGCGAAGCCCTTCAGTTGCTCGCGGATGAACCCGGCGTGGGCGGGCACATCCTTCAGGTCGCGCCGCATCGCGCGCGCCATTGTCGCCAGCGCCGAAAGCGCGTCGCGACGGCGTGCCGGGGTAAGGCTTCCGTCGGCTTTGATCCGCTCCGCCAGATCGGCAAACGTGACGGGCGGAACCGGCTGTCGTGAAGCCGCCGCCCTGGACAGGAGCGGCATCGTGATGACAGAGGCGGACTTTATGGACATTTCGTGATCTCCCTCGCTGGCAAAACGGCAAATTTTGCCAGCGAGGGGTTTCACGACAGGTCCGCAAGCCCCTGACGGCACCGGACATTGCTTGACGGCGGTGCTCATTTGCGGCGCACCGCCACGAACGCGTTGGCATCCTCGTGTGAGATGCGCCACTGGCGTCCGAGTTGGGATGCGTGAAGCTCACCGTCCGCGAGCCAGCGGCGCACCGTGCGCGTCGACACCATCACTTCTTTCGCAAATTGCTCGATGGTCAGGTATTCGACCGGCAGTTTGCCGGCCCAGGTTTTGGTAGCCATTTCGGGCTCTCCCGGTTGAGGTTACCCGTCCTGATCCTTCGTCACGCCGCCCAGGAGTCGATGCGTCGGCATTGAGCGAGGATCCCGTAGGCCATCACGACTCAGGAATTCTGCGGAAAATTTGTCGAAACGGCATCGCCCCACAACACGCTGGGGCACACTGCCTGCCAGCCGTGCTTCCAAGAAAAGTTCAATCCCGATGTTGACAGGTGAGCAGACGTGAATCCAGTTGGATCCTGGCTTTTATGATCGGCATCAAGGTTCTTGAGCGGCAGTTCGGCACCATCTTGGTGTAGACGCGGCCCTTGCGCTTAAGGATGCCGAACACCGGCACCTTGCCTTCCGCTCCACGGCCTCTTTTGCCCTTGCGCTTACCGCCGAAGTAGCTCTCGTCGATCTCGTTCTCGCCGTCGATCGGGCTTTCGTCTTCGATGCGCGCCGCAATGATCTGGCGCAGCCGGTGATAGAACGGCGCAGCCGTGTTCTTATTGACGCCGACCAATTCGGCCGCAGTTCGCACCGGCGTTCCCGCAACGAAGTGCTCGCACAACGAGAACGTCTGCTTTTCCGAAAGTTTTGAATGCCTTAACCGCACCACACCATCCTAGAAAATCACCTTTCCTAGGACAGCCCCAATCGTTTTGTCATCTGGCGCTTTCCAGTGCCGAAACTGAGTCACGAAAAAGCATGCGTTGGGCCCGGCCGCGGGCGGCTGGCCATAAACTGCAACAGCAGAGCGGTAAGGACCACGGGTTTGTTCATTTTTTCGCCTCCGGCTCATGAGGGTGGGTCGAGTGTAGTGCCGTGTGGACCGGCTGCGATAGGCGCATTGAACCGGCGGAGCTCCGCCATCGGCATAGTGCAAATTGGTGTGACAGAGGTGCTGTCGCCGCATCAGCCGGCGGGACCATGGCGATGGTGCAAAACTGGTCAACTACACTATCGCCGGCGTGGAGACGCACTGTGCTGACGGCACTGCTGGCTGGTAACGCAGGCGGAAGCTCATCCACCAGCAGCCGGCACGCCTCCCCACCCTGAACCGCCACCTCAGCGGTATGGACCAGCCGGACGACATATTCCTGAGGCGGTGCAAATGTGGCGGCCGGCGGGCTGGCCACGAAGTCTGTAGTGAGCGGCAGCTGTTCATCACGGCCGTTCTGAGTCGAGTGAAAGACACGAATCTGCGCATCGATGGGCGCGTCACCGAGGTTCTGCAGCGTGAACTGGGGGCCGTCTTCACCCCGGCCGCAAGCTGAAACGACACCGGAGAAACCGGCAGCGACGCGGCAGCGACCGCGCCCGTCCACGCAAGCGGACTGAAAAACACGAGCGGGGTAAGCGTGTTAGCCGAGTCGTCTGATTTGGGCTGCAGCCGCGTCGGCCTCACGGCTCGCGTTCATCAGCGTCTCGGCCACGCCGCACCGGGGACAATGACAGATCGCATCATCGCCGAGTACCGAAACTTCCACTGGGACGTCGCACGCCGCGCACATCAGCTGACGGGCATCCGTTTCTTGCGTCCGCTGAGTTCGAATTGAAAATCCGACCATTTTGCCCCTTACCTACGAGCGGGAGCGGAAGCTCTCAGGCCTGCTCCTGCGCAAAGATTTTGCGCTGGCGCTTGTGAACCCGCGGTGAATGATACTGCGTCTGGCGGCGACAGCTGGAGGGCCGCGGGGGATGCCGCCTTGGTCTAGCCGGTGTCAGGATTAAATTTCGTTGAGTTTTGCAGGGCGGATATAGGCGCATTATCTATGCAAACCGGGATGGGTTTCGTTGGGCGACCGTGCGAGCTTAGACGCTGAAGGGGTACGGGTAACATCGGCCCGGACGGGTGATTCGAGGCTTTGCTATCGTGTGGGCGATCCCGAACAGCAAGGCGAAGCCTGGCGCCTCACCGTTCTTGATTATGATGGCAACGCTGCTTTGGCGGCGGTCTATGCAGACGAGCGCCGCGCCACAGCGGCGCGAGATCTGTTGCGCGACGGCCTCCGATATGCGCAACCGCTCGGTCCGCGACCGCAAATCGCTGACCGTCCGGGCGCCGGGGACTCGTCGCGACAATTGCCGGCTGAGCAACCGCCACATGACGTTCGACAATGGGTGTATGCACTTCTTGAGGAAGGGCAGCTCGAAGGTCTTCTTGGGCGCACGATCGAGTTTTTTCTGGTTGGGCTGATCGTCGCCAACGTCATTGCGGTGGCGCTGGAAAGCATCCCGGACATCGGAGCGAGGTTTAAAGGCGTTTTCCTGGGCTTTGAGCAGTTCTCCTTGCTGATATACACGGCAGAGTATGTGGCCCGGCTGTGGTCCTCGGTCGAGGATCCGCGCATTGCGGCCCGCGGTCCGTGGCGCGGCCGTTTGAGCTTCGCGGTGAGGCCCATGATGATCGTGGACTTCCTCGCGTTCGCGCCAAGCTATCTGGGACTCTTCTTTGGTATCGATCTGCGGGTGTTGCGGATATTCCGATTGTTCCGTCTGCTCAAGCTGGCCCGTTACTCACAAGCCCTGCAAGCTCTGTTGGGAGTCCTGCTGGCGGAGCGGTCTGCGCTGTTTGCTTCCGTGATCCTGCTGCTTTCGATGATGTGCCTGGAAGGCGAGCTCATGCACCTGGCAGAAGGCGGCATTCAACCGCGCGTGCTCGGCACCATGCCAAACGCGATGTACTGGGCGCTGACGACCCTCACGACCGTCGGTTATGGCGACATCACGCCGAGAACGGCGATCGGCAAACTGATCGCAGGCACGACCATGGTTACCGGTCTGGCCCTGTTCGCGTTGCCGATCGGCATCATTGCCAATGGCTTCGTAGCCGGATTGAGCCGCCGCCGGTTTGGGATCACCTGGAATATGCTCCGTCGTCAGCCGCTGTTGCAGGGCTTTGATGGGGTAGCCCTGACCAAGATTATGGAAACAGCGACCGCAACCGTTCTGCGGGAGCACTCGCAGATCACCTTCGCGGGGAGCGAGGCGACAGAATTTTACTTGATCGTCTCGGGAACGGCGCACGCCGAGCACAACAGCGGCCACATCGAACTCGGGCAGGGGGACATAATCGGCGAAGAGGCGCTACACCATTCGGGGACCTACCGGCGCACGGTCACAGCCCAGACCGACATGCGAGTGATCATGTTTCAAGGCAGCGAATTACGGCGGCTAGCGCGGAAATATCCACTTCTTGCAGAGCGGTTGGAACAGACCCTTCTGGATCTGCCAAAAGGCCAAGGTGATGTTGCGGCGCGGGTTGAAGAGCTCGAGGCGGAGAACGGCCGCTTGCGCCGTGCTCTGTCCGAGATCGCGATCCGGAAATTGGTGCCAACGCAAACGCGCAGCTAGCGGCCGGTCGTCATGGGGCTGGCGCCAATAGCCCGTCGGTGGGTGCGACGGCGACTTCTTGGGGCAGCTCCGTCCCCTCAGCTTCAATTCTTCTTTCGATAAAACCGGCACCAGCCATTTGGGCTTATCGTGCCGTCTACCAAAATGCAGGACGACGGGGACTTGAACAGCGAGCCACCGTGCCGTACTGCGAACCGAGCCGATTGCGCGCCTCGCTGGAATTGGGCGTGACAGCCGGCGCCATGGTGCTCGGCTGGGTGCTCATGTGGCTGTCGCTTGGGATCAGCTATTCACTCACCCTCCTTCTTGCGGTGCCCACCACCGGGTTTCTGGTGCGCCTGTTCCTGATCCAGCATGATTGCGGTCACGGCTCTTTCTTCCGGCGGCGGCTTGTCAACGATTGGGTCGGCCGCGCGCTGGGTGTGCTCACGCTCACGCCCTACGATTACTGGAAACGCAATCACGCGATCCATCACGCAACGTCCGGCAATCTCGACCGCCGCGGGGTTGGAGACATAGACACCCTGACCGTTGAAGAATATCGGGCGCGCTCGTGGCTGGGCCGGTTGGGATATCGCCTTTATCGCCATCCTTTCGTGATGTTTGGAGTCGGTCCGGCCTATATGTTTTTTCTGCAGCACCGGCTCCCGGTCGGGCAAATGCGCGCGAAATGGCTGCCATGGATGAGCGCGATCGGAACGAATGTGGCGATCGCGCTGCTGGTCTCCGCCGCCATCTGGCTTGTAGGATTGGGGCCGTTCCTCAAGGTGCATTTGCCCGTCACGCTGCTTGCTGCGTCCATGGGCGTCTGGTTGTTCTACGTGCAGCACCAGTTCGAAACGGTGGAATGGAAGCGCAATGGCGACTGGACGTTGCATGAGGCGGCGCTGAAGGGGAGCTCGCATTATGATCTTCCGGGCGTGCTCAGATGGTTTACCGCGAACATTGGCGTGCACCATGTCCATCATCTGTGCAGCCGGATTCCGTATTATCGATTGCGCCAGGTGCTGCGCGATTATCCGCACCTTCGCCATGTCGGACGCGTGACGCTTCTTGAGAGCGTCCGGAGCGTTCGCTTCGTGCTTTGGGACGAGTTGAGACAAAAGCTCATCTCGTTTCGCGAAGCTGAGGACCTGCGTTAACTGTCACGTGGGGCCAAGAAGCTCATGGGCAAGTCGTTGAACCTTGCTTGCGAATTCATCCGGGAGAACGCACCCCATGCCGCACTCGATGTTTGAGCTTCCGCAGACATTTCGCCGATCGGCGCGCGGCCTTGTGACTGCGGCTGTCATCGCCGCCGGTTCGGGAATAATATCGGCCTCCGCAGCCGATCTCGACAAGGTCCTGGCGAATGCCATGGCGGGCACCAAGGTGCCGGCACTCGGCATGCTGGTGATGCAGGGCGGCAGGATTGCGGAAATTGCGGTGCACGGCGTGCGGCGGGTTGATGGTCACGATCTGGTGCGGCCTGGGGATGTGTGGCTGATCGGCTCCGACGCCAAGCCGATGACCGCCGCGCTCATTGCCAAGCTCGTCGACCGTGGCGTGCTTTCGTGGGATGCGCCGCTCTCCAAAATGCTGCCAGGCTTGGCCGAAAAAATGCGGCCCGAGTATCGCGGCGTCACGCTTGTTCAGCTGTTGTCGCATCGATCCGGTTTGCCGCACGACTACCACGACATCGTGTACTTCAACACGTTCTACACCGAAGACGGTCAGTGCAGCAGCAGCGCCCTGACTATATCGCGCACGCCCTGACCGATAAGCCCATCGCTCCGCCGGGTACGAAATTCAGCTACAGCAATTCCGGGTTCGTCATCGCCGCCGTCATTGCGGAACACAAGATGGGCGTCCCATATGAAGAACTGATGCGGCGCGAAATCTTCGGTCCGCTGGGCATGAAGAGCGCTGGTTTCGGCATGACGCCTCCGGGCCAGCCGCAGGGGCACCATGCCGGCAAGGTGGCGACGCTCAAGGATGCCAATCCGGCGATGTTTGCGCCCGCCGGCAACATCCATATTAACCTGCGCGACTGGGCTGCGTTTTGCCTCGATCAGATGGCTGGCTATCACGGCTATGGCCGGCTACTGAAGCCCGTAGCCTATCGCATGATGGAGACGCGCCTGCCTGGCGTTGAGACTGGGTTGTCGTGGGGTGTGGAGCAAACGGCACTCGGACGCAAAGGTCCGATGTTGATGCATGCGGGATCAGACGGGAACTGGATGGCGCTGGTGCTTTTGTTTCCCGAAACCCAGAACGGGGTCCTGGCAGTCGCAAACGCGGGAGACGATATGGGCGGCGAGAAGGCCACCAAAGCCGTTCTGAAAGCCATGCTCCCGGAATTAGCGCCACCCGCAGCTTCCTCAGCTAAGATCGCGCACTGAAGAAAGCATCGCGAAATCGCGCCCGTTTCAACAAGGGGTCGAGGACCATAGGGACCGGATTAATCCAAACTCGTGCCAGTTGCAGCGCGAGTGTAAAACCGGTGAAGTCCACTATCGGCCGCGTGCTAGCCTCACAGCCGTTAGATATTGTCGATAGTGTCCTGCGTACTCGCAATAGGCGCTCTCGTCCGCGTCCTGAAAACGGCCCCAGCGGCTGACGTTGGACCCCGGCGAATCGCCGTTACGCTGCCGGGGTTACACGTTTGAGGAGCGCGGCTAGATGCGGACATCTGGTGGCGCTAGTCGGCGAGCGGCCATGAGTACCATACCGAATGGAGTCGGCATTCTTTGCTCTAGGCGACGGAAAAGCGTATTATCAAACGTCAACGACCGAGAATACGCAGGATCGAACTCGCCGGAGCGCGACCGCAGACCAAAGCTGAGTTCCGCGAGCCGTAAACATACGCGCAGACGGCGGCCGCAGAGCGCTGCTCGAATACACGATGTCAGTTCATTAGCCGATAGCATCACGCAGCGTGTCGATTGCGAGCGTGCAACTCGTTTTCCAACAGAGCGCTCGGATTAAACATGTCGTTGCTCCGAAACCTTCTGCGCCGGCGGGTTAGCCCCGTCATCCCCGAACCGCCCATTCGAGCCGAATTATTCAGTGTTGAACGCCTTGAACAACATGCGGAAAGCCTGGCGGTCGCCCAGCGTGTCGCGCCGAGACTAAGAAGGGGCCGTCCCCTCACCCCACGCCTTTACGACAACACGAACGTCCTCACCGAAGCGCATCGCACAATCGTGCGGGCCACCGCCGCGCAACAGGCGATCACCCCGGCGGCGGAGTGGCTGCTCGATAATTTTCATGTTGTGGATGAGCAGATTCGCGAGATCAAGAATGATCTGCCGCCGGGCTTCTATCGCTTGTTGCCGAAATTGCTGGACGGACCGCTGCAAGGCTACCCCCGCGTCTTTGGTATCGCGTGGGCCCTGGTTGCGCACACCGATAGCGCCTTCGATATCGAGAAGCTGACGCGGTTCGTGGAGGCCTATCAGGGTGTGGCGCCGCTAACCATTGGCGAGTTATGGGCCCTCGCGATCACTTTACGAATTACGCTCGTAGAAAATCTCCGCCGTCTCGCGGAAGCAATTGTGGCACGCCTTTCAGCGAGTCGGGTGGCCGATGCGCTGGCAGATCGGTTTTTAGCCACCGCGCAAGAACCTGCCGCGGCCCTTGTGCACAGTCTCGATCAGGTCCCGTGGTCGACTGCATTCGCGGTTCAGCTCGTGCAACGTCTGCGGGACCGCGATCCTGACACGACGCCGGCGCTGCGTTGGCTGAACGAAAAACTGAGTGCGGAAGGAATCGCGACAGACCAGATCGTTCGCGAGGAAGTTCAACGGCAGAGCGCAATGAACGTGACCGTTCGGAACGTGATTACGAGCATGCGCTTCTTATCAATGATCAACTGGGCGGAGTTCTTCGAAAGCGTCAGCCCGGTCGATGCTGTTCTGCGCGCCGCCAGTGACTTCGGTTCGATGGATTTTGCCACGCGCGATCTCTATCGCCGGGCAATCGAGCAACTGGCGCGTCAATCAGGTCGTGAAGAAATCGATGTCACGGCTCAGGTGATCGCTGCCGCCAACCGTGCCGTCGTCACAACAAGCGAAGGTGATCGTTCGTCGGCCCGCGAACGGGACCCTGGATATTACCTCATCGGGAACGGGCGGAGAGAACTCGAACAAAGATTGAGCTGCCGGGTCCCACTCCGCACAAGACTGCTCCGCGTGAGTGGCGACGCTGGGGTGATGAGCTACGTGAGCATGATCGGGATCGTGACGGCGATCATTCTGGGTTTTGCTTTGCTCGGGATAGCGAATGCCGGGGTCCACGGTGCGATGCTCATTGTGCTGGCGATCGTCGGCTTGGTGCCCGCCTCCGATGTCGCCGTCGCTTTGGCGAATCGAGCTATCACCAGCGCAGTCGGGGCTACACTGCTGCCCGGACTGGAGTTTCCGGAAGGCATTCCCTCGGACCTGCGCACCATAGTCGTCGTACCGACGATGTTGGCAAGTCTTCCTGAAATCCTCAGCCAGGTCGAGCGGCTGGAGGTTCATTATCTCTCCAATTCCGACGAGAACCTCTTCTATGCGCTATTGTCGGACTGGCGCGATAGCACGACGGAGCGTGATCCACTCGACGAGACACTTCTCGTCGAAGCGGCAGCGGGCATCAGAATGCTAAATGCTCGCCATCCCAAGGCGGATGGCGGTCAGCGTTTTTTCCTGCTTCATCGACGACGTCTCTGGAATGCCGGTGAAGGAAAATGGATCGGTTGGGAACGCAAGCGTGGGAAGCTGCACGAGCTGAACGGCCTGCTTCGCGGCGCAACTGACACTACCTTTGTGCCAATTGACGGCAATGCACCCGCATTGCCAGCTGGAATCCGCTGTGTAATCACACTCGATGCAGACACGCGTCTGCCGATCGGTGCGGCACGCCGGCTGGTCGGCAAGATGGCACATCCGCTTAATCGTCCATTCTTCAATCTGGATACCGGTTTGGTCGAGCGGGGACATGGTATCCTTCAGCCACGTGTGACGCCGTCTCTGCCCATCGGCGACGGGGGATCGCTTTATCAACGCGTTTTTTCTGGTCCCGACGGGATCGACCCTTATGCGCTCGCGGTCTCAGACGTCTATCAGGATCTTTTCGAGGAGGGCTCCTACTCCGGCAAGGGGATCTATGAAATAGATGCTTTCGAGGCCGCGCTGCAGGGACAGATCCCCGAAAACGCGGTTCTAAGCCACGATTTGCTGGAAGGCATTTTTGCCCGCGCGGGTCTGGCCTCCGATATTGAAGTCGTTGAGGAATTTCCTTCGCGGTACAGCGTGGCCGCCGCTCGCCAGCATCGCTGGGTGCGTGGCGACTGGCAGCTGCTGCCGTGGATTTTCGGCTTCGGTCTCAACGCCCGCAATGGCGTCACGAAGACGACACTTCCACTGATGGGGCGCTGGAAGCTGCTCGACAACCTGCGCCGCTCGCTCTCTGCGCCGGCTGCTCTTCTGGCTCTTCTGATCGGGTGGCTGCAGCCGATGCGTTCAGCCGGAACATGGTCAGTTTTCATTCTCCTGACGATTGCGCTGCCGCCGCTCATGCCTGCATTTGCCCAACTCGTGCCGCGCCGCTCCACTTCGCTACGCAATCAATTGCGTGCATTGCGCCGCGATTTCGAATTGGGATTTCTGCAAAGCGCATTCCTGATCACGTTCCTCGCTCACCAGGCCTGGCTGATGATTGATGCGGTGGGCCGCACGCTTTGTCGCCTGCTGATTTCTCGCCGGCGGCTTCTGGAATGGGTCACCGCGGCACAGACCAACGACGACACGCAATTCGACCCGCGCGGACTTGCGGCGCAGATCACCGCCAGCCTTGGCTTTGCCGCGATTGTCGGCGTTGGCCTCTATTTCTATGGCCAGAATGCATGGCCAATCGCGGCCCCTTTCGGGGCTCTGTGGGTGTTGTCGCCGCTTGCGGCACGATGGGCAAGCCTACCGCCACCCGTCGCCGGTCATCTGGTGATTGTACCTGAGGATGTCCGGGCATTGCGGCTGATTGCGCGCCGCACCTGGTTGTTCTTCGAGAAATTCGTAACGGCGGAAGACAACATGCTTCCGCCTGACAATTTTCAGGAAGCTCCCAAGCCGGTGATCGCTCACAGGACATCACCCACAAACATTGGCTTGTATCTTCTGTCCGTGGTCGCAGCGCGTGATTTCGGCTGGCTGGGAACTCTCGACATGCTGGAGCGCATCGAGGCGACTGTCGAGACGATGGACCGAATGGAGCGCTTTCGCGGTCATTTCTACAATTGGTACGAGACGCGCGATTTGCACGCGCTGGAGCCGAAATATGTCTCATCCGTAGATAGTGGCAACCTCGGCGGACATTTGATCGCATTGGTCAATGCCTGTCGCGAGATAATTGCCGGACCAGTCGGAAATCCGAAGTGGACGAAGGGAATCGAAGACAATCTGTCGCTCGTGCGAGAATCGGCGCGGTCGACCTCGGATGGTAACTCAGCTGAGCCGGCGTGTGGAGCTCTCGAAACCGCCATTGAAGCGTTCGCCGATGCGCTTCACGAGGCACCATCGCGGCCATCCGACGTCGGTGGCCGGCTCGATGAGCTGGCGCAAAAGGCTGAAACACTGACCGAATGCGCGCACGTCTGGCCCCAGGCGCGTAGCGACGCCGTCAGGGGCCAAGTCACTATCTGGACTGAGGCGCTCCGCTCATCGATCGTTGCTCACGCGAGAGATGTTGCGTCCTTCATGCCGTGGGCAAAGCTGATCGCCAGCGACGACGTGCCTGTCGAAATCATAACGCTGCTCGATACTGTCCATACACTCCAGACGCTTCCAAAATCCTGCCATGCGGCATTGAAGATCGTGCGCAATCTTTGTGTTCAGGGTGAAGCCAATGAGAGCCTTGCGAGACTGGGCGATGCGCTCGAAAAATCTATTACCGCCGCGGAGTCCGCCCGCAGTCGTTTCGGGAAGCTCGCAGATGGCCTGAAATCCCTATTCGACGCGATGGAGTTTGGCTTCTTGTTCGATCCCGAGCGTCAGTTGCTGTCCATCGGTTATCGCAGCGCGGAAGGAAATCTGGATTCCAACTATTACGATTTGCTTGCTTCGGAAGCGCGGCTTGCGAGTTTTATCGCCATTGCGAAAGGCGATATTCCCGCCAAGCACTGGTTCCATCTGGGACGCACTCTCACTCCGGTCCATAGGGGGTCAGCCCTGATCTCCTGGTCCGGATCGATGTTCGAATATCTCATGCCCTCGCTCGTCATGCGGGCGCCCGCCGGCAGCCTCCTGGAACAGAGCAATCGCTTAATCGTTCGCCGGCAGCAGGAGTATGGCGACGGGCTGGACGTGCCGTGGGGCATGTCGGAATCCGAATACAACGCGCGTGACATCGAGCAGACCTATCAATATTCCAGCTTCGGCGTACCCGATCTCGGCTACAAACGTGGACTCGTAGAAAGCATCGTCGTTGCGCCCTATGCGAGCGGACTGGCATCCATGATCGCGCCGGCCGCAGTCGTGGAAAACTACGACAGAATGACTGATTTGGGGGCGCTCGGTGCCTACGGCTGGTACGAGTCGATCGATTTCACCCGCACACGACTTCCTGAAGGCGCGAGATTTGCGGTCGTGCGCGCCTACATGGCCCATCATCAGGCTATGACCATCGTTGGCATTGCCAACGCGCTGAATGACGGTCAGATGCGCGCGCGCTTTCATGCCGAGCCGATCGTGCAGGCTACGGAGCTCTTGTTGCAGGAGCGCATGCCGAACGACATCGCGCTTGTACGCCCGCCGCCGGAACACGCGACAGCGGCTTCGCAGATCGAAAACCTGAATCCGGAAATCCGGCGCCGCTACACGACGGCGCATTCCCGAATTCCCCGCACGCACCTTCTGTCGAACGGGCGCTATTCGACGATGGTCACTGCCGCGGGATCGGGATACAGCCGCTGGCGCGATATCGCTATTACCCGTTGGCGTGAGGATGTCACCTGCGACGGGTGGGGTTCCTATATCTTCCTGCGTGATGTGCGTAGCGGCGAAACCTGGTCAGCAGGGTATCAGCCAAGCACGGCGGAGCCGGACAGTTACGAGGTCATATTCGCCGAGGACCGGGCTGAAATTACGCGCAAGGACGATACGATCACAGCCACTTTGGAAATCACCGTCTCGCCGGAACACGACACCGAAGTACGACGTGTTTCGATCTCCAACCACGGCAGCCGTGCTCGCGAAATTGAAGTGACGTCGTATGCAGAGCTTGCGCTGGCGCGACAGGCGGACGACGTGGCACATCCGGCTTTTTCAAAACTGTTCGTGGAAACCGAGTTTGTGGCTGAGTTGGGTGCCGTTCTGGCGACCCGCCGCCAGCGTTCGTCTGGCGACCCGCAGGTGTGGGCTGCACATTTGGCTGTGGTGGAGGGAGAAGCTTCTGGCGAGGTGCAGTTCGAGACCGATCGATCCCGGTTTCTTGGTCGGGGGCAAACCATTCGTTCGGCCGCCGCGATGACGGAGGGATGGCCACTGTCCAATACATCTGGTCCGGTACTCGATCCGATCTTCAGCCTTCGCCGGCGCGTAACGATTCCGCGTGGAAGCACTGTGCGGATTGCGTTCTGGACCATCGCGGCAGCATCGCGCGATGACGTGATAGATCTCGCCGACAAGCATCACGACGCAATGGCGTTCGAGAGAGCAAGTACCCTTGCCTGGACACAGGCACAGATGCAGCTTCACCATTTGGGAATCGATACGGACGAGGCGCACCTGTTTCAGCGCCTCGCCAACCACCTCCTTTATTCCGACGCGACCTTGCGACCCGCTGCGGATGACTTGAAACGTGGCGTGCGGAGGGCCTCGACGCTGTGGCCTCAAGGAATCTCCGGCGATCTGCCCATCGTCCTGGTCCGCGTCGCAGAGCCAGAAGAGCTGGAACTCGTACGTCAGCTGCTGCGGGCGCATGAATACTGGCGGCTGAAGCAACTTGCTGTCGATCTGGTGATCCTCAACGAACGCGCCGCATCCTACGTCCAGGATTTGCAAATCCAGATCGACGCGCTGGTGCGCATGAATCAGTCGATGCCGCGACTTCCCAGCGATGATTCCCGCGGCGCGGTGTTCGTCCTGCGTGCCGATCTGATTTCGGAGGATATGGGCCGGTTGCTTGACGCTTGCGCGCGTGCGGTCCTTCACGGCGATCGTGGCTCACTGGCTGAGCAGATTAACCACGCCCGCGATCTCAAGCCTGCCAGCCCGCCGCCGGCTCGCCGCACAGTGGTCGCATCCCCCGCCGAAACGCCTCTACCTCGACCGGATCTGGAATTCTTCAACGGTCTTGGCGGTTTTGCGCAGAGCGGTCGCGAATATGTGACTGTTCTTGACGGCGGCAATCGCACACCCGCGCCATGGATCAATGTTGTCGCAAATCCGCAATTTGGCTTCACCGTTTCCGCTGACGGCAGTGGCTTCACATGGTCAGTGAACAGCCAGCAGAACCAGCTAACCCCATGGTCGAACGATCCCGTTGGCGACGCGCCGGGGGAGGCAATCTATGTGCGTGATGAGGACACGGGAGACCTGTGGGGGCCGACCGCGCTTCCGATCCTGCAGAAGTCCTCGACCTACACTGTCCGGCACGGGCAGGGCTACAGCCGTTTCGAACATGTCTCGCATGGAATTGCGCTTGAGCTGCTGCAATTCGTTCCTTTTGACGACCCTGTAAAGATTACGCGACTGAAGTTGATCAATCAGTCTGCACGCGAGCGACGGCTTTCTGTTACGGCTTATGTGGAGTGGGTTCTTGGCCACAACCGCGCCGCGGCCGCGCCGTTTATTGTAACGGAGATTGATCCGGAGACGGGCGCGCTCTTCGCACAGAACGCCTGGAACGACCAGTTTGGCGAGCGCGTAGCCTTCGCCGACCTGAATGCGAGACAGACCGCGTACACGGGCGACCGCACGGAATTCATTGGACGCGATGGCGCACTCGATCGACCGCTGGGGCTCGCCCCGGGCATTGATCTTTCCAATCGCGTGGGCGCTGGGCTTGATCCCTGCGGCGCCTTGCAAACGAAACTGCTGCTTACTGCGGGCGCCGCAACGGAAATCGTTTTCTTCCTTGGCCAAGCCGCCACGAAGACCGACGCACCATCGCTCGTCAGGAAATACCGTGACGCTGACCTCAATGCGGCATTTGCCGCGATCACTGAACAGTGGGATAACATTCTCGGCGTTGTCCAAGTCAAAACCCCGGATCGCGCCCTCGACATTCTTTTGAATCGGTGGTTGCCATATCAAACCCTGGCTTGCCGCGTGTGGGCGCGCACCGGGTTCTATCAGGCAAGTGGCGCATATGGCTTTCGCGATCAGTTGCAGGATGTGCTGGCACTTTGCCTGTCGCGTCCCGATATTGCTCGCGCACACCTCTTGCGAGCGGCGGCGCGGCAATTCATTGAAGGCGATGTCCAGCACTGGTGGCTGCCGGAATCGGGTCGCGGCCTTCGCACGCGCGTGACCGACGATCGTGTTTGGCTTGCCTATGCCGTTGCACAATATGTTCAAATCACGGGCGACACCGCCGTTCTGTCCGAGATGGTACCCTTTATTGAAGGACCCACCCTGCGCAAGGAAGACCATGACGCCTTCTTTCAACCTACAGTTTCCGAACGGCGAGCGAGCCTGTTCGAGCACTGTGCGCTGGCGCTCGACAAGAGCCTGGCCACTGGCGCGCATGGCCTGCCGCTCATGGGCACGGGCGATTGGAACGACGGTATGGATCGCGTAGGCGAAGGGGGCCGTGGCGAAAGCGTCTGGCTCGGTTGGTTTCTATTCGCGACATTGAACAGTTTCGCCACACTGGCCCAGCGGCATGGCGGTTCTGAGCACGCCGCCGAGTGGCGCGAGCACGCCGAGACACTGAGGGTGTCGCTTGAGCGCGAAGCCTGGGATGGAGATTGGTATCGCCGCGCTTTTTTTGACGACGGTGCACCATTGGGCTCGGTATCAAACAACGAGTGCCGGATCGATTCCATCGCCCAATCCTGGGCAGTCATTTCCCGTGCTGCTGAACCTACGCGCGTGAGCCGCGCCATGGCTGCGCTGGACAAGTTTCTTGTGCGACGCGACGAGAAGTTGACTTTGCTGTTTACGCCTCCCTTCGACAATCCGGCACAAGATCCCGGTTATATCAAGGGTTATCCGTTGGGGATCCGTGAGAATGGCGGGCAATACACGCACGCCGCACTGTGGGCGGCACAAGCGTTCGCGATGCAAGGCGACGGCGAGAGGGCCGGGGAATTGCTGGCGATGCTGAATCCAATTCATCACGGCGACAGCCCCGGCGAAATTCATCGATACAAAGTCGAGCCGTATGTCGTTTGCGCCGATGTCTATTCGGAGCCCCCGCATGTCGGGCGCGGCGGGTGGACGTGGTACACGGGATCGGCGGGATGGATGTACCGTGTGATCCTGGAATCGCTACTTGGTTTTCGCGTGCAAGGCTCCGATCTGGTTCTCAACCCTTGTATCCCCCGCGGCTGGCCCGCTTTTGAAATCACATTCCAGCATCGCTCGGCGCGTTATGAGATTACCGTGGACAATCCGCTCGGAGTCAGTGGTGGTGTCCTTGCAATCAAGGTCGACGGCAAAGTGCTCACCACCAACAAAAAGGCGCCCGTCCAGCTGTTCGATGACAGTGCCACGCACAAGATTCAGATCGTCCTGGGTGGTACGCGCGAGCCTTGGTGATCAGTGCGCATCAGCGGAGCTTGCTGGCAGCCTACGCTACCATCCTCCATCGCGATATGCGTATTGTGCACGGCATCAAGTTTTCCGCGATTTGCCATTGTGTATGTCGAATTTCACCTTTCCGGCGGCTCGCATTCCCATCAGCAGTTCGTGCAGGGCATCTGTGCTCTTGTTGCTAGGGTCGAGTCGCGCCAGTAGCGAATAGACGGCGCGGGGTTTATCCAAAGCGGCCAATACGTCTTCTTCTTTTATCATGATTGATGCTCTTTCAGCTCTTCGACCTCTGCTCTGCCATGATAGCCGCTCTAACCATCGCTACTGGGTAATGTATCCGGCGGGACGTGTGCTTCCGTGTTTCAAAACGCAAGGTCCGTGACGCGTTTGAGTTTATAAGCGATCTGCGTTCCCGTCTAGGTCGAGTAAGCGATCGACGGCGTTCTGTGCATCACGCTGAATTTGTTTGAGGTGATCATCGCTGCGGAAACTTTCTGCATAAATCTTGTAGACATCTTCGGTTCCAGACGGCCGCGCGGCGAACCAGCCGTTCTTTGCTATGACTTTGATCCCGCCGAGCGGCCGATCATTGCCCGGAGCGCGCGTGAGTTTCATCTCTATCCTTTCGCCGCCGAGTTCCCCTATATCGAATTGCTCAGAGGCGGCCTCGAAGAGATGTCTTTTTTCTTCTCGCGAAGCGGGCGCGTCGATTCGCTGATAGAAGGATTTTCCCAGATCGCGCGTAGCCGTTTCGTAGACCTTGTTCGGGTCATGACCGGTTCGCGCGGTAATTTCGGCAGCCAGGAGACCCATGATGAGTCCGTCCTTGTCCGTCGTCCATACCGAACCGTCGCGGCGGAGGAACGCAGCGCCGGCACTTTCTTCGCCGCCGAAGCCCAGCGATCCATCGATGAGCCCATCGCTGAACCATTTGAATCCGACCGGCACCTCTATGAGTTTACGCCCCAGCTTAGCGGTCACCCGATCAATCATCGCGCTTGAGACGGCTGTCTTTCCAACAGCGCTGTCGCGGCGCCAGCCCGGACGATTGGCATACAAATAGGCAATTGCAGCCGCGAGATAGTAATTCGGGTTCATCAATCCGCCCGAGGGACAAACGATGCCGTGGCGGTCCGCATCGGTATCGTTGGCGAAGGCGATATCGAATCTGTCACTTATCGCGATCAGCCGCGCCATGGCATACGTCGACGAACAATCCATTCGGATCTTGCCGTCCCAATCAACGGTCATAAAGCGGAAGGCCGGGTCGATCGCGTCGTTCACCACGGTCGCGGCGATTTTGTAGCGCTCGATGATCGGCTGCCAATACTGGACGGCAGCGCCGCCCAGCGGATCGATGCCGATGCGCACGCCGGCCGCGCGGACCGCATCCATGTCGATGACGTTGGTGAGGTCGGCGACATAGGGCGTGATGAAATCGTGAGGATGGATACACGCTGCCTTGCGCGCACGTTCATAGGGAATACGATTGACACCCGCGAGTTTACCGACGAGGAATTCGTTGGCCGTCTTCTCGATCCATTCTGTGACATCGACGTCCGCCGGTCCGCCATTGACGGGATTGTATTTGAAGCCGCCTTCGTCGGGCGGATTGTGCGATGGGCTGATGACGATCCCGTCCGCCCGACCCGCGTTGCGCTCGCGATTGTAAGTCAGGATGGCGTGGCTAATCACCGGCGTCGGTGTGTAGCCGCCCTGTTCGTCGATCATCGTTTCCACCCCATTGGCCGCGAGCACTTCAAGCGCGCTGGCGGAGGCGGGTTCGGACAGTGCATGCGTGTCCATGCCGAGAAAGAGTGGTCCATCGGTGCCGGCGTGGCGGCGATACAGGCAGACGGCCTGCGCGATGGCTAGAATATGTGCTTCGTTGAACGCCGCTGCGAAAGCCGAACCGCGATGGCCCGACGTGCCGAACGCGACAAGCTGCGAGACGACCGCGGGATCGGGCACGAGCGCGTAATAGGCCGTTACCAGCCGCGGGACATTGACCAACAGCGACGCGGGAGCCGGCTTGCCGGCGAGTGGGCTTATCGGTTCCGCCATAGCACCCTTATTTCATCCAGAGCGACCCGCACGCGACGGGTGGCGCCGTCGGGCCGTCAGGATCGGGGAAAGTAGAGGCCCGAGATCCCTTCGCAAGACCCGCAAGGCTTCGCTCTGGTTGCTGGTGCTCTCTCGGTCATCTGCTCTGGGCCGGCGGCCGACGGCACGCCAGATTCGGGCGGCGCCATATCGGTCGCGCCTGGGGCGGCAGTTCCGCACTTTGTTAGCGTAACCGGAGAATGGCACAACAATTAAGCCTCCCGCCATGACTTTCAGCTCGCCGATATCTTGTTCGGTGAGGTCTCCTTTGGAGGGCCCGGGCGTCGATCACTGTCGTTCGTATGTCAGACTGAACGCGTGTTGGCATTGTTTCGGCCCAAAGCTACCCGGTATAAAGTTTCAGATTGAGGGGTCGGGCAGTGCACCCTTTGCCGACTCATAGTGCAAAATTCGGGATCTACACTATCCAGCCGCGTCGATGGGCTAAATCGTGAAACCTGCGAACATTTAGCCCTATTGATTTGCTAACCGTGAAATCCGTCTGGCGTACCGACACGCCGCATTGCTTCGGACCAGTCAAACTTCCAAATCGCGCGAGATATTTGGCCCTGATCGGGGGCGCCAAATTTGTGTCTGTCATGTGTCGATAGATATTGCGAAGATAACCGAGACATCCTCTGCTTCTTCAATTAAGTCCGGTGCTTCTCGCTTCGCTCGCGCGTACTCAGCTCCCGTATTCCGCACATAAATCTCTGCATTAAATAGCCCCTGCTGCCTAGGTGATCTCGCCAATCCCCGGCTCAGCGGGCCGAACGTGTGCCTTAGATCGTAGAAGTAACGGTCAAATGCCCGGACCTGCTCATGCGTTAGCAGACACTCATCCATTTAATGGAAGGTATGCCTCAGGCTTGAGTGCCCAAGGTGCAAGACATGGAGCAAAGGAATGGCGAAATTTGAGGTAACCGTCGCTCGCGTTGGCGAGGGCGAACACGAGGATGCTGAATTTACCGTCGAGGCCGATACCATTTCCGTTGGAGAAGACGGGCGGCTTGTAATTTCCGCCGAAGGGCGCGGCCAGAATATCGCAGCATCGTCTTGGGGTGCCTTCAAGGTCGTCCGCGTGGCTTCCGCGGGGAGGCGAGTGTAGCCGTAACGTCCGCCGCCCGGCGTTTGCAACCATGGAAGAATGGATTGTCGAAATCGCGGGAAGCCTCAAACGGCCCGCTGGCGAGTCGGAGCAATTCGCTTCGGTGAGCGGAATACTGCGCAATCACGAGGCTTTCGTGATTGCGTGCCACGACACATGGAACGCATCCACAAGAAGGCCGTGCAGCAGCTGCTATTCCACGAGGGTTTTCTTCAGAGGGAGAAAATCCATCCCATTGGGCCACCAGCGAAGGAGTTTGCTGAATATAATCGGGCGGTGTGGCGCAAGGTGAATGATTCAATCGTTTGGTCGCTCTTGGGCGTGGAGCGCCACAGGGTAAAGCGGCTATGTTTGTTCCGTCGCTATAACTTAATGGAATGCAATCCGGACGCCGCAAGGGGAACCGTCGAAGAGCTGAATAAGACTCCCACGGCCCTTGCGCTGTGGAGTGATGCCACGTGGTGCGGTGACGTCGGCGACATAATGTACATTCGCGACAGGCGACGGCCAGAACCTGAATTCATCGAGCTTAAAGAAGGAGAGGTCAACGCTGCAATTCTTGACGCGCTTCGCGCTCCGGAGCCGTGCAAAGAAGCTCACATCCAGTACGTTGAACGCCGCTATGGAAAGAAAGGCCTTCAACAAATGCAACGAGTGATACGGCAAACTGCACAACTACACTGTCGGTCCACCACTCAGCTGGCGGCGACCGCCACATCCGACGGTGCATCTTCCTGCGTACGAAACGCTGCGGCCAGGGCGCGATCGGTGACAGCGACTGGAAACGCCGTCCAACCAGACGTAGCCGCCTTGGTAGAGCGTTGCCTCGTGCACATGTTGCCGTTCCATCTTTGATGAGCTTGGTTCTCTGGCTTAAAGGAGGGGCCGCCCATCAGGTCTCAGGGACCTGTTCTGCGATCTCCAAAAGTTTGGGAATTATAGACTTAACTCCCTCGCCCGCCTAAATCGCGAGCGATAGCTTCGCCTTCGACAGGGCGCTGAGTGTCTTCACGGTATCGGCCTTTAGAGTCGCCAGTTTCCGGTACCGGGCTGCCAGAAGCCCTTGCGCCTCAAGATCAGGCTGACCGCTGGCATCTGCCGGAACTGCGACCGTCACCAGCGCCCGGACGTTCCCAAGGCTGGCGCGGAAGACGCGGTCAAAGCCGTACCGGAGCCGCGTCGCCTGTAGGACATGGAACACGTATTCCGGGTCCAAATCGGGGACCTTGATTTGCAACCGGCCACAGTGGTCCGTGATATCGAACTCAGTCCCCTTCGGAATGAGATTCCAGTCAAAGTTCCCGTCAATTCCCCAAAGGATGGAATCCTTCTCGAATGACACCAAGCTCGACTTTGCGACATACCCGAGCGGCTTGAACGGATTGGCGCTGTATGACGGCACTCCGCTTTTCAGACTGTCTTTCCGAAGCAGGCGCTCACCGATTTCCAGCGTGAAGAACTTTTGGTCTCCCAATGAAAGGGTGAGGCAATTGTCGGGCAGGGCGAGCGATACCTCAGCATCCCCGATTTGCTCGCTTTGCTTTTTCAGACTCGCCTGAAGCTGCTCAATTTTGGTGAGCGTTGATGCGGCCTTTGCCATGGCATCTGTGTCCGGCTCGCCGTCCTGCGTAGCAGGAAAGGTGACAACGGTCCCCCCGACCGCCTCCGGCGATATCTTCGTGTAGTCGTTCTTTCGACCATCTACTCGTCTGCCAACAGCCGCCTCGATCAGCAGCGGTTCAAGAATGTGCTTCACGTATTGCAAAGGAAGGTCCTTCTTCAGCGGTTTGAGAACCCCGCGATCACCGTTAACGGAGAATTTGCCCGCAATCATCTGGACTCGGCCACCGTACCCGTTTGTCGTCCATGTCAGGTACGTACCATCAAAATCGTAGGTGTCGGTGTAGCACAGCGGCGCTGCCAGCGACGCTGAATAGACCGGGTACTCACCAGGGTGCGCTTCGCCGTATGCTTTTGTGTAAACGGATTTGCCCCGGCATGGCTGGAATATCTCTCGAACCAGAAAATTCTTAGGCGCTGACATTGAAAGCGCTCAAGAACATTTTGATCTGCTCGCCAGCATCTTTCACAAGATCGACGAACTCCGTCTCATCGACCTCCACAGTGTCATCTTCTACTCCGAGTTCAGCCTTTTCCGCCTTCGTCCAGCTCCGGTCCACCAACCAATTCCGGCTTGCCTTGAGTTCTGCAAACGGAATGATCTTGCAACGCAGGCTCAACGATACAAAGGTGGTGCGCGCGCCGTTGAATTGGCGGAAGAGTGAGACTGCCTCTTTGAGATCGTTCTGCTCAATGACGATTCTGCGGGCGTCGCGCGACTCTCCGATTTCAGAAACGAAAAACGCGAATACCGGCTCCGTCTGTTCCGCGCCCGCGTTCGTTTTACGGTTCAACGCCAGTATGTATGTCTTTTTGGGGGTCGAGTAGAATGTGCGACTTGGGAGCGCGACAATGCCCCGGATAAAACAACGCTCCACCAGAAATTCCAATACCGCCCGCTGATTCATTAGGCCGTCTGGCACGACCACCAGCGCTTCGCCACTCGGCTTCAGATTGTTTACAATCCATTGTATGGCCAAGGCTTCCGTGCCGCGCCCAAGTGGCAAGAACTTGTCCTCCAAACCCGCGCCTTCGATTGCGTTCTTCAGGCTGGCAGAGCCGCTTGTCACATAGGGTGGATTGGTAAGGATCAGATCGTATGGCTCGTCATCGTGCTTTCCGAACGATCCCAAATTTGTTCGTATCAGTTGGAAGACGGAATTGAACGCCTTGTTGGAAAACTCCTCAAGGTGTGCATCTGAATTGTAGAGCGCGAGCAGATCGGAAAAGTAGATCAGCATGTTGGCCTTCGCCAATATGATCGTGCGCTCGTCCTCCTTCTCATCCGTTCCTTTGTCATACCCGCGCGCCATCCTGTAGGGTCGATGCACGCGACATTCGCACCATTGCCTGCACGACATTTCTGGGCGTGAAATACTGCCCGAGTGATTTCACTCCTGCTTCCTGCCGAAGAAACGACTCGTAAAGCCGGGTCTTGAACTCGCGTCCGATGTTGCTCATCGAGCCGTGCTCATCATCGAACTGCTGGAACTGCAACATCACCTCAGCGAACAAACCGGCTTGCGACAAATTCGGTTCGCCCTTTTCGTTTACGAAGATCGTTCCGTTTATAACGGTCGTGCCGTCGCTCCCCTTCGGAAAGAGTTGCGCGATTTTCTTCCGGCTGATGTTCGCGTAGTGATTGAGGGCGTCCGAATCTCCCTCCGCAGAAAGTATGTCAATCACACGTTGGAAACTGTAATTGGCCGCAAGAACGCCGTTGTCGCTCAGGAATTTGAACAGAAAAATCTCCACCACATTGTAGAGGCATTTCTCTGGCTCCTTGCCTGTGTTGATCCAGATTTTCTGCCAGACGGTCTTTGCGAGTCCGGTGGGATCAACAATCTTGCGCGGGTATAGGGCATCGTTATCCTTGCTGATCGAGAATGACGCTTCCTCAATCAGTTTGGCCAGCGCGTCAGCATCCTCGCTGGATACAGTCTTTCCCTCTACTGCTTTGCAGGGAAATGGCCTTGTGACAGCGACGCCGTCATGATCCAGAATTGGATTTTTGGTGTGCGGGTTTATCCAAAATGACTTGCTGCCGTCCGTTATCACCAGCACGTTACAGACGGCCCGCGCTATCGGAGAGTAATGGTCAATGACGCCCGCGAGCTTACTTGGGATAATCTCTTTCGGTTGCTTGACCTCGACGACCGCCTTTATGCCGCCGCGCGGCAGGAATACGATGCCGTCCGGTTTGCGCTGCTCGTCTTCGCTGGACAGTTTGCTGCGAATGTATTTTGATCGCCTGAGCTGCGCGAGCGTCGTAGAGCCTAGGCGAATGTACCCGTATCGACCGAGCGGGTGAGTGGCAGATTGGACAAGGTCTTCGCTCATTTCCAGCCGAACGTGACGCCGTTTGGCCGGACAATAAGGATTTACGCCGATTCCACAAGTGGCTCCCTTCAGGGGGGCGGCCTCTTCGGCCCTTTCTGCGGCTTTGGCCTCCCGGCCTTCCGGCGAGTCGGTTTGGGCTTTCGTTTTTTCTGGTACTGGAGAACCTTGTCCGTGATCGCGTCCAGCGCGGCTTGCCCTTCTTTCACGCGGTCAGTTCCTTGTATGTGATGCGCGGACCAAACGCCGCAGAAACCAAACTCGCCAGTCGTTCGGTAGTGTGGCGCTTCACGTCGCCGTCGTTCAAGCGGAAAGTAAATTCGTCCACATAACGATGCAGATGCTTGGGGCTGGCATGGTGATAAACGCCGTGCAGGCCGCGCTTCATGACGGCCCACACGCTTTCGATGCCGTTCGTGGTCACGCCGTCGCGGACATATTCGCCCGCGCTGTGGTCGATCTTTTCGTGCGTGTAGAACATCGCGCCAAGGCCACGATAGCCGCCATGCTCGTCTGTGTGGATTGTCGAGCCGGTCGCAATGTGCTTGTGGATTTCAGGGTGAAGGTGGTGAGAGTTCGTGCCGTCTACCGGCTTCGCCCGAGTGCGCCCGCCACGCTCCCGCATACCCAGTACCGCCGTCTTGCCCACCATACCGCGACCGGCGTTCAGCTTTTTGCCCTTGTGCTTGTTCTTCTCGCGACCGCCGATATAGGTCTCATCTATTTCCACGATGCCGGACAGGACGGTCGGATCGTTTCCGCAAGCCTCGCGAATGCGTCCGAGCATGAACCACGCCGTCTTTTGCGTGACGCCGATTTCCTTGCCGAGCTGTAGGCTGGAAATGCCCTTGCGCGCCGTCATGAGCAGATACATCGCATATATCCACTTGTGCAGCGGAACGTGCGACCGCTCGAAAATGGTCCCGGTCCGGACCGTAAAATCGACCTTGCAGGAATGGCAGCGATAGAAACCGCCTTTCCGCTTCCCGATCCGTTCGGCCTCGCCACAGGACGGGCAGTGAACCCCGTTCGGCCAGCGGCGACCTTCCATGTAGGCCCGCGCCGAGGCTTCGTCCGGGTAAAGCTGGAAAATCTGGTAGGTGGAGATGGTGGAACGGCTCATAAAGGCAACCCCTCTGTCACCCTACAAAGGTAGTAGATAACCACCCTGAGTTCAATAGGGAGTTAAATATATAATTCCCAAAAGTTTGCGGTGAGTGGCGTTCGAGAGGCCTCAGTAATCTTTCTCCGGGATTCGATACGCCACGCCGGTGGCGGCGACCGCGTGTACCTCGAGAGGCGTCTGGACCGTTGGAGCACAGGCTGAATTATGTGTCGCTATGTGTACGTCCTTGGTAATCGCGACGGCCGGGCTTACCGAACCTATGTTGGATGGACGACAGATCTCAACTGCCGCCTTGAGCGACGCAACTCCCGCTCTGGCGCCAAAATCGACTCGAGGTCGGGACTTGGGCTCTGCCTCTACGCCGAGCGATATGGCGGGCCACACGGCCAGTGTTTGAGATACGTTGTTTCCGATGGCCTGACCGACGACGGTTCTCTCATGTCCACGCCAGGGCGCAATTTGATCAGACTCGCCGTGTCGCGAGCGCCTGCCTTTTGCACTGTTCTTGTGCTGGCATCAGGCTTTGCATTTGCCATGGCAATGAATCTGCCCGGCCACCTGTCCTACGATTCGGTAGTCCAGCTGCTCGAAGGACGAATAGGACTGTACCACGGTTGGCACCCGGCGGTGATGTCCTGGCTGCTGGGTTTAGGCGATGCCGTATGGCGGGGAACTTCGCTATTTGTACTGCTCGACGCATCCCTGCTCTTCGGCGCGATGCTGTCGCTGATCTGGGCGGTGCCGAAGGTTTCATGGTTCGCGCTCCCCGTCGCGCTCGGCTGTGTGCTGCTTCCCCAATTTCAGCTGTATCAGGCGATCGTCTGGAAGGACGTGCTGTTTGCGAACGCAGCGGTTGCGGGATTCATTGCGTTGGCGCATGCGGCCGCAAGATGGCCCGTACCCCGCTTGCGCACAATTCTGCTGGCAATCTCATGGGGGTTCCTGAGCCTTTCAGCGCTCTCGCGACAGAATGGCGTGATACTGCTGCCCTTCGCCGCATTCGCCATGGCATGGATCGCGCGCCGCCATGGCGCCAGCATCGTGCATGCCTTTACGTCTGCTGGTGGGACACTCGTACTCTCCTGTGCGGCGATTGCCGTGGTGTCGCTGGCCCTTTCGGCAAGAACGGTCGGCTACAGTGCACCTTCCAGGCAGATGAGGCTGCTGGAGTTCTATGATCTGAATGGCGCGCTCGCCGCGGATCCGAAGCTCGCCTTGCCGGAATTGCAACGCTCCCAACCGAAGTTGCTTGGGCTCATGCGCCACGATGGCCGCCGGCTTTATTCTCCGGCGCGCAGCGATTACCTTGCGCTGTGGATGCTCCGGACTCCGCTTGCGGGGACATCCTCCGTCTCGCTGCACAATGCGTGGGGCCAATTCATTGCCGCTAATCCCGGGCTCTATGTGCGAGATCGCGCACAGATCTTTCGCTGGCTCCTGTTCCCGCGCGATATCCGTGCTTGCGTGCCGTACGTTATCGGCGTGGACGGCCCGTCCTTCGCAATGCGCGTCCTGGGCCTGCGCGCTCGCTACAGCGAACACGATGAGTGGATGGACGATTATGCCGGCATGTTCGTCGGCACACCGGTGTTCTCGCACGTCCCGTTCCTGCTGATCGGCGGTGCCGCGCTTGCGTTTCTGTTGATACGCCGGCGAGACGCCGACCTCGCATTTGCGTCCATGCTTTGCAGCGTGGCGCTGTTCACGCTCAGCTTCTTCGTCATTTCCATCGCGTGCGACTACCGGTATCTTTACGTCGTCGATGTCTCAGCACTAATCGCGATCTTTTACATCGCACTCGATCCCCGACTTGAACATCGCGTGGCGTAAGGCCAGAGCCCGCACATCCCGAAACACTCGAAGTGCAATGCCCGCGCGGGCAATCAACGATGCATCAGTTCCGAGGTGGTGATGCCTTCTTCGCGATCGTACAGCGTGGCGCCGGATTTGCCGCCGCGGCGATAGCCATTTGTGTAGATTTCATCCAGCAATGCGCGGTGATCAGGCAGAGCCTGCAGCGCCTTTTGCGTCGCCTCGCGCACCCGGCGAAATTCGAACGCCGCTTCTTTCCGTTGCGGAAATGCCGAGTCGTTGGAACTGAGATCGGGACGGAAGCCCATGCCGAGCAGGATGTATTGCCAGCTCTGGTATTTGAACGATTCATAGGTGGTCTCGAAATCGAGGAAATTGGGCGGGCGGTGGCGCCACAGCTCCAGCTTTTCGAGTAGTGAATCGGTGGCCGATGCCGGATCGGTGTTGTCGATCCAGAAATCGTGGTCGCGGCGCTTCGACAGATAAAAATGCATCTTGATGAAGTCGACGGCGCATTCATAGCGCCGCCGCATCACATAGCTGAAGTGCCTGGCCACGCGCTCCAGATCGTCGCCGGTGCGCGGGAAGTACTCGGCGATCATGTGCGCTGCGGCCTCGATCTGGAGAATGCCGGTGGATTCCAGCGGCTCCAGGAATCCGCCGGATAAACCCACCGCGACGCAGTTCTTGATCCATTGCCGGTTGCGGAACCCGATCGGCATCTTCAATCGCCGCGCGCTCAGCTTCTCCGCGGCCGCTCCGTTATAGGCGCGCAGGATTTCTTCGGCGCGATCATCATCGACATGGCGGCTTGAATAGCAGTAGCCCGTGCCTCGGCGCGCATCGAGACCGATGTCCCAGGTCCAGCCGGACTCGTGGGCGGTCGAGATCGTGGCGGGAAAGATCGGCGCATCGGGGCGATCGTACGGCACCTGCATCGCGATTGCCCGATCGACGAACAGAATGTGCGTGATGTCGCGCCAGGGCTCGCCCAAGGCCTTGCCGATCAGAAGTCCGGCAAAGCCGGAGCAATCGACATACAGCCCCGCCGTCAGGACACCGTGTTCTTTGGTATGAACGGCGGAAATCGAGCCGGCCTCATTCACCTCAACGCGCTCGACGTTGCCGATGAGGTGCCGCACGCCCAGCTCTTTGCCCACCTTTTTCAGAAAACTCGCAAGTTTCGCGGCATCGAGATGGTACGCGTAGTTCATCGGTCCATCATACGGGGCATCGGAAATGCGTTTCGGCGCCTTGCGTTCAAGCACCACCTTGTCCTGCAGCGTCACCGCGTCGGAGAAGATCGCGCCATCGGCCAGTCCCATCAGCCAGTACGGCGCCATGTCGATGCCCATCGGCATCAGGTGCGGCAGATTGAAGGGGTGGAAATAATGCGAATGCCGGCCGTTCGCCGGCGGGTGCTCCCAATCGACGAATTTGATGGCCTGCTTGAACGCCGCCGAGCACTCGCGCATGAACTCGGCTTCTTCTACCCCGATCATGCGCAAGGTGCGGCGCATGGTGGGGAACGTCCCTTCGCCCACGCCGATGGTGCCGATGTCGCTCGATTCGATCAGCGTGACCTTGACACCGTTCGGCTGAGCGGCGCCGAGCCGCTTGGCGAGCAACGTCGCCGTCAGCCAGCCGGCGGTGCCGCCGCCGACAATGAGAACCTCATCGATTGCCATATTACCCCTTCCAACGCCGCCTGCTGAGCGCAGCTTAGCTTGCACCCGGCTTCGGCGGATACTGCGAACGCGTGAAATTGCCCAGGAAGCAATAGCCGCCGGCGCCGCCATTCATCCGAATCCGCTGCTGATTTCCGCACACCCACTGGTCCGGGTTCACGAATTCGAATTTGTCGGCGATGCTTAACCCCACGCACGGATTCTGCATGGTGGTTCTCCATGCGGTGCCGTCGTCCATTCGGAACACGATGGTGCGGTCATCGGGAATATTGCGATTGCGGATATGATCGAGCCGGAGACAGACACGGCCAGATCGCTCGATCCGCACCACGGTTGAGTGCAGGGTCTGCGCACTCGCCGCTGCATCGATCAGCAACGTGGCAGTAATCGCCACCGCAGACATGGTCCTCATGATCTTGCCTCCTTCGCGCTGGGCGCGCATTGCGCACCACGTCCGGCGTGCCTGGGTTTCCCATCTATCCAGACGTTGAGAATATCGACATTATTCGGGTGGTCGGCGACAATAACGAAACTTGCGCGATAGCCCGGCGCAATCCTGCCAAGCTCACGTTCGAGCCCCAGGAACGCGGCCGGTGTCTCGCTCGCCATACGCACCGCTGTTGCCACATCGGTGCCGAGAAGGTCGACGGTATTGCGCACTGCGGTGATCATATCCAGATGGGCGCCGGCAAGCGTTCCATCCGGGCCAACGCACACGCCGTTCTCGACATGGATGGTGCGGCCCTGAAGCTGGAATGTTTTATCTGAGTTGCCTACGCTCGGCATCGCGTCTGTCACCAGCATCAACCGCTCGGCGCCTTTGCAGCGAAGCGCGATGCGCAACAAGGCGGGTGCCACATGCCGCCCATCGACAATGAGGCCGCACCAGCTGTCTTCATCCTCTAACGCCGCGCCAACCACACCGGGTTCGCGCGGCGCGATTTGCGACATCGCGTTGAACAGATGGGTGAACCCGCGCAAGCCCTGCGCCAGCGCCTCGCGGGTTTGGGCGTAAGTGGCGTTCGTATGCCCCGCGCAAACCAGAACACCGGTTTTGTGAAGTCTGTGGATCCATTCTGGCGCGGTTCTTTCGGGTGCCAGTGTCACAACCGTTTTGCCGCGACGCATTGAAGTCAGAAGCATGAACGCCTCCTCGTCGAGTTCGCGAAATTTGGAGGAATCGTGAATGCCTTTGCGTTCGTGGCTCAGAAACGGCCCTTCAATATGGATGCCGAGGACCCCTGGTACATTCTCCTCGATAGCAGCTTCCACGGCAGTGATGGCGTCCCGGATGACATGCAGATCGCTGCTGATGATGGTCGGCAGGAAGCCGGTGGTCCCGAAACGGGCATGCGCCTCCGCGATGGTGCGGATTCCAGCGACGGAAGGCTCTTCTCCGAACAGCACGCCCGCGCCGCCATTGACCTGCACGTCGATAAATCCCGGCAGCAGCAAGTTGCCTTCGAGATCGATACGCTCGTCGGCGGCCGCAGCGTCCTTTGCGTCGGCAATGGCCGTAATGTGCCGGTCGGCAACGATAACAGCCTTGCTTTCCAGTCCATTCTGGGTGAGCACGCGGCCGTTGACGAACGCTGTCGCCATCAGACTGTCTCGGTGATCTTGTTGAGGTGCGACGGGCGATCCGGATCGAGCCCGCGTGCCAGCGAAAGCGCATTCGCCATCCGATAGAAACTCTGAATCATCAGGATGGGTTGAAGAACGGGATCGGCCGAGACCACCGGAAGCATGCAGCCATCCGGATGCGCGAGACCGGCGAGCAGCATCTGTGCGCGGGCGCGCGCGAGCATCTCGACCAGCGCGGAAATGCCGGGCCGGGTGCCGTCATCCTGCGAAAACACCAGCACAGGAAAGCTGTCTTTCACCAGCGCCATCGGCCCGTGCTGCACTTCGGCAGCGCTGAAGGCTTCGGCGTGGAGAGCGCAAGTCTCCTTGAATTTCAACGCCGCTTCCTGCGCCGCGCCGAAACCGAGGCCGCGCCCGATCACAAAAAGATCCCGCGCCGATCGCAATGCCGCAACGGCAGGCGTCCAGTCGAGCGACCAGGCCGCGGCCATCAAGCCGGGCAGCTCCGCGAGCGGCCGTTCCAATGCGGCATCCTGGCACCACGCCGTGACCAGATGCACGATTGCGGCAGTCGAGGCGAGATACGTCTTCGTTGCGGCGACGCTGTGTTCCGGGCCGGCATGCAGCGGAATCACTTCGTCCACGAGGGCTGCAAGCGGTGACGCGGCGGCGTTCACCGCTGCAATCGTGAATGCGCCTGCTTTTTTTGCTTCCTCGGTTGCAGACAGGAGATCCGGACTGCGGCCGGATTGGGAAATCGCCAGGAACAGCACGCCATCGAAATTGGCGCGCGGCGGGTACACGGAGCTCGTCGACAATCCCGCCGAGGAGGTGATGGTACCGGTTTTCGTCTCGATCAGGTACTTCGCGAACGTGGCGACGTGGTCGGAGCTGCCGCGGGCCGCTGTCACCACGGCGCGGGGCGGCTTGTTTCGCAACCGCGCGCCGATGCGCGACAGGAGTGCCTCGTTCGCTTCCAGTTGGTCGGCGACCACGGCGGGCGCTTGCGAAGCTTCCACGAACATTCGCGTGGACTCCTCGGCGCGCTGCGCATCGTTCTTTGCCGTCAAGCACGTGTCTCCGTATCGCTGAGCTCGGCCACGAAGTCGTATGTGTCGCCGCGATAATAGGATTGGGAGAACTCCACCGCCCGCCCGTCGCGCGAAAAGCCCCGCCGCTCGACGAGCAGCCCGGCGTCCTTCTCCCGGGCGCCGAGCAGCTGCGCCTGCTCGGACGTAAAGAGCACGGCCCTCAGGCGTTGCAGCGCGCGCGCCGGCCGATAGCCTGCCTCCTCGAGCGCCACATAAAGAGAGGAGCCAACCGCCTCGATCGACGGCAGGCAGAATGCGGGCACCGTGCAGTATTCCAGTGCCATCGGCGCCTCGTCGGCAAACCGAAGGCGGCTGAACCGGTAGACCGGCGTACCGGGGCTGAGGCCCATGGTCAGCGATTCCTCCGGGGTCACCGTGCCCTCCGATTTGCGCAGCCAGACGCTGCTTGGCGCACGTCCCCGCGCCAGCATGTCTTCGGTAAATGAGGTGAGCTTCGAAAAGTTCTTCTCCACCCGGCCAAGCACGAAGGTGCCCGACCCCTGCCGGCGCGTTAGCAGCCCTTCGGCCACCAGGCCGTCCAGGGCCTTGCGAACGGTGATTCGGGAGACCGAGAATTCCTCCGCCAGTTCGCGCTCCGGCGGAAGAGCGTCCTCAGCACGCAGCGCCTTGTTTTCAATGGCTTGGCGCAGGCCGCGCTGCAGCTGCTGGTACAGCGGCAGGCTGTGGGCCTCGTCGAGGCCGCCGATAAGCTCGCGGAAGGACGCCAATTCTGCCTCCACCAGTGCGCATCGCCCCGCAGACCGGGAAAGACCAATTGCATACCACACTTGCAGCGGCTGCCGCAAATTTCTCGGCGAGAGTCACATGAAAGCAGCACATCTGCCTCTCTTGCCTGATTGGCGCTGTGGAAAATGGCATTGTATTGGACTTGTAATGGTGCTATCAGGCTGGACTCAAGACGTGCAGCCTGGGCGGCCGGGATAGCTCCCGCCGCTCAAACTTGGGGGAGGCAGAGCAATGTCGCTAAAGGGGGCATTGACCGGAACTGCGAGTTTGGCGGCCATGATGGCCCTCATCGCGCCGGCTTACGGGCAAGGTTCGCCGGTCGAAGAGATCGTCGTCACCGGCATCCGCGCTTCGGCGCAGCGATCCATTGAAGTCCTGTCTCTTATACA
>DIZC01000099.1:0-15756 GCA_002429315.1 Alphaproteobacteria bacterium UBA6038
CGTCATGGCCGCCCTTGTGGCGGCCACCCATGCACACAAGCGGCAGAGATGTTCTTGGGTGGCTGGGACAAGCCCGGCCATGACGGGATTTGCAGTGATTCAGGCTAAACCGAAACAGCTCTAGCGCCCCTCGATTCAAGAGATCCTCATGTCTGAAGCCGCAAAGCCCAAGCCGACGCCGTTCTGTTCCATCCGGCCGGCTCCGAAAGAGCCCAAGCCGTCGCGCGCCGAGGCCGAACGGGCGCTCCGCACACTGATCTTATGGGCGGGCGACGATCCCGACCGCGAGGGCATGCGCGAGACCCCGGCGCGGGTGGCGCGGGCCTACGAGGACTGGTTCTCCGGCTACGCCGAGGATCCGGAGGAATATCTCCGCCGCACCTTCGAGGAGGTGGACGGCTATGACGAGATGATCACGCTGAAGGACATCCGCTTCGAGTCGCATTGCGAGCACCATCTCGCGCCGATCATCGGCCGGGTGCATATCGGCTATCTGCCGGACCACAAGGTGGTGGGTATCTCGAAGCTGGCGCGGGTGGTGGACACCTATGCCCGCCGGTTCCAGGTGCAGGAGAAAATGAATGCGCAAATCGCGCATTGTATCCAGAAGGTGCTGGAGCCGCAGGGTGTGGCGGTGGTGATCGAGGCGACGCACCAGTGCATGACCACGCGCGGCGTGCACAAGCCCGGCGTGGTGATGGTGACCTCGACGATGCTGGGTCAGTTCCGGCAGAATCCCCTTACCCGGCGGGAATTCCTGAGCGTCATCGGCAATCCGAGCGCCAGCCTCGACCACTAAGCCGAACGCGCGTTAACCGTCGCGCTATCGCTTCAAATGGTGTCATTCCCGCGCAGGAGTCATCGCGCGAGTGTGGCACGCGCGGCAAATCAGCAACGGTTCGGAACTCTGACGGTCCTCTCGCATTGAGAAACGGTAACACCTGCCCCGGGTTGGGCGACCGTGCACAATCTTCTGATCAAAGGCTTTGCCGCCGCGCTGGTGATGGGCGCGGGCGCCGGCGCCGTCACCGACGTGGGCGGCACCAAACCGGATGTCCCCCGCGACGTGCTGAACCCGATGATCGGCGGCCAGGCGATGCTGACCGGCGCGACCATTTACGACAATGCCAGCAAATCGCCCGACCACACGCGGCTTGTCGCCGACATCAAGGCCGCCGGTCTCGCGCCGATGCTCAGCGGCAGCGGACCGTACACCGTGTTCGCCCCGACCAATGCTGCCTATGCGTCGCAAAGCCGTTCCGGAGCCGCCGACAAATCGCAATCGGCAAGAGACGTGCGTTATCTGATCGTGCCGGGCCGCTACGATTCGCAGACCCTGCTCGGGATGATCAATGCCAAAGGCGGCGAGGTGAAGCTGAAGACGGTCGAAGGCGGCACGCTCACCGCCATGCTGAACGGCCCGACCAATATCGCGCTGGTCGACGAACGTGGTGACGTGGCCGACATCTCGATTTACGACGTGTATCAGAAGAACGGCGTCATCCAGGTGATCGACAACGTGCTGCACCCGGCCGGCGGCGCGAAAATCGCGGCACGATCCTAGGCCGTTCCGTTCCTATTTCAGGCGGCGTTGCGCGTCTCGGCCACGTCCCCATCGCCGACCAATTCGGTGAACAGCGAGCGATAGTGAATCATCGCCTGCCGCAAATCCTCGGTCGAAGCTTTGCCGTCGCGCTGCCGCAGCGCGGTGTCGTGCGCCGCCCGGTAGTTCTGCACCACAATCGGATAATGCACGGATAGATCGGCGCTGCGGCGGTCGAAATCGGCCATCGGGTAGCCGCGGTCCGCCATCGCCTCGGTCAGCAGCTGGTCCGCCTTTGCAATCGCATCTGCCGGATCGTCCACGAACTTCGCCTGCACGCTGCGCCACACGCGGAGATACCGCGCGCGATCCTGCTCGGGTAGCGGACGGATGTCGTAGCTGGCCACTCGCCGCTCCCGCTCGAACAGGCGGGCTTCGGCGCGCTTGCGGCTGCCCATTTCGGCGACCAGCCGCTCGTATTCCGGGCCGAAGCGCTTTTCCATCCGGTGGCGGTGCGTGCGCCGCCGCAACCAAACAAGCGCGCCAAACGCGAGCGCGATCAGGATAATGGGGGCGACGGCAATTATAACGGTGGTCGTGTCGATCGATGCGAGGTTCATTGGACTGCCGCGTTTTCACGCGGTCCCTGATGCGCCCCCTGTGAGAACGGCCCACGCTCCCCAGTGTTCCGCCAAGCCCGGCGGGGATCACCACCTCAAATGTGAAAGAGCGTCGCGGGCTCTCACGCCGCGCGCAGCAGGAAGCCGGGATAATGCTCGGCCAGCAGGCGGTCGCGAAAGCCCACCAGATTGCGATGGCTCTCGGCATAGCGCCTGAGATCGGACTCGAACCATGGCGTCAGCAGCGCGGCGATCATGCCGAAGGCCGTGGCGTCCACGCCGCACGGCTCCGGCCCCATCTGATACGGCTTATTGCCGAGCAAGGCGGACAACGCGGCCACCGAATGCCGGCCTAGTTCCTCGATCTCATCTTTGTCGTGCCGGCCGAGCCCGTGCGCGCGCAAGGACTCCAGCACCCGCCGGCGCGCCGCTTCGCGCGTGGTCTCGCGCACATCCGGCGGCAAGGTGTCGAAGAGGTGCGAGGGGCCTTTGGCGAAATTCCGTTCGTCCGCCCAGCGCAGATGCACGATCGCCCAATAAAGATGGTCCTCCAGCATCCGCTCGATGGCCGTTCGCCGTCAGCTATTTCGAGACCGTTCGCGTGATCGTGGCGTGGTGCGAACTGCGCCAGGCGTTTCGCAGCTTCCGCACCGATCGCGTGCTGGAGGCGCAATTCCTGGCGGAACGCTATCCCACGCCGCGCGTGCGCCTGCTGGCCACATGGAAGAAGGAACAGAAGAAGGAGCGCGAGGCGCGGCTTGCAAAAGGCGAGGCGATGGCCGAACGCAAGCGCGCCGCGATATAACCGGGAACCGGAGAACAGGGAGATCAGCATGGCTGACCAAGATCAGGCGCCGGCGACAGGGCTGACGCCGTACATCACCGTCCGCGAGGGTCGCGGCAGCGAGGCGGTGGCTTTCTACCAGCGGGCCTTCGGGGCCAGAGAGGTCCAGCGGCATCTGGCAGACGACGGCAAGCGCCTGATGCACTCCCACCTGATCGTCAATGGCGCCTCGCTGATGCTGTCGGACGATTTCCCCGAATATCGCGGCGGCGCGCCGGCGCCGGAGCCCGGCGGCACCACCCTGCATCTGCAGGTCAAGAACGCGGACGAATGGTGGAACCGGGCAGTAGAGGCCGGCGCCGAAATCCGGATGCCGCTCGCCGACCAGTTCTGGGGCGACCGCTACGGTCAGCTGCGCGACCCGTTCGGCCACAGCTGGTCCATCGGCGCGCCGACCGCCAAGGTCGAAACCCAAATGGCGCCCGCCTGACTTGCAGGCCGCCCCTTTCTTCCTTACGGTAAGGAAGAAAGGAAGGCCCCCATGAACGCGATCTTCAGCAAGATCACCGCGAAGGCGCAAACCACGGTGCCTAAAGAAGTGCGCAGTGCCCTGGGTGTGAAGCCGGGGGATACATTGGTCTATCGCATCTCCAAGGGGAAAGTGACGCTCGCGCGCGCCGAGCCGCTCGACCGGGCGTACCTCAAGGCGGTGGAGTCCACGCTCGCCGAATGGGCGAGCGAAGAGGATGCCAAAGCCTATGACGATCTCTAATGCAGATCTGTGATGCGGGCGATGTGGCGATCGTCCCGTTTCCCTTCACCGACATGGCGGTTGCCAAGCCGCGCCCCGCTTTGGCGCTTTCCACGCAAGCGGCGAATGCCGCCAGCGGCAACACCATCTTCGCAATGATCACCACTGCTGCGCGGAGTCATTGGCCACAGGACGTTCCCATACGGGAGACACGATCCGCCGGCCTGACCACCGCCTCGATTGTCCGTGTCAAGCTATTTACGCTGGACAATCGCCTCATTTCTCGAAGGATCGGCAGGCTCGGCGCGCGGGATCGCGCAGCGGTTCGCCGGATGCTGCGCAGCCTGATCGCGATTTAATCCGCCAGCTGCTCCGGCGATTCCGGGCGCTGGTAGACGAGCTGGTTGCCGTCCCAGACTTCGATCCGGCGGGCGGTATCGAGCCGCATGGCGTGCGCGAGGATCTTCGCCTGCATTTCGGTCTCGCAGCTCGCGGCGAATTTCCCGGCGAGAGAACCATCGTTCTTGAGGTAGCAGATTTCGTAATCCGGCATGAGCGCGTCTCCTTCGTCATGCCCCCGCTGTTCGAATAGACATAGCTTCGCCGTGCGAATGTCGAGTGACAATTTCTTATGCAATCGATCACGGTTGTCGCAAAATGTCCCGGCTCCGCGTCCGCGAAGCCGGGAGTGTCAACCCACTACCAGACCGATGCAAGGTTCGCGCGCAGCCGCCCCGCCGCGGGATTGCTTACCCGTCCCGACAGAATGTCGTGCGCCGAGACTCTGCGGCCGTAGAAGGCGGCGTTGCTGTTGTCTTGCGGTGCAATCACCGAACCGTTCACCGTGAGCCCGCCATAGGCGCCCTTGGCCACGGACCACACGATGAGGTCGCCGGAAAGATTGGCCGGCGTTGCAGCTTCCGCGGCCGCGCCGAGGGTGACGATCGTGAGGCCGGCGCCGGCGCCGAGCTTGAACTTGCCCTGCTCGATCCCGCGCAACGCCCGCTCGCTCATGATGAACATCACCAGCTGCGCCTGCTCGAGCCCGATCTGCAGTCCGAACGATGCAGAACCCAAAGTGTAGAACGCCGGTGCGCTCCAGCCCCGGCGCGTGCGGGCGAGCAGCACGCCGTCGCCGCCCTCGGCGCCGAAAATGAATCCCCCTTTGACGAGGCTCGGCACGATCAGCACGGCGCGCGCATTGCGCAGCGTGGCGCGGGCATTGCCGAATACCGGATCGTGTTTCAGGTCCGAAACCGTGGCGCTGGCGTGCGCCAGAACCGAGGCTTCGTCGGCGGCCTGGGCCGAGCCGAAGCCGATCAGGGCCGCGGCCAGCGCCATCGCGGCAGTCACATTGGCGAGCATTTTCATGATGTCCTCCCTCGGAAGTGCGGCGCGGCCGAGGCCGTTCCGCGAAAGCGCAAACGCCGAACGCGGTGGAACGCTGCCTTACTTCGCCGGCTTCAGCATCGATGCCAGTTCCGAAGCATCCGTCCGCGCCGTCTTGACGTCGCCGGCAGCGATGCCGGCGCGCGCCTTGTCGGCGGCGGCCTCCAGCGTTTTCTTCTTTGCCGCATCGGCCGTGTCCGGAATGGCGCCGTTGCCGCTCCGGGCGCAGGGGTTCAGCTCCTTGGCATCGAAGCCGCTACCGTTCGGTCCCACCAGACAGTTGAGCGCGTGATGCAGGTGCGTATGGACGCCGTCCAGGTCCGAAGCGCCCGCCGCAAGCGAGGCATGCGTCGCCGCCGTCACGGTTTCGGAGCTCGCGTCGGCCCACGCCGCCGGCGCAACGGCCAACGCCACGAGCAGGATGACTCCGCCTGATGCTGGAATTGTGGCCATCGTTCAGCCTCCCCAATGTCGCGAAAGAAGAGATTGAGGCGCCGCCATCACGGCTTTGTCAACGGCCTGCCGCAGGTCCGGGCGCCGGTCGGCAGCGTAAGAACAATGCGCTATAGTCGAATGGGCGGTAGGTGTCGGGCGACGTCATGAGCATTGCGGCAGAGGCATCGCAGACGGGGGAAACGCGAACCCGATCCCCGCTCCGCCGGATTTGGGCGCGGCTTCTCAATTTCGTGAAATTCGGCGCGAATGCGGACCCCGATAACCGCGTCCCGTTCTATCGCCACCCGGTGCTGGTTCGTGTCACGCACTGGCTGAATGCCGGTGTGCTGCTGATCATGTTGATGAGCGGACTGCAGATTTTCAACGCCCACCCGGCGCTCTACTGGGGGCGGCAATCGGACTTCGCCCATCCGCTGCTGTCGCTCACCGGGTTGCGGACGTCCGCGGGTGAAGACGTCAGGGGCATCACGCAGCTTGGGCCGTGGCGGTTCGACACCACCGGCGTGCTCGGCGCCTCGCGCGTGGAGGGCGCAATGGTGGCGCGCGGTTTTCCCGATTGGGCGACGCTGCCCGGGCCGCAGTGGCTTGCGATGGGCCGCGTCTGGCACTTCTTCTTCGCCTGGCTGTTTGCGATCAACGGCGCGATCTTCGCGATTTACGCCTTGGCGCGCGGCCACGTGCGCGATCTGCTTCCCACGGCGCGCGACATCGGGAACTTGCCGCACGAGATTGTCGAGCACCTGAAGCTACGCTTCCCGAAAGGCGAGGCGGCCAAGCGCTACAATGTGCTGCAGAAGCTCGCCTATTTCACCGTCATCTTCATTCTGGGACCGTTGGTGGTGCTGACCGGACTCACCATGTCGCCGACCATGGATTCGGCGTTTCCATTCCTGCCGTGGATGTTCGGCGGCCGGCAAAGCGCCCGCACCATCCACTTCCTTTGCGCCTTTTCGTTCGTGGCCTTTTTTATCGTCCACATCGTGATGGTGGTGCTGTCGGGGACCTGGAACAATGTGCGGGCGATGATCACCGGCCGCTATATGATCGAGAAGAGCGACGCACATGTCTGACTCCAGCCGCCGCAATTTCCTGCGTGGCGCGGCCGTGAGCGCCGGTGCGCTCACGCTCGCCGGCTGCAAATCGCTGTCGCAAACCCACTGGGTGCAGGACGTTCTCTACACGGCGGAAGGCCTGACACGGCGGGTGCAGCGGCTGTTCGCCGGCAGCCACGCGCTGGCAACCGAATACAGCAAGGCGGACATCGCGCCGGTGTTCCGCACCAACGGCACGCTCGATCCGCCGACGGACGATTACCAAGGCCACCTCCAGGAGGGCTTCGCCTATTGGGAGATCAAGGTGGATGGGCTGGTGGAGCATCCGCTGACGCTCAGCCTCGCCGACTTGCGCAAGCTGCCGTCGCGCACCCAGATCACCCGGCACGATTGCGTGGAAGGCTGGTCGTGCATCGGCGAATGGACCGGTGTGCCGCTGCGCATCGTGCTCGCCATGGCCAAGCCCAAGCCGAACGCGCGCTATTGCGTGTTTTACTGCGCCGACCCGATGGACGATTCGGACGATGACGGCGTGGCCGATTCCAACTTCTATTACGAGAGCCACGACCTGCTCGAAGCCACGCACCCGCAAACCCTGCTGGCCTATGAACTGAACGGCAAGCCGCTGCCGGTCGCCAACGGCGCGCCGGTGCGGCTGCGGGCCGAGCGCCAGCTGGGCTACAAGCAGGCGAAATACATCCAGCGCATCGAGCTGGTGGAAAGCTTCGCCCATATTGGCGGCGGCAAGGGCGGCTACTGGGAAGACCAGGGCTACAATTGGTACGGCGGCATCTGATCATTCCGCCGCGGCGCGCACGGCGATGGCGGCGAACGCGCCGGCCAGATCGCGTTTTCTCGCGCGCAACTCATAGTCCATCTGCAGTCCGAGAAAGAAGCCCTCCGACATTCCGAAGTAGCGCGCCAGCCGCAAATCGGTATCGGCGGTAATCGCGCGCTGTCCCAGCACGATTTCGTTGATGCGGCGGGGCGAAACGTGAATGGCCCGGGCAAGCGCGTTCTGGCTCAGGCCCATCGGCTTGAGGAATTCTTCGTGCAAAATCTCCCCCGGTGCGACCGGAGGAAGAAGCGTCCCGCCGTCAGCGCGATTTCTTGCAGGCTTATTCATCGTGGTAGTCGACGATCTCGACATCGGCCGCATCTCCATCCATCCAGCGGAAGCATATCCGCCATTGCCTGCGCGCCAAACGCACCCACCCTCCCCTTGAGGGAGGGTCGAACGAATGAGCGAAGCGAAATTCGTTCGGGGAGGGGCCAATGCCACGGATCGTGGAACTGACCCCTCCCCGAAAAAATCTTCCGCTCTCGCTTCAGATTTTTCGACCCTCCCTCAAGGGGAGGGTGGGAAGCTCGCTCTAGCCGCTGGCGCGAGAGAGCGTGAGCCCATTCGCCGTGGGTTGCCGTTGTACGGCCCACGGCATCCTTGACTGTGGCCGGCCGCTTCCCACATCTCTTGCGAAACCCGGGAGGGGATGGCGATGGCCGATGTCACCCAGGCGCAACCGGCGCCCACGCATGAGTCGCTGAGAGGCACCGCGATCCTCTGCTATGCCCTGTTCCTGCTGGGCTGGCCCACGGTTCACATCGCCACCGTCGTGGCGGTGGTGCTGGCCTACGTGCAGCGCGACGCCGCCCGCGGCACCGTCTGGGAATCCCACTTCCGCAACCTGATCGAGACGTTCTGGGTGGGGCTTGTCGTGGCGCTGGTCGCGATCCCGCTGTGCTTCGTCTTCATCGGCATCCCGATTCTGATCGGGCTGGCGGTGTGGGTGCTGTACCGCACGATCAAGGGCCTCGTCCGCGCCATCGATTCCGCGGCCTACGCATGAGCGACGCCACGCAGGCGCAAGCCGCCGGGCAGAGCGACGCGCGCATCGTCACCCTCATCTGCTACGGGCTCTATCTTGCGGCGATCGCCATGGTGGTGACCGCCATCGTCGGCGTGGTACTCGCCTATATCAAGCGCGCCGAGGTGCGCGGCAGCGTCTGGGAAAGCCACTTCACCAATCTCATCCATGTGTTCTGGGCCGGTGTCGCGGCCACCGCGATCTGTCTTGCGGCGCTCACCATTGGCGTGCTCGGCATCTGGTCGGGCGTGCAGCACAACGATCTGCCGGTCGCGATCGGCGTGCTGCCGGCAGGCTATCTGGCGGCGCTGCTGTTTCTCGTCTGGTATCTCTACCGCACGATCCGCGGCTTCCTGCGCGCCGCCGAAGGCCGCCCTTACGCCTGAACGGATCTACGCCTCTGCCGACGGGCGGGCTTTCACGCGCTGAAACCAGGCGGCGATGTTCTTGTTCTCCTCCTTCAGCGGCTGGCCCACCTGGGTGCCGAAATCGAGGAAGCAGTAGAGCAGGATATCGGCCAGCGTGAAGCGCTTGCCGCAAAGGAATTCCTTGCCGTTCATTTCGCCGTCGAGCCATTTGAGGCGATCCTGGGCCATGCGCTTCAGCCCGTCGGCCGCTTCCGGCACCGTGACCACGCGGCTCTTGAACAGCGGCAGGCCTTCGGCAAACCGGAAGCCGTTGGCCAGCGGCTCGCAGATGGCGAGGTCCACGCGGCGCGTCCATTTGCGGGTTTCCGCCTTTTCTTCCGGCGTCGAGCCGATCAGCGGCGGATTGGGATGGGTATCCTCGAGGTATTCGCAGATGGCGGTGATCTCGGTGACGCAGTGGCCGCCGTCCAGCTCCAGCGCCGGCAGCTGGCCCGCGGAATTCTTCTGCAGATAGGGCTCCCGGCGGTTTTCGCCGGCCATCAGGTCCACCTGCTCCAGGGGGATTTCGATGCCCTTTTCCGCGATGAACATGCGGACCACGTGCGGATTGGGGCCGATCGAATTGTAGAGTTTCATGGAAAATTTCCTTTCCGGGAGCAATTTTGTGGGGAAACGGTAGGCAACGCCGGTTGACCCGTCAAATGGAGGTCACGATTTAAAGGTGGTGTAATGAGTGCTGCGGTCGTCGGGGCGCGGAAGAGCGTCGTGCATAGAGTCTTTTGGCTGACATTGGGGTGGGGCCTGGTTGCGGTGGGCGCGCTGCTCCTGTTCGTGCCCATCCCCGTGCCGCTGATCGGCATCATGCCGCTGCTCATCGGCCTTGCGCTCCTTACCACGCATTCCAAGCCGGTACGCCGCCGTCTGCAGTTCGCGCGGCATCGGTTCGACTGGCTGTCGCACGCGTTCGACCGCTTTGCCCATCGGGCGCCGCAGATGGTGAAGCACATGATCCGGCGGACCAATCCGATTGCGCATGTGCGCCTTGCACGCATGCGGGCGCATCGTAAAGACTAGGCTTTGTGGCGATCCCGTTTAACCGCGCGTTCGATGTCCCCTATGGCGAGGTGCGACGGCTGACACCGATGGTGTCGCGGCTGCTGGCGCACAACCCCAGCCCGTTCACCTTCAAGGGCACGGGCGTCTACATCGTGGGCGCGAACGAGAACGCCCGCGATGTTGCCATCATCGATCCGGGGCCGCTGCTTGCCGAGCATCTCGAGGCGCTGAAGCGCGCGCTCGCCGGCAAGCGCGTGACGCACATTCTGGTCACCCATACCCATTCCGATCATTCGCCGGCCGCACAGCCGCTGAAGGAATGGACCGGCGCGCCCACCTACGGCTTCGGTCCGCACGGGTCGGGACGGGCAGACGACGGCGTGAAGGTCGAGGAGGGCGGCGACCGGGCGTTCGTGCCGGACGTGGTCGTGCGCGAGGGCGATGCGATTGCGGGCGAGGGCTTCACCTTCGACTGCGTGTACACGCCTGGCCACACTTCCAATCACATGTGCTATGGCTTGCGGGACGAGAAGGCGCTGTTCACCGGCGATCACGTGATGGGCTGGTCGACGACCGTGGTCGCGCCGCCCGACGGCGACATGGCGCAATACATGGCGAGCTTGAAGAAGCTGCTCGCGCGCGACGATCGCATCCTCTATCCCACGCACGGCTCACCGATCCGGGATCCGAGGCCGTTTGTGCAGGCCTACATCGATCACCGGCTGGAGCGCGAAGCACAGATCCTCGCCTGCATCCGCGACGGCGTCTCCACCATTCCCGACATGGTCGCCCGCATGTATGCCGACGTGGACAAGCGGCTCCATCCCGCCGCCGCCCGCTCGGTGCTCGCGCACCTCATCCAGCTGGAAGCCGAAGGCCGTGTTCGCTGCGATGGCGACCAGTACACCTTGACGAGGTAGCTACCGGTAGCTACCTTTGAGGCATGACCACGGTCAGCATCAAGGATGGAAAGAACCGTTTTCCAGCGCTCGTCCGCGAGGCGGAGGGCGGCAAGGTGGTTACGGTGACGCGGAACGGCCAGCCGGTATGCGAGATCGTGCCGCTGAAAAAAAGGGGCGGCATCGACTGGGAAGCCGGCGAACGGTTTCTGCGTGCACGCGGCATTTCCGATCCTTTTCCGTACATCGCGCCGGATTTCGACGACCCGCTTCCGGAAGATTTTTTGCTCAAGCCGCTGCCTAAGGCGCGCCCGCGCCGGAAATGAGACTGCTGCTCGACACGAGCATCGTTGTGCCGATTGCGCGCCTGGCGCCAGAACGCCTGAGCAACCTCAATCGCGCGGCCATATCCGATCCACAGAATGTGCTCTTCGTCAGCATCGTCGCGCTTTGGGAAATCGCAATCAAAACGCGGCTGAAAAAGCTTGAAATCAAAATCAAGCCGCGCGACTTGCCGGCGCACCTGACGGGTCTGGGTATGCAGTTGCTGGTGATCGAAGCAGCGCACGTAATTGCCGAGCTTCAGACGGACGTGGCCACCCGCGATCCATTCGACCGGCTTCTCGCGGCCCAATGTGAAGTCGAGAATTTGCGACTTGTTACGACCGATCCGGCCTTGCTGGAGTATCCACTCGCCTGGCGGGGACCGTAGGCGTCAGGACGTATTCGCCAGCGTCTTCAGGTAGGAGCGGATGCGGGCGGCGTTCTTGCCGATGTCGGAGACGCCCACCCGGCTCTTGGAGCGGATGTCGAGGCGCGCGCCCTGGCCGGCAGGCTTCACCCGGATGACGATGTCGTCGGTGAATCCGAACCAGAAGCTGGTATCGGTGGCCTCGATGCGGCCCTCGGCCGGCACCTCCGCCACGACGTTCCAGCCCATCGCGTGCGCGGCTTTCGCGGCGCGGTCGAACAGCTTTGCCGGCGGCGTCAGGTCGGCGACGGTGCGGATGTCCGGGTAGTAGGCCTTCTGCAATTTCCAGGTGAGGTCTTTCTTGCTGTCCGGCCCGGCCGCCGGCTTGGGCCCGTCATACTCCGGCGGGTTCATCGCGCCCGGGCGGTTGTTCTTCAGCGCCACGAATTGCGGCGGATGCTCGGTATCGGTCGAGATGTCGTGAATCATCGGCGACGTCTTTGCCACGTAGATGCCATAAAGCGGGGTCGCCAGAACCGCGATCGAGCCCAAGAGGCCGATGACGCCGTAACGCGCGCCGCGGCCGTCGTTGGCGACCATCGCCCAGACCGCCCACACCAGCCCCACGGCGAACGCGGCGATCCCGATATAGAGACACCAGGGAAAGAGCGTCAGCAGGCCGAAGCGAAAATCCCACCATCCGAAGCGGGTGCCGAAGCCCGCGGTCACGCCGATGACGAGCGAGATGAGAAAGGCCGCGAAGCTGATCCTCGCAAGCCAGGGCAGGATGCGCATGGAAGTCCCCTATTCCGCGGCGGTGGGGAGCCTGTGCTTTCCGAAGCGCTCGCGCAATGCGGTCTTTTGGATCTTGCCCGTGGCGGTGTGCGGGATCTCGTCCACGAACACCACCTCTTCCGGCATCCACCACTTGGCAATCTTGCCGTTGAGATAGCCTAGGATGTCCTCCTTCCCCGCGCTCGCGCCGGGCTTCAGCACCACGATCAGCAGCGGCCGCTCGTCCCATTTCGGATGCGGCACGCCGATGACGGCCGCTTCGGCTACCGCGGGATGTCCCACTGCGATGTTCTCGATCTCGATGGAGGAAATCCATTCGCCACCGGATTTGATCACGTCCTTGGCGCGGTCGGTGATGGTCATGTAGCCGTCGGGATCGACGGTGGCGACGTCGCCGGTGTCGAACCAGCCTTCGTCGTCGAAGGCGTCGACGCCTTCGCCACGGAAATACGCCTTGGCGATGGACGGCCCGCGCACCTTCAGCCGGCCGAACGCCTTGCCGTCGCGCGGCAGCTCGCGGTTGTCGTCGTCCACGATCTTCATCTCGACGCCAAACGGCGGATGCCCCTGTTTGCACTTGTAATCGAGCTGCTGCTCATAGGGCAGGCCGGCGAGCTTGGCTTTCAGCGAACCCAACGTGCCGAGCGGGCTCATCTCCGTCATGCCCCAGGCATGCGTGACCTCCACGTCGTATTTCTTCTCGAAGGTCTCGATGATGGAGCGCGGGCAGGCCGAGCCGCCGATCAGCACCCGCTTCAGATGCGGCAGCGTGTGTCCGGTTTTCTCCAGGTCCTGCAGCAGCGACAGCCACACCGTGGGCACCGCGGCTGTCATCGTCACCTGTTCGGTATCGAGCAGCTCGTAGATGGAGGCGCCGTCGAGCTTCGGCCCCGGCATCACCAGCTTGGCGCCCGCCATGGGCGCGGCGAAGGCCAGCGCCCAGGCATTGGCGTGGAACATCGGTACCACCGGCAGGATGGTATCGATGTTGCGCACGCCCTGCGCGTCGGCGTGGCCGGCGATCAGCGCGTGCAGCACGTTCGAGCGGTGGCTGTAGAGCACGCCTTTGGGATTGCCGGTGGTGCCGGAGGTGTAGCAAAGCCCGCAGGCGGTGTGCTCGTCGAACTCCTTCCAGGCGAAATCGTCGCGCGCATCGGCGATGAAGTCCTCGTAAGCGACGAGGTTCGGCACATCGATGTCCGGCAGATGCCCGCGGTTGGTGAGCGCGACGTAAAGCCGGATGGACGGAATCTTCGGCGCGATCTGCTCGACAAGCTTGGCGAAGGTGGTATCGAAGAACAGCGCCTTATCTTCGGCGTGGTTGGCGATATAGACCAGTTGATCGAGGAACAGCCGCGGGTTCAGCGTGTGATAGATCCCGCCGATGCCGGCGATGCCGTACCACGTCTCGATATGACGCGCGGTGTTCCACGCCATCGTGGCGATGCGGTCGCCCAGGGCGAAGCCGGCACGGTCGAGCGCATGCGCCACCCGGCGAGCGCGGCGGCCGGTCTCGCGATAATTGGTGCGGACGATCGGGCCTTCCGCACTGCGGCTCACGATCTCCCGGTCGCCGTGATAGAGCGCCGCGTGATCGATGATCTTGTGGACCAGCAGCGGCCAGTCCTGCATCAGCCCCAGCATGTCTTCGCCCCTTTCGTTTTCACCATCATAGGAAATCCATACGAATTCCGCCAAGCCGCGGATTGATTGCGCCAGCCGATTCCAACAAGCTGGAGCCGGCGGCGGGGTCCGTTCGAGGGGCGAAAGGGGCAATGTCTGACGATGCCGAGCCGGACCGGCGGCCAGCCGGTGGCGATCCGCTGTTGGCGGCCAGTCTGGCCGCCGCGGCGCACAATCCCAGGTATGACGACTTCGTCGCCCGCCAGACCCGGCTGGCCGAACTGCAGATTGACGGCCTCGAAAAGCAGGACGCCTACGAACTCTCCCACCTGCGCTGGCGCCGCTTCAACGATCAGATGAAGGGCGCCATGCAGATCATGCTGGTGGCTGTAGGCCTGCTGATCGTCATCGGAATCGCGGCTGCCGTATGGAATGCGAGCCGTGCCAACGGACTCGTTGTAGACGCGTTCACCGTGCCGCCCGCATTCGACGCGCGCGGCACCACTGGCGATGTCATCGCCGGCGATATCACCAGCAAGGTTACATCCATCCGCAAGGTCGCGATGGGTATCTCCTATTCGATCTCCAGCAACGTGAGCGCCGACCGGCACAACGATATCAAGGTCGATATTCCCGAAACCGGCGTATCGATCTCGGAAGCCTGGCGCACTCTGCGCCGCTGGCTCGGTCACGAGCGCCATCTCACCGGCAATGTGCGCGAGCTTGGCGATGGACGCATCGCGCTGACGACGTCATTGGATGGCGCCGCCGCGATGACGGAAACAGGCGCCGGGTCCGATCTTTCCGCCATTGAGCAGCGCGCGGCCGAAGACGTGTTCGGCGCCTTCGATCCCGTCAATCATATCAACTATCTGAGCTTTGAGGGCCGCCCGAGGGAGGCGTTGGCGGCGGCCGAGCGCTTCGTGCCGGAGAGTCAGGGCCAGTTGCATGCCGATTCCTACGCGCTGCTGAGCGAAGCGACCGTTGCCGCAACGGGCGACATTCCACTCGCGCTCGCCCGCGCGCGGATCGGCATTAGCCTCGATCCGAAGCTCGCGGTGCTTCATGTGATGACGGCGCGCTACAACTATTTCCTCGGTCACGAGGAAGCGCGCCTCGCCCAGGATCGCATCGTCCTCACGCTGAGCAACGATGACCAGCTCCCGGCGCACCAGCATGGCGGCTTTGACGAGATGCGCAGGCAGGCGGAGGCGCAGATTGCACTGCTTACGGGTGACTTCGCCAACGCGACCTATTGGGTCTGTTCTCACACCTGCAACTCTATAGGCCTGTTGGTGACGAAGAGCGCGCTGCTTGCGCGGCTGCACGATGTGGCGGCGGCGCGGGGTCTGCTGGCCGAAGGGCAGGCGGCACCCAGCGCCTTTCCGGACGATGTGCACGAAGCCCGCTATCAGATCGACGTTGCTCAGGGAAACTGGCAAGCGGCCCTGACAGAGGCGGCCGCCATGCGCTCGTTCTATGTGCGCCTTGGGCGCAACATCAGTCCGCGTCTGATCGCACTCGCCTATGCGACCGAGGTCGCGCCGCTGCTCGCGGTTGCGCAGGCGCGGACGGGCCAATTCGCCAAGGCCCACGCCACCATTGACCGGACGCCCGGCGACTGCGTCTCGTGCGAAGCCGCGCGCGGCGATATCGATGGGCTGGAGAAGAACCGGAACGGCGCGACGTTCCGGTACGCGCGCGCCGTTCGTGACGCGCCATCGCTGCCTTTTGCCGATGCCGACTGGGGCGCGATGCTGCTGCGCAAGGGCGACTATGACGGTGCGATTGCGCAGTTGAAGGTCGCGCATGAGAAAGGGCCGCACTTCGGCGATCCGCTGGAGATGTGGGGCGAGGCGCTGAT
>DIZC01000099.1:15937-34670 GCA_002429315.1 Alphaproteobacteria bacterium UBA6038
AACTGGGGCCGCCTGCATCTCAAATGGGGCGAGGCGTTGCTGTGGTCCGGCGAGAAGGCCGGCGCGCAGAAACAATTCGCGATAGCCTCGCATCTCGATCTGACGCCGGCGGAAAGAGTGCAGCTCGCAAGAATGGAGGTGCGTCATGGCTGAGGATTTCCTCGACGCGCAGAACGCATCCGAGGAAGCCGCTGAAACCAATGCCGCGGCGGTTGCATTGGCGCTCGACGGTGCGTCGTCGCGCCCTGAACTGTCCGAAGCCATCGCGGCCTTCCTGAAAGAGCAGCGCAAGCTGATGGAGGAGCAGCGCGAGCAATTGCGCGATCAGGTCAAGCGCATGCGGCTCGGCATCCTCGACCAGCGCTTCTCCATCGCGCTCAAGGCGATGACGGCGCTGATCGGCTTCGCGGTCGCCGGCGCGCTCGGCTTCATGATCTGGAGCGCCGCCGGAAGCAGCGGCCTGGTGATCGAGCCGTTCTCGGTGCCCCCCGATCTCGCAGCGCGCGGTCTGACCGGACAGGTGGTCGCCTCCAAGCTGCTCGACCGGCTCATCGCCATGCAGCAGCAGACGGATTCGCAGCGCGATCCCGCGACGTTCACCAATTATTGGGGCGACGACATCAAGGTCGAGATTCCGTCGACCGGCGTTTCCATCAACGAGCTCGAACGCTTTCTGCGCGAGAAGCTGGGCCATCCGACGCACATCACCGGCGAGGTGGTGCGCAACGCCGGCAGCGTCACCCTTTCGGCGCGCGCCGGAACGCTGGGCGGCGGAAGCGTCTCCGGCAGCGATGCCGATATCGATCCGCTCATGCAGAAGCTTGCCGAGCAGGTCTACGGCGTGACCGAGCCATACCGCTATGGCGCGTGGCTGGCGGAGAACGGCCGCTCCCCCGAGGGAATTGCCACTTTCGTCAAGGTCAAGAACCATGGTTCTCCCGGCGAGCGGCCATGGGGTTATCTCGGCTGGGCGAATTCGCTGGAAGGGACCAAGGGTGTCTATGCGCGCCTGCGCGCCATGCAGGATCTCCACCGCCGCTGGCCGGGCGAGTATCTTCCAGGTCAGAACGTTGGCGTGATCGAGGACGAAATAAGCCATCCGGCACAGGCTGTTTCGCTGCTGCAGGAAAGCACGCCACTGCTCTCGTCGCCCAGACATGGCGGCATCCGTTTGGACGTCGTTCCCATCGTCAAGAAGCGGGTCCAGTCGTTCATCGATCTTGAGCTCGGCGCATTCCACGAAGCCACGCCGCTGTGGAAGGACGAGATCGATTTCGGCCCACAAGGCGTCACCTACAACATGCATGCCATGCTGGCCCGGGCGCAGCTTGGCGAACACGATCTGCGCGCCGCACGCGCGACGATGGCCGATCCCACCGAGCCAGGCGGCGTGAACCCGGAAGAGGTCGCCTTCAACGTTGTCTGGCTGCGAATGATGGTCGACGCGGCGACAGGCGACTGGCCGGCCGTTCTTGCCGAGCAGCGCGGCGAAGGCGCTTCCGTGCTGGCGCGCTTTCCGACGACCCGGATGCTCGCGCCTGTCGGCACGATTCCCTGGCTCGCCTATGCGCACGCGAACCTGGGTCATTTCAAGCTGGCGGACGAGCTGATCGCGCAGACACCGGCGAATTGCTATCGCTGCCTCTTGATGCGCGCGAAGATCGCGGAAGTCGAGCGTCAGCATGGACGTGCCGATTGGTGGTTCGCCCGCGCCGTCTCGCAGCAGCCATCGATTCCTTTTGCCTATTCGGATTGGGGCGCGGCGTTGCTGGCACGCGGCAAGCTGGATGATGCCGTCGCGAAGTTCACGATGGCGCACGAGAAGGGCCCGCGCTTCGCCGATCCGCTGGAGATGTGGGGCGAGGCGCTGATCGCGAGGAACCGCTCAGATCTGGCGCTGGCGAAATTCGAGGAAGCGGCGAAGGACGCGCCGAACTGGGGCCGCCTCCACCTGAAATGGGGCGAGGCGTTGCTGTGGTCCGGCGACGAAGCAGAAGCGCATAAGCAATTCGCGCTTGCCTCTCGCCTCGACCTCGCGCCGAATGAAAAGGCCGAACTGGCGAAGGCGCGGGCGCAGCGATGACGGTGGCGGAGGACGTTGCCATTTCGCTGCCGCACGCCCCGCGCGCGTTCTTCGGCCAGCCCCGCGCGCTCGCCTATCTTGCCTTCACCGAAGCCTGGGAGCGATTCTCCTATTACGGCATGACGGCGCTCTTGGTGCTCTACATGAGCCAGGCGCTGTTCACGCCGGCACATATCGGGCAGATCGCGGGGTTCGCGGCCTTTCGCGCCATGCTGGAATCGGTGTTCGGCCGCATGAGCACGCTGGCGCTCGCCTCGCAGGTCTACGGGCTCTACACCGGCTTCGTTTACTTCACGCCGGTGTTCGGCGGCTGGATCGCCGACCGATTCATCGGACGGCGCAATGCCGTGATGTTGGGCGCCGTGCTGATGAGCGCCGGCCACGTCGCCATGGCGTTCGATGCCTCCTTTCTGCTCGCACTCTCACTGTTGATCACCGGCTGCGGATTGCTCAAGGGCAATATCTCGACGCAGGTCGGCGAGCTCTATGACGAGGACGACGCCGCCGGGCGCACGCGCGGCTTCGCCATTTTCTCGATGGCCATCAATGTCGGCGCCGTTGCCGGACCTCTGGTCTGCGGGTTGCTCGCGCAAATCTACGGCTGGCATGCGGGCTTCGGCCTCGCCGGCGTGCTGATGCTGCTGGGGCTGGCGACGTACATCGCCGGTTTTCGTCATCTTCCCGAGCCGACGCGAAAGGTGCGCACCCGAGCCGCCGCAGCCGGCCAGGGCGAACTGCGCATCGTGGTCGCATTGTTTATCGTCATGGCGATCACGGTGTTCCAGTCCATCGCCTTCTATCAGAACTCGAACATTGGGCTGGTGTGGGTCGATCAATATGTCGATCGCGGCGTACTCGGGTTTCACATTCCGCAGGCCTGGTTCGTGGCGATCAACTCCTTTGTCAGCTTCGTTGCGGTGCCGCCGTTGTTCGCGCTGTGGCGCTGGCAGGCGCGGCATGGCGGCGAGCCCGACGAAATGGGCAAGATCGCCATCGGAGGGTGGATCACGGTGGCGGCGAATCTCGTGCAGGTCGCGGGCTGTTTCACCGGTGCCCGCGTCTCGGTGTTCTTCCCCGTGCTGTACAACGTGCTGCTGGGGGTCGGCTTCCTCTATTACTGGCCCACGTTGCTGGCGCTAGTCTCCGGCGCCGCCCCGCCCCGCATCAAAGCCACCATGATGGGCTGCGTGTTCCTCACGCTGTTCGTCTCCAACATGACCATCGGGCGCCTCGGCACGCTTTATGAGGCGATGGGGCCGGCGGAATTCTGGGCAATGAATGCCGCGATCGCTGCGGCAGGCGGCGCGCTCGCCATGCTGCTCGCCCGGCCAATCAAGCGCGTGATCGCCGCCCCGGCCGGCCGGCTTGGTTAAAGTCAAGTCTTCCCTCCGTCCGCCCAGTATTCAACGATAAGTTAAACGTCTTCGGCGCTTAATGGCGCTGAACGCTCAACATCGCATCGGAGAGAACTTTCATGCGCCTCGGCGATATTCTGGTGGCCCATGGCCTGGTGACCGAGTCCGACATCGCGGACGCGATGGATCAGCAAAGGCTGCAGGGCGGACGGCTTGGCGACCTCCTCGTTGCCATGGGCAAGCTCACCGCCGCCGATCTCGAGGCGGTGATGGAGGAAGCGCCGGCGGTTCCCGCCACCGTCGAGGAGACCGGCCTGTCGCTTCCGGATCTGATGAATCTGACCATCAAGACGATGTATGCCGCCAATGCGGAGACGCCTTCGGCCGTAGCCGACATCCTGAAGCTGCCGAACCGCATCGTGCAGCTGCTGTTCGAGAGCGCCAAGGAACGCAAGCTGCTCGACGTGCTGGGTGCCGCGGGCTTGCGCGTCAACTCCGAGTTGCGCTTTGCGCTCACCGAAAAGGGCAAGCAGTGGGCCGTCGATGCCCTCAGCCAGAATCAGTATGTCGGGCCGGCGCCGGTTCCCCTGTCGGAATACAAGGAGCGCATCGAGCGGCAGCGGATCACCAACGAGCGCGTGGATCGCGCGGCGATCACCGCTGGGTTCTCAGACCTGATTGTCTCCGACGCGCTGGTTTCCCAGCTGGGCCCTGCCATCAATTCCGGCCAGTCGATTCTGCTCTATGGACCGCCGGGCAACGGCAAGACGAGCTTCGCCGAACGGATCGGCCGTGTCTTCCGCAACGTCGTCTACGTGCCATATTGCTTCGAGGTCGAAGGCCAGATCATCAAGGTGTTCGACCCGGGCATTCACGAACCGATCCACAAGAATGCGGAATCGGGCGGCAGGACGCTGGCGTTGCGGCGCGAGGATTTCGACCGCCGCTGGGTCGCCTGCAAGCGGCCGTTCATCGTGGCCGGCGGCGAGCTCACGCTCGAGATGCTGGATTTGAGCTTCAACGCGCTGGCGAAGTTTTACGAGGCGCCGCTGCACGTGAAGGCGCTGGGCGGCATCTTCATGATCGACGATTTCGGCCGCCAGCTGGTCAGTCCGGAAGCATTGCTCAACCGGTGGATCGTGCCGCTGGAGCGGCGCGTGGATTACCTCAAGCTCCACACCGGCAAGAGCTTTTCGCTGCCGTTCGACGAGCTCGTCATTTTCTCGACCAATCTCACGCCGCGCAATCTCATGGACCCGGCGTTCCTCCGCCGCATCCCGTACAAGCTGGAGGTCGGGGCGCCGTCGCGCGACGAGTTCCGGCAGATCTTCCACGGCATCTCCAAGTCGCGCGGGCTGGAAACATCGGACCAGGTGGTCAATGCCGTCATGGGCGCGCTGCAGGAGCTCGGCGGCACTTCGCTTGCGAGCTACCAGCCGAAATTCATCGTCGATCAGGTGCTGGCCGCCTGCAAGTTCGAGAACATTCCGCCGCGCTTCCGCCCCGACCTTATCGCGATGGCGCTCGGCAATCTGTCGACCGAGCGTGCCGCCGCGTCCGAGGGTGCCCCGACCAACTGACGTCGCGCGCCAGGCGTCCGTAGGCGCGCCCTTTCCAAGCCGCGCGGAAGGGGCCATTTTGCGGCTGTCGATTCCGCCATGGGCATTCTCTTGCAAACGAAGCCGGCCGCGGCCGCGGGCGAGCGGCCGAAGCTCAAAGTGACAATGTCATTGCCAGGCTCTTGGGTTGGGGTGCCTGGATAGCTGTGCTGGGGAGAGTTTCGATGACATTCAGGATTCTGGCCGCGGGCTGGCTGGCGGTGCTCGTTGCATTGCCTGTCGCGGCTCATTGTGCCGAGGCCGAGCCGGTAGGGTCGCCATTCGGACAGAAGGTGATCTGCATGGATGTGCCACGTTTCTTTTCCGATTATTCTTTGGACGAGCGGCTCGTGAACTGCACGGCAGCCATCGCCTCGGGCCAGTTTCAGGGCGAGGAATTGGCTTGGCTGTATATTGACCGCGGCACGTATCACCTCAGAGGCAAGGACCTGGATCGCTCCATCGAGGATTACAGCAGCGCCATCGCGACCAAGCCGGACTCGGCACTCGCCTTCGCCGATCGCGGCGCGATCTATTACCTGCAAGGCAAACTCGACCTTGCGCTTGCTGACTTGGACCGTGCGGTGGCGCTCAATCCCGGCAATTCCAACGCGAGGCTGAACCGTTGCAAGGTATATAGAAGAAAAGCGCAATACGATTTGGCACTCACCGACTGCAATATGGCTGTGACCCTCAATCCGAGGAATCCGCTGGTTTATCAGGATCGTGCTAATCTGTTCGAAGAGCAGAAACTGGACCCTCAGGCGAAGGCGGATTTCAGCCGCGAGATCTCGCTGGATCCGAGTGCCGCACCAGGCTATCGCGGACGCGCCAAGCTAGAGATGTTCTCTGGCGACTATGCCGCGGCCGTGAATGATTTCAGCTTGGAGATCCGCCACGGCCCGATCAACGCGGGAGCCTACCATATGCGCTGTCTAGCGCGGGCGTTCGCAAAAGAGGATTTCGAGGACGGATTGGCGGACTGCAACAGGTATATCGGCCAATTCCCAAGTGTTGCTGGGTACTTCGCCCGCGGGTACCTGGAACTCCAGTTTGGCCATTACGCCGAAGCGATCCAAGATTTCGACCGCGCCGATGAGTGCCATTGTGCGCTCGCCCGCTATGGCCGTGGGCTTGCGAAACGCGGGGCGCGAGACGAAACCGGCGCGGCGGCCGATTTGGCTGCGGCGATTGCCCTGAGCCCAGCCGTCGAAAAGGAGTTCAGCAATCCGGAAACCCTGTTCAGCAGGGGTATCTCCACCTCCGTTGCAACGAAGTTTACCGATTCTCCTTGAGCGGCACCGGAAAGGGAAGCCAAACAAGCTTCAGTTCCCTTGCGTAGCAGCGCGGCCTTTCCAATGCGCGCGGAACCGGCCATTTTGCCGCCGTCGATTCCACCAGGGGCATTTCTTGCAAACGAAGCCGGCCGCGGCTGTTGGTGACCGGCCGAAGCTCAAATTTCTCGACACTGCGCTCTACATGCTGGCGGTCGGCACCGGCATCCGCTGGATCGCGGTGGCGGCCGCGGTCGGCCCGGCATCGCTGCCGCTCTGGCTGCTGGCGATGGTCACGTTTTTCCTGCCGCTGGCGGTCGCAACCGCCGAGTTGACCTCACGCTTCGAAGGCGAAGGCGGCATCTATGCCTGGGCGCGCGACGGCATCGGGCCGCTCGCCGGGTTCATCTGCGGCTGGTTCTATTGGATCGCATTGATGCCGTATTTCGCCGGCATCCTCTATTTCCTCAGCGGCCTCATCATCGCAGCCTTCGGCGGCGATCCGAAGGACACGCTGCTCTACATCTCCATCTCCGTTGCGATCTCCGTTCTGGTCACCGGCGTGCAGGTCGCCGGTCTCAAATACGGCAAGTGGCCGCCGAACATCGGCATGGCTGGCGGCTGGGTCGTCGTCTTCATCATCGTGGCGATGGGCTTGGCGATCGGGCTTGAGGGGCGGAGCGCGACCGACTTCGCGCACGCGTCCTACATCCCGCCGGTGAATTTCAACACCGCCATCCTGTGGGGCACCATCGTCTTCGCCTACTCGGGACTGGAGGCGGCGGGCATGCTGCGCAACGAGATCGCCGGCGGCATGCGCACCATCGTGCGCGTGCTTGCCATTGTCGGCGCGGGTTCGCTGTTCATCTATATCGCCGGCACCGCAGCCTTCCTGGTGATCCTGCCGCAGAGCGAATTGACCCGGCTGGGCGGGTTCTCCGACGCGCTGCGGATCGGGCTCAGCCATGTTGGATTGAATCGCCTGGCGCCAGCGGTGATCGGCCTGTTTGCGCTGTCCATGCTGGGCGCCTTCACCGCGTGGTTCGGCGTCGGTGCAAGGCTTCCCTTCGCCGCCGGGATCGATGCGTTTCTCCCGCGCGTGTTTGCCCGCCGCAATCCGAAGACCGGCGCGCCGGTGGCGGCCATCCTTTTGCAGGCGGCGCTGATGGTCGGCATCGTGATCCTGAGCCAGGCCGGATCGAGCGTCGCCGGCGCTTACGATTTGCTGGTGGCGATGGCGGTTCTGGGTTCGACAATTCCTTACCTCTTCATGTTTTGGGTGCACATCAAGACGGCGAGTATGCCGCCGGTGCCCGGCGCCTGGTGTCCTCCCGGCGGCCGGCGCACCACGCGTCTGCTCGGTTGTCTCGGCATGATCTCGAGCATCGTGGCGATTGCCTGCACCCTGGTGCCAAGCTCCGCCGACCCGCATCCGTGGGCTGCCTTCGGGAAGATTGTGATGTCGGCGCTGGCAATGCTGATCGTCGGCCTCGCGCTCTATTGGCTGGCGGCTCGGCGCCGCGCCTTGCCCGAAGGGGCGGCAGCATGAGCATGCCGGAAACAGAGGCCGCTGGCGTCGAAGCGTTCGGCTACAAGCAGGAGCTGAAGCGCAGCCTCAGCCTGTTCGACCTGCTGGTGTACGGACTCGTGTTCATCGTGCCCGGTGCGCCCATTGCGGTGTTCGGCATCGTGTTCAACGCCAGCAAGGGCATGGTGCCGCTGGTCTATTTCATCGGGCTGATCGCCATGGTGTTCACGGCGCTCAGCTACATGACGATGAGCCGCGCCTTTCCGGTGGCGGGTTCCGTCTACACGTATGCGGCGCGCAGCATCGGCGAGCTGGCCGGATTCATCGCCGGCTGGGCCATGCTGCTCGATTACCTGCTGCTGCCCACGCTCACCTATGTGGTCTGCGCCATCGCCATGCACGCGACGTGGCCGGTGGTGCCCGAGCCGGTGTGGGTGGTTTCGCTGATTGCCGTCAGCACCATCGTCAACTATTTCGGCATCGAGGCCACCGCACGCACGAATTTCGTTCTGCTCGCGCTGCAGCTCGTCCTCCTGGTGGTGTTCATGGGACTAGGCGTTCGCGCGCTGGCCCACGGGACCGGCGGCGCGCATCTGGCGCTTGCGCCGGTCTTCGATCCCACGGTGCTGACGCCGGGGCTGATCTTCGGCGCCCTGTCGCTCGCCGTGCTGAGCTTCCTCGGCTTCGACGCCATCTCCACGCTGTCGGAAGAGGCGAGAGGCGGGGCGCCGGCCATCGGCCGCGCAACCATCCTGTCGCTGTGCGTGTCGGCCGTGCTGTTCATGGCGCAAACCTATCTCGCCAGCCTGTTCGTCCTCGGACGCACGCAGTTCGCGCCCGGCGCGGCCACCAACGAGGCCTTCTACAACGTCGCGGCGCTGATCGGCGGCTACTGGCTGAAATTCGCCATCACCGTGCCGGGCGTGCTGATCGGCGGCATCGCCGGCGCGCTGTCCGCGCAGGCCGCCACCGCCCGGCTGCTTTACAGCATGGCGCGCGACGGCAAGCTGCCGCGCGCTCTGGCCCACGTGCATCCGATCCGCAAGGTGCCGGAGCGGGCGGTGTTTCTCGTCGCGGCCGTAACGCTCGTGCTGGGCACGCTCATGCTGGACAAGCTCGAGCTGCTCACCTCGATGGTGAGCTTCGGCGCGCTGATCGGATTTCTGCTGCTGCACGTCTCGGTGCTCGTCTGGTTCGCGCGCGGCAGCAATCGCGACTGGCTGCGCCACGTGGCGGTGCCGTTCGCCGGGTTTGCGATCATCGCCTATGTGCTGTGGAACGCGGAGGCCAACGCCAAGACCGCCGGACTGTCCTGGCTGGCCGCAGGTCTTCTCTACTACGCTGTGCTGCGGATGCTCGGCCGCCGGCGGGTATCCGTTTTGCCTGTGTAACGTGATGCCGCGAAGAACCCCAATTGGCGCTTCCGAGTGAGTTGGGCCAATCCCACCAGCGGCGATGTCTGCGCGGCACGATCTGCGGCAGCGTCGTACTGCGACCGCCCGGCGCTGGTGCTTGTCACCTGCATCGTGGCATCGAGCCTCGCCTTCGTGGACGGCTCGGTGGTGAACGTTGGGCTGCCGGCCATCGGGCGCAGCCTTGGTGCCGGCGCGGCCGACCTGCAATGGGTTGTGAACGCGTATCTTCTTCCATTGAGCGCGCTGCTGTTGCTGGGCGGCGGGTTGGGCGACCGCTTCGGCCGCCGCGGCATGTTGATAGCGGGCGTCGCAATCTTCGGCGTCGGGTCGACGGTGTGCGCCGTGGCGCCCAGCGTGACGGCGCTGCTCGCCGCGCGCGCGCTTCAGGGCGTCGGCGCGGCGCTGCTGCTGCCGAACAGTCTTGCCATTCTCGGCGGTGCATTTTCCGGCGAGGCGCGCGGCCGCGCGGTAGGCACCTGGTCTGCAGCAAGCGCTGCGGCGGCCGCCGTCGGCCCCGTGCTTGGCGGCTGGATGATCGACGTCATCGGCTGGCGAGCCATCTTCCTGATCAACATTCCGCTCGCGGCCGCGGCGATCCTGATGGCGATGCTGTTTGTGCGCGAGCCTCGACGGATGGGAGACCCGGCGCCGCTGGACGTTGGTGGCGCGCTGCTGGCGTCGTTTTCGCTCGCCGCGCTCACCTGGGGGCTGACGGTGGGCGCGGGGCGCGCCGGCTGGACGCTTTCCGCTATGGCGGCGGTCGCGGCCGGTGCCGCGCTGCTGTCTGGGTTCCTGTGGGTGGAGAAGGCGCGCGGCGATCATGCCATGATGCCGCTCGCCCTGTTCGCATCTTCCGAATTCGTCGGCCTCACGATTCTGACGGCGTTGCTGTACGGCGCGCTGGGCGCGCTGCTGGTGCTGGTGCCGTATCTGCTTATTCAGGCGATGGGCTTTTCCGGAACCGCGGCGGGCGCCGCGCTGCTTCCCTTTCCCGTCGTGCTGGCGCTCTCGTCGCGCGCCATGGGCGGCATCGCCGGACGGAGCGGCACCCGATTGCCGCTGACGATCGGGCCCGCCATCGTGGCGGCCGGCTTTCTTCTGCTGCTGCGCGTGCAGCCGGGCTCCGATTACTGGACCGGCCTATTGCCTGCGATGCTTGTGATCTCGCTGGGAATGGCGGGTGCGGTGGCGCCGCTGACGACCGCCGTTCTCACCTCCGTCGATGCCCGGCACATGGGCTCGGCGTCGGGCCTGAACAGCGCGGTGGCCCGCACTGGCGGGCTCATTGCGACAGCGTTGCTGGGCGGGCTGTTTGCCGCGCGCGGAGTCGAACTGTTCGGCGCGTTTCATGTCGCGGCCGTCGCCTGCGCCATCGCCGCGCTTGCGGCCGGCGCTGCCGCGTTCCTCTTTGTCCGCAAGCGCGTCGTGCCGTCGCTGCAATCGGCTCAGTGAGCGCGGTATTTCTCGGCTCACGCAAGTATATACACGTGTTGACATAGCGGCGCCCTTGCCTAATAATTGCGATGGAAAGTTTCGAGGCTTTTCATGGCGCGCACCCGTGCCTTCAAATCCGGCAACAGCCAGGCGGTGCGGATACCGGCAGACATCGCTTATGCCGATACCGAGACCGAACTCGAAATTACCCGCACGGGCGACGTGATCACGATCTATCCGGCTCGCGGCAGCTTGAAGGAAATGGCAGAGGCTCTGTTGAAGATGCCCAAGCCATCCGAGATCGAACAGCGCGAGCCCATCGAAATACCCGACCGGGAAGGTATCTGAGCGTCCGTGCCGTTTCTCATCGACACCAACATTGCGATCCACATTCGCGACGGCAATGATGTGGTGATCCGCAGGTTCTTGTCGCACAAGGGCAGCGTATTGCTTTCCGCCTTGAGCCTCGCGGAACTGCAGCGCGGTCTTTTCCAAAAGACCGATTTGACGGCGCTCCGGCAGATGCGACTAGAGGAAATGCTTCGAGGCATGCCGGTCATCGCTTTCGATGAAACTGCGGCGCTCGCCTACGGTCGAATTGTTGCACAACTCGGTTGGGCCAGAGCACGCGACTTCGACCGCCTAATCGCCGCGCATGCGATTGCCACGGCTTCCATTCTTGTGACAAACAACATCGCCGATTTCCGCGACATTCCCGGCCTGCAACTCGAGGACTGGACTTAAACGTCCTGCTAAAACCAATGCCCCTCACCAACGCGCAGATGCGCGATGTCGAAAGCCTTCGGCTGTCCGCTTAATTAAAGTGCAGGCTTGCGGAATCGATTTCTTGGCTCAATGTTTCTGTGGTGGCTGAGTCCCCTGAATTCCAAAGGGAGCGGATTGTGAATTCGAAGGAAAAATCGTTACAGCGTTGGGTAGTCGGAGCCGCATCGACACTCCTTGTTTTGTGCTCATCTATTCCCGCGGCGGCCGGGTCCGCCGTGGCATTTCGAACCATGATGCGCAATTGTCAGGACCAGAGTATTCCGGCCGATGCGCGGATCGAGGCTTGCACCGCGCTAATCCACTCGAATCTGATGTCGCACAAGATGCTTGGCGTCATCTATGCCATTCGCGCCAACGCGTACGAAGCGAAACCGGACAACGCGCTTGCCGTCCAGGACTACACCAGGGCCATCGAACTGATGCCAGAATTCCCGGAGGCGTTCGCAAACCGTGCAAGTCTGTTGGAGCAGATGGAAAAGGGAAAGGAAGCGGCGGCCGATTTTGAACGGGCGGGGCTGATCCACCTTAAGCACGACGACTGCGCCCATGCACTCCCGGAATTGGATAGGGCGGTGAGTGACGATCCCCAGCGCAGCATGGCGCTCTATGCGCGCGGAATATGCCAGAAGCACCTCGGCAAAGAATCGGCGGCCGAAGAGGACATGAGAGCTGCAGCCGCGCTCGATCCGGATGTTGAAAAACACTTTGCGGCCCTGCAATAGAGTTTCATGGGATTTCCCATGCCTGCGGCGATCTGATACCTCACGCCTGAGCTGAATTCCGGACGCCCCGATGCCTCTCTCCAACGCGCAGATGCGCGACGTCGAAAGCCTGCTGCACCCCTACACCAACCTGGTGAAGTTCCGCGAAACCGGACCGATGGTGATCGAGCGAGGGCAGGGCGTGCGCGTCTATGACGAGCATGGCAAGGACTATATCGAGGCGATGAGCGGGTTGTGGTCTACCGCGCTCGGCTGGGGCGAGCCGGTGCTGGCCGACGTTGCCGCCGAGCAGATGCGCAAGCTGTCCTTCGCGCACCTCTTCTCCGGCAAGAGTCACGAGCCGGGGATCGCGCTCGCCGAGGCGCTGAAGGAGATCGCGCCGTTTCCGGTGGGCAAGGTGTTCTTCGCCAATTCCGGCTCGGAAGCCAACGACACGCAGATCAAGCTGTTCTGGTACGTGAACAACGCGCGCGGGCTGCCGCAGAAGAAGAAGATCATCAGCCGCGTGAAGGCGTATCACGGCGTGACCATGGTAGCGGCGAGCCTCACCGGCCTTCCCGCCAATCACAAAAGCTGGGACCTGCCGTTCGAGTTCGTGAAGTTTGCAAGCTGCCCGCATTACTATCGCGCCGCGGAAGCCGGCGAGAGCGAAGAACAGTTCACCGCGCGCATGGCGGCGGAGCTTCAGGCGCTCATCGAGCGCGAAGGGCCGGAGACGATCGCCGCGATGATCGCCGAGCCGTTGCAAGGCGCGGGCGGCGTGATCCTGCCGCCGAAAGGCTATTTCCAGGCCATCGGCCCCGTACTGGCGAAATACGACATTGCGCTGATCGACGACGAAGTGATCACCGGGTTCGGGCGCACCGGCAACTGGTTCGGCTGCGAGACCTATGGCTTTCAGCCGGCGAGCATGACCGTGGCCAAGGCGCTGTCGAGCTCGTATCTGCCGATCTCCGCGGTGCTGCTGTCGCCGGATTTGTGCGACACCATCGAGGAGGAAAGCGGCCGCATCGGCAATTTCGGGCACGGCTTCACCTATACCGGGCATCCGGTGTGCGCGGCGGTGGCTTTGAAGACCATCGAGCTCTACCGGGAACGCGACATCGTGGGTCACGTCCGCCGCGTGGCGCCGCGGTTCCAGGCGCGGCTGGCGCGATTGGCCGAGCATCCGCTGGTCGGCGAAGCGCAAGGCATCGGCCTCATCGGCGGCATCGAGCTGGTGGCGAACAAGCAGACGAAAGAAAGCTTCGATCCCGCCAAGTTCGTGGCACCGACGGTGTTCAATTTCGCCCAGGAAGAAGGCGTGATCAGCCGCGCGCTGATGGGCGACCGGCTCGCCTTCTGTCCGCCGCTGGTCATCACGGAAGCCGAAATCGACGAGCTGTTCGACCGCTTCGAGCGCGCGCTCGACCGCGGCCTCGACTGGGCAAAGCGCGAAGGACTGTTGCAGTAGAACACGCTTTACTGCAGCGACGGAACCCGGTGGCGCCTGGCGAATTAGAGTCTGTGGCGCACATCCGAAAACCCTGCTGCCGGAACGCAGCAAACGATCGGAAGATCGTAAGTCGTACGGTGTGCGCCGCTCAATCCCAACATCGAGGTGTGTGTCATGGCCGGACCGTTTACGCTTTCGCCGCTGCCGTGGGCCGAAGATGCGCTCGCGCCGACGATCTCCCAAAAAACCATCGGCTTCCACTATCACAAGCATCACCACAAATATGTCGAGACGCTCAACAAGCTGGTCGAGGGCACGCGCTATGCCGACATGCCGCTGGAGCAGATCGTCCGCGCCACGGTGAACGGCAAGGACAAGGAGCAGAAGATCTTCAACAATGCCGGCCAGGTGTGGAACCACGATTTCTTCTGGCGCTCGCTCACGCCGAAAAGCGCCAAGCCCGGCGGCCGGCTGAAGGACGCCATCGAGCGCGACTTCGGCGGCGTGGCGGAGCTGACCAAGCAGCTGGCGGAAGCGGGCAAGGAGCAGTTCGGCTCCGGCTGGGCGTGGCTTTGTTCGCAGAACGGCAAACTCTCGGTCGAGAAGACGGCGAATGCGATCGATCCGATGGCGAAAGGCATCAACTGCCTGCTGACGGTCGACGTGTGGGAGCACGCCTACTATCTCGATTACCAGAACGACCGCGCCAAATACCTCCAGGAGGTGCTCGGCAAGCTGCTGAACTGGGAATTCGCGACGGAGAATCTGGAGAAGGAGGCGCAGCCCATCCGCGCCGCGGCGTAGACGCCTCCCCGCGGCGCCCGCACATCTGACCCCAAATTGCTCTAGAGTTCTCCCGAAACATATCCGGGAGTGCCCATGACGTACGGTCCCTACGAGCAGATTCTCGTCGAGGTGAACGACGCCATTCTGACCCTCACCTTGAACCGTCCGGAGAAGCTCAACGCCTTCACCGGCACGATGATGCACGAGACGATCGACGTGTTCACCAAAGTGAACGCCGACGACGACGTGCGGGCAATCGTGGTGACGGGCGCCGGCCGCGCATTTTGCGCCGGCGCCGATCTGTCCGGCGGCGCGCGCACCTTCGATGCGGCGCGCAACCCGGACCGTGCCGAGCGCAATGCCGGTCCGGTGGAGAGCGTCGACTGGAGCGACGAGCGGGTGCGCGACGGCGGCGGCCGGCTGACGCTCGCGATCTTCGAATGCCTGAAACCGGTGATCGCCGCGGTGAACGGTCCGGCGGTGGGCGTCGGCGTCACCATGCAGCTCGCCATGGACATTCGCATCGCCAGCGAAGCGGCGCGGTTCGGCTTCGTGTTCGCGCGCCGCGGCATCGTTCCGGAGGCCGCGTCCAGCTGGTTCCTGCCCAAGATCGTCGGCATCGCCCAGGCGCTCGAATGGTGCTACTCGGGCCGCGTGTTCGACGCGCAGGAAGCGCTGCGCGGCGGCCTGGTCAGCGAAGTGGTGAATGCCGACGTGGTGCTGAGCCGGGCGCATGCGCTCGCCGCGGAGATTCGAGACAACACCGCGCCGGTCGCCATTGCGCTGATCCGCCAGATGATGTGGCGGCTGTCGGCGCTCGATCATCCAATGGAAGCGCACAAGATCGACAGCCGCGGCATCTACGCGCGCGGACAGTCGGGCGATGTGCGCGAAGGTGTGACCGCGTTTCTCGAAAAGCGGCCGCCGCAATTTCCGGAAAAGGTCTCCACCGGCATGCCATCGTATTTTCCCTGGTGGCAGGAGCGGCCGTACTCTTGAATCTCTCTGCGTCTCCGCGCTTCCGTGTGCAATAAGAGTCTCACGCGGAGCCGCGGTGGGCGCGCCGGGGACATGCAAGGCCGAGTTGGAAAAGTGTCTTCGAAATGGTCGGCCGGCGCGATGAAGAAGAACGGGACGCTTTCGATCAGCGCCTTGTCGTCATCGGTGAAGCGGCTGCGGTTGAGCTTTTCCACCGACCGGTCGGCCAGTCCCTGACCCTAATTCCAGAATTAGTCTGAGACGCTTGCAGCCTTCCCGGAAGGCGCGTTTATCAGGCTGCCTTGGGCTACCGGTAAATGAGCCGCTTGCCGGCCAAAAATGTTTTCGGTATCCCAGTCGCCGCCGGCGCTAAGATTCTCAAAAAAAAGCGCGCGCGATCTCGCGATTCCGAAAGCCAAAGATCCGACTGTCTCCGGGGGCGGAAATCAGGATTCCGGTCGCAGCAAAAATCGGCAGCCCGTTCTTTGAACGCCTGCAGTAAAACCGGGAGGTGGTTCGTTACCCTGCAGACCGGATTCGGCGTCCTCACTTGCGCCACGGAAACAGCGGCTAAGGCGGTGGGAGGATCATGCCTTCACGGACGAATTCAAGGGCTTGAGCGACAACATACCAGCTGCGGCCAATGCGCGTGAGCCTACCTCCCGGCTGCCTTCAGTAGCTTCAGCAGTTGCGGGTGAAGCGTTTCGTTGGCCACCAGCACGTCGCCCGTTTGCAGCACGCGGTCGCGGCCGTCCAGATCGGTCACCACGCCGCCGGCCTCGCGCACCATCAGCATTCCGGCGGCCAAGTCCCACGGCTTGAGCCCGTGCTCCCAAAAGGCGTCGTAGCGGCCGGCGGCAACCCAGGCGAGATCGAGGGCCGCAGATCCAAAACGGCGAATGCCGGGAGTGACTTCGACAACCGACCGCAGCTCCTTCATGAAACTGGCGTGCTCCTCTTCCGTGCCGCGGCCTAGGAACGGAATGCCCGTGGCGCTGAGGCATGTCTTCAGCTCCTTCCGCGTCGCCACACGCATGCGCTTGTTGTTGAGGTAGGCGCCATGGCTGCGTTCGGCGGTGAACATCTCGTCGACGATGGGGTTGTAGATGACGCCGGAGACGAGCTGTCCTTCGCGCTCGAGCGCGATCGAGATGGCGAAGTGCGGAATGCCATGGAGGAAATTGGTGGTGCCGTCGAGCGGATCGATGATGAACCGGTGGCTCTTGTCCGGCCCTTCGACCACGCCGCTTTCCTCTGTCAGGATGGGATAGCCGGGGCGCGCCTTCTGCAATTCCTCGATGAGAATGCGCTCGGTACGCCGGTCGGCGACCGTGACGAAATCCGCCGGTCCTTTCAGGGAGATCTGCAGATTCTCCACTTCGCCGAAATCGCGGATCAGCTTGCGCCCTGCCTTTCGAGCGGCGGAGGTCATGACGTTCAGGGCGGGGGACAAGTAAGGCATCAGTTCCGTGCAGACGAATGGCGGATGGGCGATACCGTCAAGCTTCTCCTCCGCGACTCCGCGTGATTCAAACTTGCTCGCGGAGGACGCGGAGGCGCCGCGAAGAGTGCGGATGTCATGCCAAGTGTCATCTCTTGCTGGATTCCCCAGTCGCCATTCACGCTATTCCGCGCGGCGGACGTAACTGCCGTCTTCCGTCGAGACCACGACCTTCGTGCCGGCGTTGATGAACGGCGGCACCTGGATCTTCAGGCCGTTCTCCAGCACCGCCCCTTTGTAGGACGGCGCTGCGGTGCCGCCCCGCAGCACGGGATCGGCTTCCGTCACCTCCAGCGTGACCTGCTGCGGCAGCTTGATGCCGATCGGTTTGCCCTCATACAGCTGCACCAGAACCGTCATGCCATCCTGCAGAAACTGCACCTGGTCGCCGACGAAATCCGCGGCGATCTCGATCTGGTCGTAGGTGTCGGCATCCATGAAGGTCAGCATGTCGCCGTTCGCATAGAGGAACTGGAAGTCTCTCTTCTCGAGAGAGACTTCTTCCACGCCCTGGTCGGCGCGAAAACGCTCGTTCAGCTTGGTGCCGGTGACGACGTTCTTGAGCTCCACCTGATTGTAGGCGCCGCCCTTGCCGGGCTTCACCGCCTGTGTCTTCACCGCGAGCCACAAGCCGCCATCGTGCTGGATCATGGCGCCGGGGCGGATTTCATTGCCGGCAATCTTGGACATGATTCTCTTTAGGCCTACCGCTTCGCTGCTTGAGGCCGTGTGCGCGACCCCGGTCCGAAAAAGGCGCGCGTTCTAACAAGCCCCGCCCGGATTGTCATCCGGACGGGGCGAGAGAGACAGATACGCGCGACCTCAGCCGGTCAGCGGCCTGCGCATGGCGGGCAGCCCGAACCCGGCCGCAAGGAGAACGATGGCGAGCACCACATGCAGCCAGTGATCCAGCATGTTCATCTGGACACCGAACATCATGCCGTCGCCGCCCTTCATCATGACGAAGCCGAGGACAGCGACGATCGCGTACACGATGCCGAGAATTTTCAGCGCCAGGCTCGGCGTCAGGGCCGTGTAGACGCCGATCAGCAGCAAGATTCCGCTGATGATGTGGACCAGGTTGTGCAGATTATTGGTGACGAAAATGGCTGGGCCGCCGTCGCTGGTGTGGCCAACGATGGGATTGGGCACATATCCAAGCACCCCCACGATCAGAAATACGATACCCAGCACGAATGCCGCCGTTCTGGCGTTCAAGTCCATGATGCTCCCCCTTAAGGTGTGGCCGCAGTGTGAGCCTGATTTGCAGGCGGCGGCAAGGGCAGGGCTGTGGACAAACGGACTAGCGGAAGAGGGCGTTGAACGCCCGGACCGCGGCGGCGGGACCTTGCGCGTGGTGCCAAACGCCGGCGGAAACCGCGAGGAAATCGGCGCCCGCGTCGATCAGTGGTGGGGCATTCTCCATCGTGATGCCGCCGATGGCGACACACGGTACCACCATCAGGTCGCTCCACCAGTGCAGGATTTCGGGGTCCGCGGCGGCCTTCGGCTGCTTGGTCTGGCTGGCATAGAACGCGCCGAAGGCGACGTAATCGGCGCCGGCTTCGGCCGCTTCCATGGCAAGGTGGCGCGAGTTGTGGCAGGTGACCCCGACGATCTTGTCCGGCCCGAGGGCAGCCCGCGCCTGCGCATAGCTCGCATCCTCCTGCCCGATATGCACCCCGTCGGCACCGACTTCGGCGGCGAGGTCCGGGCGGTCGTTGAGAATGAACGCGACATCGTGCGCCTGCGCGATCGGTATCAGCGCTTCGGCCGCACGCCGAATCTCATCATCGCTCGCCTCTTTGAGGCGCACTTGCAGGCTCGCCACATCCCCC
>DIZC01000099.1:34763-53039 GCA_002429315.1 Alphaproteobacteria bacterium UBA6038
GTATAAGAGACAGGTATCAGCGCTTCGGCCGCACGCCGAATCTCATCATCGCTCGCCTCTTTGAGGCGCACTTGCAGGCTCGCCACATCCCCCGCCTTCAGCGCGCTCTTCAGCTCCCCTGCGAACGCAGGCAGCTCAATCCTCGGCGGAGTGAGGAGGTAAAGGCGACAACGCTCCACTTTCAAAATCAATTTTTCGGTGAGCTCAGTCGAAATGAGAACTGAATATGATCCAATTCGGGTTGGAGGTCATCGTAGCCATTTAGCAGCGCGCCACACTCAATCATATATGCATGTTCCGGCACCAGCAGCGTAATGTCACGCACTTTCATCGGCACTCGTACCCCGCCAGGTCCCAGAACCTGTAGAAGATCCACGCTCCCCTGCGCCGGCAATCCACTCAGTGTAGTAATTGCATGACTTAGGACTTTGATGTTCTGCCCGGTGGCCTGATTCCATTCTCTCATCTGCTCCTGAAGCACTGCACCTTGCCTGACATGCGTATTTATCTGTGCCTGGGTAATTCCGAGAGGCGGCGCGCTTGTCATTGCGACGCTGCAATTTTCTCCCGTCCGAGCATAATTCGGGCCCCGAAATGAAATACGAAAATGATTGCGAGGCGGCTCCGGTTGAACCGTCCATCCGACCGGCTGCAGGATTTCAAAGTTATGCGCGTTATCACGATAAAAGTCTTCTGCCGCGGCTGCCGTCGAAACTGCTACTCCTAGAAGAAGGATTCTGACTACTTCCCGCACTAAGCCGCCTTTTTCTCCAGATCGGGTTTCCACGCGCCGGTGGTGGCGAGGCCGTTCATCTGCGCGCGATGGGCGAAGGCGCGCTGCGCCGCCGGCACGTTGTCCGCCTTGCCACTCCACGCCTTCTGGGGTGCTGCCTGCAGCGCGCGGCCGTAAGAGAAGGTGAGGCGCCAAGGCAGGTTTAGGTGCGCCGCGTTCATCGCATTCAGATGCGCGGTCGCTTCTTCCTCGGATTGCCCACCGGAGAGAAACGCAATCCCCGGCACCGCCGCCGGCACGCAATGCTTCAGCACCTTTACGGTGCGATCGGCCACTTCCTCGACGCGGGCACGCTTCTCCGCCTTCATGCCGGAGATGATCATGTTGGGCTTCAGGATCATGCCTTCCGGCGCGACGTTCGCGTAGTAGAGCTGCTGGAAAGTCTCCTTTAGCACCCATTCGGTCACCGCCTCGCAGGCGTCGATGTCGTTGTCGTAATCCATCAGCACTTCAGGCTCGACGATCGGCACGATGTTCTCTTCCTGGCAGAGCGCCGCATACCGTGCGAGCGCCTGCGCGTTCGCATTGATGCAGGTGTATGAGGGGCGCCCTTGCGTCGGCGTGTAGGTCGCGCGCCACTTGGCGAAGCGCGCGCCCAGCCCGCGGTATTCCACCAGCCGCTCGCGTAGGCCATCCAGGCCTTCGGTGATCGTTTCGTCCTTGCTGAACGGCAGCGCCTTGGTGCCCTTGTCCACCTTGATGCCGGGTATCGAACCTGCTTCCTCGATCAGCTTCACCAGCGGGGTGCCATCCCTCGCCTTCTGACGGATGGTTTCGTCGTACAGGATGACGCCGGAGATGTGCTTCATCCCCTCCTTGGAGCGGAACAGGAATTCGCGGTAGTCGCGGCGGTTCTCTTCCGTCGATTCCACGCCGATCTTGTCGAACCGCTTCTTGATCGTGCCGGAGCTTTCGTCTGCCGCCAGAATGCCTTTGCCCTTTTCCACCATGGCGCGGGCGATCCGGTTCAGTTCGTCGAGGTTCATCGCCATCTTCAGTCTCCGTGCTCTAGCGCAGCCACACCGGGCAGTTCCTTGCCTTCCAGCCATTCGAGGAAGGCACCGCCCGCCGTGGAAACATAGGTGAAATCGTTTGTCACGCCGGCCTTGTTGAGCGCGGCGACCGTGTCGCCGCCGCCCGCCACCGAAACAAGCCGGCCTTCTTTTGTGCGCTCCGCCACGGCTTTCGCTGCCGCAATCGTGCCCTTGTCGAACGGGGGCGTTTCGAAGGCGCCGAGCGGGCCGTTCCACACCAGCGTTGCGGTGGTCAGCAACCGGTTGGTGAACTCCTGCACGCTCGCCGGTCCGACATCGAGGATCCGTTCGTCGTCCTTCACGCCGAACACATCCGTGATGCGGTGCTTGGCGTTCGCCTTCAGCTCCTTCGCCACGACGACATCCTTCGGCAACAGGAGGACGGCGCCGGCATCGGTGGCGGAGGTGATGATGTTGCGGGCGGTGTCGAGCGTGTCTTCTTCGTAAAGCGATTTGCCGACATTGCGGCCTTCCGCGGCGAGGAAGGTGTTCGCCATGGCGCCGCCGATCACCAGCACATCAACTTTCGCAATGAGATTGTTGAGCAGGTCGATCTTGGTGGAGACCTTGGCGCCGCCGACCACCGCCATCAGAGGCCGCATTGGGTCGCCCAACGCCCTGTGCAGATGCTCGAGCTCGGCCTGCATCGACCGGCCGGCGGCCGCGGGCAAAAGATGCGCCAGCGCTTCGGTCGAAGCATGCGCGCGATGGGCGGCTGAGAATGCATCGTTCACGTAGAGATCGCCGAGGCTGGCGAGTTGCTTGGCGAATTTCTCGTCGTTGTCTTCTTCGCCGGGATGAAAGCGCGTGTTCTCCAACAGGAGCACATCGCCATTCTTCATCTTCGAAACGGCGCGTTTGGCGCGGTCGCCGACGCAATCGTCGGCGAACGCCACCGGCTTGCCAACGGCCTTAGACAGCGCCGGCACAATCGGCTTCAGCGACATGGAGGGCACGACTTTGCCCTTCGGCCGCTCGAAGTGGGACAGCACAATCACCTTCGCGCCTTTGCCCGACAGTTCGCGAATGGTGGGTGCGGTGCGATCTATGCGCGAGGTGTCGCTTACCTTGCCGTTCTTCATCGGCACGTTGAGATCGGCGCGCACCAGCACCCGTCTGCCCTTCACATTGAGGTCATCGAGCGTGCGAAACTTGGGCATTGAGCGAGAACCCCCTTCCGTCACGCCTTCGGCGTGGCACCTTCCCCCAAAAGGGGGGAAGGGGAACACACAGGTTTCTGCTTCCCCCCTCTGTGGGGGAAGGTGGCCGCGACGCGAAGTGGCGCGGACTGAAGGGGGGCCGAAGGTTGCATCAGATCAGCTTTCCCATCGCGACGGCCGTATCTGCCATTCGGTTCGAGAAGCCCCATTCGTTGTCGTACCAGCTCATTACGCGGACGAAATTGCCTTCCATCACCTTCGTCTGATCGACGCAGAAACTGGATGATACCGGCGTATGGTTGAAGTCGATCGACACCAGCGGCGCCGTCACGATGTCGAGGATGCCCTTCATCTCGCCGGCCGCGGCCTTCTTCATCGCATCGTTCACTTCCTGCGTGGAGGTGTTGCGGCTCGCCAGAATCTTGAGATCGACCACCGACACGTTCGGCGTCGGGACGCGGATCGCCACGCCGTCTAGCTTGCCCTTCAATTCCGGCATCACGAGACCGACAGCCTTCGCCGCGCCGGTGGAGGTCGGGATCATCGACATCGCTGCGGCGCGGGCGCGATGCAGATCCTTGTGCAACATGTCGAGGATGTGCTGATCGTTGGTGTAGGCGTGAATGGTGGTCATGAATCCTTTTTCGATCCCGACGGTCTCGTGCAGTACTTTGGCCACCGGCGCGAGGCAGTTGGTGGTGCAGGATGCATTCGAGACGATCACATCGTCTTTGGTCAGCTGCTTGTCGTTCACGCCATAGACCACAGTTTTGTCCACGCCATCGGCCGGCGCGGAAATCAGCACCCGTTTGGCGCCCGCCTGCAGATGCGCGCTCGCCTTCTCCTTAGAGGTGAAGATGCCCGTGCATTCCAGCGCGAGGTCGACCCCGAGATCCTTGTGCGGCAACTCGGCGGGGTTCTTGACCGCGGTGACGCGGATCTTGTGGCCGCCCACCACCATGGTGTCGCCGTCCACCCGCACCTCGCCGGGAAAGCGGCCGTGCACGCTATCGTAGCGAAGCAGGTGCGCATTGGTTTCCACCGGCCCGAGGTCGTTCACACTCACGACCACGATGTCGTCGCGCTTCGATTCCACGATGGCGCGCAGCACCAGCCGGCCGATGCGGCCAAATCCGTTGATCGCGACGCGAATGGTCATGTTTGCCTCCTAAATACCGCGGGCGGCCGCGACTGCCGCCTCCGCTCAATGCCGCAACGGCGCGAAAGGTCCGGGCGGAAACTGCCGGGCCCACGAGAGAGACGTTGCGTTTCTTATCGGCTGGCGATCGCCTGCCGCGCTGGCCTTATCCACCAGCGGGACGGCGCGTCAAGGGCCGCCCGCGTTGACCCGGTTTGCGCCGAAGGACTAACTTCTGGCCTGAGATTCGGCGGAGCGCGCATGTCACGGCTCGATGCGGCAACGGCACGGCTTGGCGCAGCGCTCGAGTACCTGGAACGCCTCGTTCAGCCTCTCGCCGAAGCCCGGGCAAAATCGGCCGCGCAAGACGCAAAGACGGCGGAGCTTCTGCGGGAGCGCGAAGTCCTCCTGGCGCGCTTGGCGGAACTCGAGGAAGAGGCGCGCTCGCTCGCCGGCATTAACGAAGAAATCGAAACGCGCCTCGACAGCGCGATTGGCGAAATCCGCGGCGCTCTGGGCCGCTGAAGGGACCGGCTATGGCTCTGGTCGATGTGACGATCAACGGGCGCAATTACAACCTGACCTGCGACGAAGGCCAGGAGGAGCACCTGCGCACCCTGGCAGGTGATATCGACCGCAAGGTCTGCGCGCTCCTGGAATCGGTCGGGCAGATCGGCGATACGCGGCTGCTTCTGATGGCCGCCGTTCTCACCATGGACGAGCACCTCGCGGCCACGCAGCGCCTGGAGGCACAGGCAAAGGCGCTGGTCGATCTCTCGCATGCGAACCAGGCGATGAAGGCGCGGCTCGCCGAGTCGGACCAGATTGCGGTCGAAGCGGTGGAAGCGGCGACAAAGCGTGTCGAGGACATTGCCACCCGCCTCGCCCGCGCCTAAATTGACGACTGGACGGGTACTGCCCCGCGCGTCAGGAGAGCGATGCCCAGGGGCCTTAATGGTACTCACCGGGAGCTGTCCCTGACCGAGGCCCTGGCTTCGGATATATGGCGCCCACCTGCACTTGCAGGCCCGTGAGGATCCACATCCAACGGCGGAGGCGGTCCCGTCCGCTTTAGAAACTGTCATCCCGGCCAGCGAGCGTAACGAAGCAGGAGCCGGAACCCAGGTGGCATGAATTCCAACACCACCGCCGAAAAAAGAGCCCTGCGGACGGCAGCACGCATCCGGCGCGCCGAGCTGGCGTGTGCGTGCCCGGATTTTGCGGAACGGATCGCCGGCTATGCGGACGATCTGCCGGTGTCTGCGTACGCTAGGGTCGGCGGTTATCGCGGCCTTTCTGGGGAGGCCGATCCGTCTCTACTGCTGGAGGCATTGAAGGCGCGCGGCTGCGAACTCTCGTATCCGCGCGTGCATATGAAGAGCCAGCCGCTGTGGTTCCACGTGCCCGTGGAGCATGAGCCATGGGTGCCGGGCGCGTTCGGGATTCTGGAGCCGCGGCCCGATTGGCCGCGCGCCTATCCTTCGATTCTCCTCGTTCCGCTACTGGCCTTCGATGCGGAAGGCTATCGTCTCGGCTACGGGGGCGGGTACTATGACCGAACGCTGGCGCAGTTCCGGAACGAGCGGCCGATCGCTGCGATCGGGGTGGCGTTTGGCGGTCAAGAAGTCGAACATGTGCCGCGGGACGCATCGGATCAGCCGCTCGACGGTCTGGTAACGGAATTGGGCCTCAGGCGTTTTGCAACGACATGAGAATTCTCTTCATCGGCGACATCGTCGGCCGCCCCGGGCGGGAGGTTGTGACTACGCAGGCGCCGCTCCTTCGCGACAGCCTCCGGCTGGATTTCATCGTTGCCAATGGCGAGAACGCCGCCGGCGGATTTGGTCTCACGCGCGCCATCGCCAACGATCTGTTCGCGGCCGGTGTGGATGTGATCACTACCGGCAACCATTGGGCCGACCAGAAGGAGATACTGTCCTTCCTCGGCGAGGAAGATCGCATCCTGCGCCCGCGCAACCTGCCGCCGGGAGCGCCCGGCAGAGGTGCAGGCGTCTATGAAACCCGCGGCGGCGAACGCGTGCTGGTGGTCAATCCACTGGGCCGTGTTTTCATGGATCCCCAGGACGATCCCTTCGCGGCGGTGGAAGCGGAACTTTCCGCCTGTCCGCTCGGCGAAGCCGCCGATGCTGTCGTCATCGACATGCATGCGGAAGCGACGAGCGAGAAGATGGCGATGGGCCATTTCTGCGACGGCCGCGCCAGTCTCGTCGTCGGCACCCACAGCCACGTTCCCACCGGCGATGCGCAAATCCTTCCCGGAGGGACCGCTTACCAGACCGACGCGGGCGCGTGCGCCGACTACGATTCGGTCATCGGCATGGACAAGTTCGAGCCGTTGCAGCGCTACACAAGAAAGGTGCCGGGCAGCCGCTTCTCGCCGGCAACCGGGCCGGCAACGCTTTGCGGCGTGTTCGTCGAGACGAACGCAAAAGGCTTCGCCGCGCGCATCGAGCCGGTCCGCGTCGGCGGCCGGCTGAAGCAATCCATTCCGGACGGATGATCGCGGGGGCGACAACAACGCAGTGCCATGGTTCGCGAATTCTGGAGGTTGCTCAGGGAAGGCGTTGAAGCCTTCATTGAAGACGACGCGCTGAGCCACGGCGCGGCCATAGCGTTCTACACCATCACGGCGTTCGCGCCGGTGCTGTACATCGCGGCGGCCATTGCCGGCATGGCCTTCGGCTGGGAGGCGGCATCGAGCGCGCTGCGGCGAGAGATCAGTCATCTCATCGGGCCGGACGGCGCCAAGCTTGTGCACGTGGCACTGAACAACACGCTGGTGAATCGCCACGGCTTCTGGCCAAACGTCATTGGCGCGGCGTTGCTCGTCATCACCGCATCCGGCGTCTTCGGCGAAATGCAATCGTCGCTTAATGCGTTCTGGAAGGCGTCGCCGCGGGGTTTCACCGTATGGGGCCTGGTCCGCACGCGACTTCTGAGCCTGGGGCTGGTTTTGGCGCTGGGCTTCCTGCTGTTGATCTCGCTGGTGATGAATACGGTGGTCACAACCTTGGGCGACCGCATTCAATATGTACTCCCGATCGGCGCCGCATTTGCCACGGTCATCAACTTCGGCGTGTCCTTTACCTTGGTCGCAGCACTGTTCGCGGCGATCTACAAGGTTCTGCCGGATGTGCCGCTGGAATGGCGCGACGTGATTGCCGGCGCGCTGGGCACCGCGGCGCTCTTTCTGATTGGCGAATATCTGATCGCCCTCTATCTCGGCAGTGGACTGGTCGGAAACCGCTATGGCGCAGCGGGCGGCCTGTTCCTGCTGTTATTGTGGATCTACTACACCACCCAGATCTTCCTGCTCGGCGCGGAATTCACCAAAGTCTACTCAAACCGGCACGGCAGCCAGGCGGAGAAGGCATAGCGGTCCGGTCGCCGGCGCGATAAGGAATAGCGCATGGTCCCGTTCGAACTTCGCGCCATCGATCACATCGTGCTGCGGGTCCGCGACCTCAATGCGAGCCTCAAATTCTACTGCGACGTGCTGGGCTGCACGCTGGACAAGGTGCAGGAGAAGATCGGGCTGTGGCAGGTGCGCGCCGGCGCCTCGCTGATCGATCTCGTTCCGCTCGATGGGGCGCTGGGCCGCGTGGGCGGTGCGGGTCCGGACCAGCAAGGCCGCAATGTGGATCACTTCGCCATCCAGATCGTGCCATTCGACGAGGCTGCCATTCGTGCGCATCTGGCAACCCACGGTGTGCCGATCGGCGATTCCGGCCGCCGCTACGGCGCGGAGGGCGATGGCCCGTCGATCTATGTGATCGATCCGGACGGCAATTCCGTCGAATTGAAGGGCCCGCCGGACGCCGCTTGAACCCGCTGGCGGGCGCGGCTATTTGAGCGGCGCAAGTCCAGATTCGAAAATGGCCGGCCACAGTCAGTTCAAGAACATCATGCACCGCAAGGGGCGCGTCGATGCGGTGCGCTCCAAGCTGTTCTCGAAGCTGGCGCGGGAAATCGTCGTGGCGGCGAAGCTGGGCATGCCCGATCCCGATCACAATCCGCGGCTGCGCGCGGCAATCCTCGCCGCGAAGGCGCAGTCAATGCCCAAGGACAATATCCAGCGCGCCATCGACAAGGCGGTGGGCGGCGGCGGCGAGAACATCGAGGAGGTGCGCTACGAAGGCTATGGCCCCGGCGGCGTGGCGCTGATCGTCGAAGCGCAGACCGACAATCGCAACCGCACCGGCAGCGATATCCGCGCCGCCTTCTCGAAATATGGCGGTGCGCTGGGCGAGCCCAATTCCGTCACTTTCATGTTCAACCGCGTGGGCGTGATTGGCTATCCAAAGAGGAAGGGCAGCGACGACCAGATGCTGGAGTTGGCGATCGAAGCCGCCGCGGATGAAGTGATTTCCGGCGATGAAATGCATGAGTTCATCGCTTCGTTGGATAGTTTCGGCGCCGTCCGCGATGTGCTGGAAAAGCAGCTCGGCGCGCCGGAATCGGCGAAGATCGAATGGCGGCCGCAATCCACCACGCCGGTGACCGACGACGCCGGAGAAACGCTTGTGAAGCTGCTGGATGTTCTCGACGAGCACGATGATGTGCAGAACGTGTACGGGAACTATGAACTCTCCGACGCGCTGATGGCCAAACTCGCCGCCTGAAACGCTGTTGCTTCGGTATGAAACGCGGCTGAAACTACCGCAGGCGACTCATTGGGCCGCGCGCGTGTCGGTTATTCGCATTCTCGGCCTCGATCCCGGCCTCGCCCGCATGGGCTGGGGCGTCATCGACGTGTCCGGCACGCGGCTCAGCCATGTGGCGCATGGCGTGCTGCGCAGCGATGCCAAATGCGAGCTGGCGGCGCGGCTGCTCGCGCTGCACGAAGCGCTCACGGCTGTCATCGCAGAATTGCAGCCGGCCGCACTCGCGATCGAACAGGCCTTCGTCGCGAAGGATGCCTCGGCGGCGTTGAAACTGGGGCAGGCGCGAGCAGTGGCCTTGATGGCAGCGGCGCGCGCTGGGTTGGCGGTCGCCGAATACGCGCCCAATCACATCAAGAAATCGGTGGTGGGAGCCGGGCACGCCGATAAGCTGCAGGTGCAGGCCATGGTTCGGCGGCTGTTGCCCACCGCGCAGGTCGAAGCGGCAGATGCCGCCGATGCGCTTGCCTGCGCGATTGCGCACGCACACCTCTCCGGCACGCGCGCGAGAATCTTCGAAGCGTTAGCAGGCGATGGGCGCCCCGGCGGGCGATCTGCCGCTGCCAGAAAAATCGTGGCGATCGGATGATCGGCAAGCTGACCGGGATCGTGGATTCGGTTGCCGAAGATCACGCCATTCTCGATGTCGGCGGGGTGGGCTATCTCGTGCACTGCCCGACATCGACCCTGAGTCGCCTAAGCGCTGGCGCCAGCGCGTCGCTGACGATCGAAACGAAAGTCGGCGAAGACGCCATCCGGCTGTACGGCTTTTCGACCGCCGAGGAGCGCGAGTGGTTTCGCCTGCTGCAGGGCGTGCATAATGTCGGCGCGCGCGTGGCGCTCAATGTGCTCTCGGCACTCTCCGCGCGAGAGCTGGAACGCGCGGTTGCGCTGGGCGACAAGGCGGCGGTGGGGCGCGCGCAAGGCATCGGCCCCAAGCTCGCCACCCGCATCGTCACCGAGCTGAAAGACAAAGCGCCGGCGATGATGCTGCGCGGCCATGCCGAAGAGGGCGCGGGCGCGGCGATCATTGCCCCCCGCGGGCCGGAAGCCGATGCCGTCGCCGCCCTCGTGAAGCTCGGCTACTCGCAGGCACAGGCTGCGGAAGCGATTGCCCGCGCCGCCCGCGATCTCGGCGACCGCGCGCCGCTCGATGCGCTCATCCGCGAAAGCTTGCGGTCCATGGCCCACTAGGGGAGAATTGCTTATGTCCCAATCTGAAAACACGTGGACCATGCAGCAATTCCGGCACAGCTTCGAAGCTGTTGTTGCGGCTGCAACCAAAGCACCTCAGATGATTACGACGAGAGGTGTTCCGGCTTATGTTCTCGTGCGAGAAACCAATGCGGCTGCGAAGAGAGCGAAAGCTGAAAAGATAGTGACGCTCCATAAACTCAAACGGCCGCGAAGCAGATAGATGACCGGGGGCACAGCTACGACGCTTCGAGCTGCGGAGTGCTAGGTGGCATCGGAAGCTCCAGACGCAGAGTCAATTCGGATCGCAAGATCGATACCGTGGAGCTCCTTCGGTAGAAACACCGTCGCCTCTCGAGTTGGTAAAAGCCTGCTACCGATCGGCATTTTCAATTTCGATTTACCAAAATATGAGAGTGACAAGCCGATCCCGACCGTTACATCAAGGAGCGCCGGTTTCGAAAATTATCTAATCAACATCGTGGGCACCGCCATTCAGGCTGGAGATGCCAAACTTGTCACTTGTGCTCACGTGATTGAAGGTGTTTTACAGACAAAGCGGAAGGGTTACGTCTTAGCTAGCTCTTGGAGAACGAATGCACTGGTTCATCAGCCCTATCCGTTCTCACACGCACTCCGATACATTGATCCTCGAACCAACGAAGTGAACGCTGCAGTTGATTTGGCTGTGGTGCCATTGCCCGCCAGAAACGAGCCGCACCTCCCGTACGATGTTCCCATTGTTCAGTGGGGAGACTCTACAAAACTTGGTGTTGGAGATCCGGTGCTCCTTGCTGGCTTTCCATACGGAACGCAGCTCTTTAGGATGGCGCAAACGAACCGAGGCGTTGTACAGCCAAGCTTCTTCGACGGTGTGATCAGCGCAATTATTCCGGCGACTAAACCATCTGAGACCAGGCTATTGCAAATTAGTGCAGCCGTTGCTGGCGGCATAAGCGGAGGAGCGGTCATCGATATCCGAACTGGCGGCGTTGTTGGGATGGTGACATCTGGCCTCACTGGACCTCAAGGGTATCTACATCCTGTTACGTACGCGATCCCATCCGAAATCATTTACCCGTACACTCGACGAATCACTTTTCAGACCACGGGCGGGGTAAGAGGCATTGACGATTGGCGTCGTCGTTTGGTCCATCTGAAACGGTACGTTCGTGAGAAGCTGTGGCGGGACCGATGAATTCGGCAGCCGCGAAACCCGAACGCCTTGTCGCGCCGGAGCGGGGCGAGGACGACACGCTGGAGTCCGGCCTCCGGCCGAAGCGACTGGCGGAATTCGTCGGCCAGGCGCAGGCGCGCGAGAACCTTTCGATTTTCATCCAGGCGGCACGGGAGCGCGGCGAAGCACTGGACCATGTGCTGTTCTCAGGTCCGCCGGGCCTGGGCAAGACGACGCTGGCGCAGATCGTGGCCCGCGAATTAGGCGTGAATTTCCGCAGCACCTCCGGGCCGGTGCTGGCGCGCGCCGGCGATCTCGCCGCCATCCTCACCAATCTCGAGCCGCGCGATGTGCTGTTCATCGACGAAATCCACCGCCTCAATCCGGCAGTCGAGGAAATCCTTTATCCCGCGATGGAGGATTACGAGCTCGATCTGGTGATCGGCGAGGGGCCCTCCGCGCGCTCGGTGAAGATCACCTTGGCGCCGTTCACGCTCATCGGCGCCACCACGCGCTCGGGCCTCATCACCACACCGCTGCGCGACCGCTTCGGGATTCCCATCCGGCTCAATTTCTATTCGGCGGACGAACTGCTTTCGATTGTCGAGCGCGGCGCGCGCGTGCTCGGCCTGAACCTCACCAGCGATGGTGCACGCGAGATCGCATCCCGCGCCCGGGGCACGCCGCGGATCGCCGGTCGGCTGCTCAAACGCGTGCGCGATTTCGCCAGTGTCGCGAACCACGGCACGGTGGATGCCAGGATCGCCGATGAAGCGCTGACCCGGCTCGAAGTGGACAAGCGGGGGCTGGATGCGTTCGATCGCCGTTACCTAAGACTGGTCGCCGAGGCGTTCGGCGGCGGACCGGTGGGCATCGAAACCATCGCCGCCGCGCTCGGCGAAGCGCGCGACGCCATCGAGGAGATCGTGGAGCCGTTCCTGTTGCAGCAGGGCTTCGTGCAGCGCACTCCGCGCGGCCGCGTGCTGACCGGCGGGGCCTTTGAGCATCTCGGCCTCGCCGCCCCCCCGCGCGATCCGGCACAGATCGGCCTCTTCGCAGGCGGGGACGAAGCATGATCCTCCCTCGCATCATCGGCCTCGTCATCGGGCTGGGCCTCACCTGGATGATCTTCTCCGGGGCCGGGTATTTTGGCGCGGTGTGGACGCACTACTTCGCCGGCGAGCCGGAACAGAAGAACACGGGCGAAGTGTCGGTGAAGATCCTTCCTAACCCAACCGCTGGCAATGGTCTCTGCGATCCGCATACGGGCAAGTGTTCTAGCGCAGCCCCCAAGCCACATGAGTGAGCATCAGGCCTTCGGCCGGTTCGACGGCAAGGTACATATCCTGCCCATCCGCATCTATTACGAGGACACCGACCTCTCCGGCATCGTCTATCACGCCAACTACCTGCGCTATATGGAGCGCGGCCGGTCGGAGTTCTTCCGCGCTGCTGGCATTGCGCGACTGGCGCAGCTGGAGCAGCCCGAACCCACGGCCTGGACGCTGCGGAAAGTGGAACTGGAATATCTTAAGCCGGCCCGGCTGGACGATCTGATCGAAGTGCATACGCGCGCCACATCGCTCACCGGCGCGCGCCTGACGGCAGAGCAAAACATCTTTTGCAAAGGCGTTCAGCTGACGCGGGGTCGCGTGGAGGCCTGCATCATCACGCTGGATGGAAAGGCGCGGCGCATTCCGCAGGAGATACGCGACAAACTCTCGCCTTTCGTCTTTGGAAACAACTGATTAACCATTGCCGCCCAAATTCGGCCACCTTGGAATGGCCTTAAAGGCGGCGGAGTCGGCCCTGTCGAGGCCGGGGCGCGAACCGGCGGCCGCGCGGCGCGAGAGAGGTTTCTGAATGGCGTTAAGGCGGACGGCCGCCGTCATGGCGGCGGCTCTGGCAATCCTTTTGAGCGCCGCTACCGTCATCGCGCAGCCTGCCCCGCGCGCCGCCCCCGTGTCGCAAGACGCGCAGACCCGGGAGCTGGCGCCGCCTGCGGCCGCTCCAACCGCCAATGTGGACGTCACACAGACCGGCGACACCTTCGGCCCGGCGCTGAACCGCATGTCCATCGTGTCGCTCTTTCTGCGGGCCGACGCGATTGTGAAGGCAGTCTTCGTGCTTCTGGTGCTGGCCTCGCTGTGGTCATGGGCCATCATCATCAACAAATGGCTTGCCATCGGCGCGCTCAGGCGCCGCGCCAACAATTTCGAGAAGACGTTCTGGTCCGGGCTGTCTCTGGACGAGCTGTACCAGCAGTTCGCGCAACGCGCCGATCATCCCTTCGCGGCGGTGTTCACTTCCGCCTTGCGCGAATGGCGCCGCGCCTTCGAAGCCGGTCCGCCGCGCGAATCGCTGCTGCCGGGGATCAAGGACCGCATAGACAAAGCGATGAACGTGACCATCCAGCGCGAGACGGAAGGCATCGAGCGCCAGTTGGGCTTTCTCGCCACCGTCGGCGCAACCGCGCCGTTCGTCGGCCTGTTCGGCACGGTGTGGGGAATCATGAATTCGTTCTCGGCCATCGCGGCACGGCACGACACCACGCTTGCGGTGGTGGCGCCGGGAATCGCGGAAGCGCTGTTTGCGACCGCCATGGGCCTGCTCGCCGCCATCCCGGCGGTGATCTTCTACAACAAATTCGTCAACGACATCGGCCGCTACACCGGCCGCATCGAGAGCTTTGCCGACGAGTTCTCCGCCATCCTGTCGCGCCAGCTGGATGAAAAGGCGGCGCGCTGATGGTGGCGCATGTCAAACGCATCGAAACCGGCGGCAGGCGCAAGCGTATCCGGCCGATGTCGGAGATCAACGTCACGCCGTTCGTCGACGTCATGCTGGTGCTGCTGATCGTGTTCATGGTGACGGCGCCGCTGCTCACCGTCGGTGTGCCCGTTGATCTGCCGAAGACGAGGGCGCAGCCGCTGTCCCAAGATCGCGAGCCGCTGTCGGTCAGCGTGCGCCGCAACGGCCGCATCTATCTGCAGAACACGGCCGTGGCGGAGGATGAGCTTGTGCCCAAGCTCACTGCCATCGCCACCGACGGCTACGATCAGCGCATCTTCGTACGGGGGGATAGGGCGGTCGATTACGGCCGCGTGATGGAGGTGATGGCGCTCATCAGTTCCGCCGGGTTCACCCATATCGGTCTTGTCACGGATGTCGCACGCCGTAAGCCCTCAGACGAGAAGTAGGATCTCGATGGCCACCATGGCGGGCGCGCGGCGCTCGCCGGTGGGGTTCGTCGGCTCCTTGATGATTCACGCCGGCATCATCGGCGCCACGTTGTTCACCTTCGCGCACAAGCTCGACGTCACCCAGGAATCGCCGCCGGTGGTGCCGGTGGACCTCGTCACCATCGCCGACAAGACCAACATCATGGCGGCGGCGAAAGCACGGCCGAAGCCGGAGCCGAAGCAGGAGGAGCCGACTCCGCCTGAGCCGCAGAAGACGGAAACTGCGCCGCAACCCGAACCGCAGCCGGTGAAGTCCGAAATCCCACCGGAACCCAAGCCCGTCGAGGCGCCGCCGCCCCCGCCGGAGGCGGTCGCGCCCGAGCCGGTCAAAACGCCGCCTCCCCCGCCCAAGGCGAAGCCCAAGCCGGAGCCCAAAGCGCAGGCGGAGCCGAAGAAGGAGAAGTTCGACATCAACAACATCATGGCGTTGCTCGACAAGCGCGCCCCGGCGGAAAGCTCCGCGCCGAACGCGCGAACGGCCGAGAAGACGATCAAAGGCTTCGGCCCGCAGACCGCCATGACCATGGACTTGCAGGACTCGCTGCGCAGCCAGATTCAGCAGTGCTGGAGTCCGCCGGTCGGCGCGCCGCATCCGGAAGAATTGGTCGTCGAATTCGAACTCTTCCTCAAGCCGGACGGCTCGGTCGCACAGCCGCCACAATTATCCGCTGAATCGCAGGCGGCGGTGGCTCGCGATTCGTTCACCCGCGCGGCGGCGGAAGCGGCGCGGCGCGCAATCTACACCTGCGCGCCCTACAAATTGCCGGCGGACCGGTACAACCAATGGCAGGACATCACGCTCAATTTCGATCCACGTCAGATGATGGGTCAGTAGCCTCGGAGAACAGGATGAACAGGATTGCCCTCATCTGCGCCGCCCTTCTCGCCGCCGTCTTCGCGTACGTCCCGCCGGTGTCGGCCGCGCTGCACGTCGACGTCACGCAGGGCAACATTCAGCCGATGCCCATCGCGATCCCCGATTTCATCGGCGGGCGGCAGGGCGCGCAGATCGCCGGCGTCATCCGCGCCGATCTCGATCGCTCCGGCCTGTTCCGTACTCTCGATCCCAAATCCTTTCTCGATCAGATTAAGGACATCAACACGCCGCCGCAGTTCGCCAATTGGCGGGTGATCAATGCGCAGGGGCTGGTCACCGGGCAGGCCGTGGCGCAGGCGGACGGCCGCCTGCGCGCCGATTTCCGGCTGTGGGACGTGTATGGCGAAAGCCAGATGCTGGGGCTCGAGTTCACCGCCACGCCGGAAAACTGGCGGCGCATCGCCCATATGATCTCGGATAAGATCTATGAGCGCATCACCGGGGAAAAGGGCTACTTCGATACCCGCATCGTGTTCGTGTCGGAAACCGGACCGGCGACAAAGCGCGTCAAGCGGCTTGCAGTCATGGACGAGGACGGCGCCAACCCGATTTTCCTCACCAATGGCAGCTATCTCGTGCTCACGCCGCGGTTCAATCCGACGGCGCAGATGATCGCGTACATGTCCTACGCCGGCGGCCGGCCGCGGGTGTACCTGTTCGATCTTGAGAGTGGCCGGCAGGAGATGCTGGGGAATTTCCCGAACATGACCTTCTCCCCCCGCTTTTCGCCCGACGGAAACAAGGTGGTGATGACGCTCGAAAAGGGCGGCAATTCGGACATCTATGTCATGGACGTGCGTACCCGCGGCGTCACGCGCCTGACTTCCGATCCCGCCATCGACACCGGCGGCAGCTACTCGCCCGACAGCAGCCAGATCGCCTTCGAATCCGACCGCGGCGGCTCGCAGCAGATCTACGTCATGAATGCGGACGGCTCGAATGCCCATCGCGTCAGTTTCGGCGGCGGCAAGAACGGCACCCCGGTGTGGAGTCCCCGCGGCGATATGATCGCGTTCACCAAGCAGGCGAGCGGCGCCTTCCACATCGGTGTGATGCGCCCGGACGGCTCCCGTGAGCGCATCATCACCGATGGCTGGGAGGATGAAGGCCCCACCTGGGCGCCGAACGGCCGGGTGCTGATGTTCACCCGCACCGAGCGCGGCGGCCGCGGTTCGCAAATCTGGTCCGTGGACGTAACGGGGAGGAACGAGCGCCGGGTGCAATCCCCCGGTTCGGCATCGGATCCGGCCTGGTCGCCCTTGATCCAGTAGGAAAGGACCGACTATTCAATGATCGCTTGGCTCTTTTCCGCCAATGCGGCGTTATCGTGGCGGGCTACGCCACTCCTCGCGCGGAGGCATATGACTGCCTCGCGCCAAACGCGGAGTCTAAGATGCGCTTTCCAACCGATCTGAAGCTCGTGGTTGCCGCGGCTATCGTCGCGCTCGTCGGCTGCACGACAAAGCCGCCGCCCGCCACGGAAGCGCCGCCCGCCGGCCCGCCGCCTGGAGCGGGCGAGACCGGACCGGTAACGGAATCCAACATCATTCCCGGAAGCGCCGAAGACCTTCGCGTCAACGTCGGCGACACGGTGCATTTCGAATACGATCGCTACCAATTGCGCGATGAAGATCGCAACGTTCTGCAGCGACAGGCGGGATGGCTGCAGAAGTATCCGCAGGTGCGTGTGACCGTCGAGGGTCATTGCGACGAGCGTGGAACGCGTGAATACAATCTCGCGCTTGGCGCCCGCCGCGCCAACGCGGTGAAGGAATATCTCGTCAGCCTCGGCGTCTCATCGGGCCGTGTCGATACCATTTCTTACGGTAAGGAGCGCCCGGTCTGCACGCAATCGTCGGAGGATTGCTGGGCACAGAACCGCCGCGGCGTCACCACCGTGACCAGTGGCGCCGCATCGTCCTGATTTGCAAATTGGGTGGGCATTGCGGAAGGCGCCGTTCGCGGCGCCTTCTTCCCCTGCGCTCCGGAATTCCGCCACATCGTGATTTCGGCTAAGTCTTGGCGAGGATGGCCCCTCTGAACGCGAGTGCGCAACGATGATGCAGACATTCTGTGGCCGGTGGCCGATGGCCCTGGTGTCAGGTTTCGGGCTCCTTGTCGCGGTTGCGGGTGCCTCGGCGGCGCGGGATCCGAAGCCGCTCGCCATCGTGCGCCAACTCGATGCGGCCGAGGTGCAATCCCGCGCCGCGGAAATCGAGCTGGGGCCCGCCAACCAGCTGCCCGGTGCTTACCGGGTCGCCCAGTTGTTCGGCGAAAGCGACGAGGAAAAAGCCGCCCGACTTGTGGCACAACAGCACGAACAGTCGCAGGACAGCACGCTGAACTGGCTGCGCCAGCGCAACGACGATCTGGAAAACACGGTGCGCCGGCTGACCGGCCAGATCGAGCAGCTCGATCACCGCATCACCGAACTGAACGGCCGCATCGAACGCATGCAGAAGGATTTCGATTACAAGCTGTGCGCGCTTTCGGCCCAGCAGCTGGGCGCTTCGGCGGGCGGCGGAGAAGAAAACGCGCTGCCTTGCAACGACGCCGCCACCCAGAGCTCGCCGCCCCCTGCGGCAGCACCGCCACCGGTCGCACCTGCGGGCCGCGCGAGCGGTGAACCGATGCGGCTCGGAATGCCGGCTGCCGGCGGGGTGAAACCGGCGGCAGAGCCGGTCCGTCCTGCGCCGGCCGCCGTTCTGGGCAGCGTGCCGGCGGGTGGCGGTCCATCGGAAACGCCGGGGCCAAGCGCCAATCGCGCCAAATTCGACGCCGCGATGAGGCTTCTCGCCAAGGCGCAATACGACGAGGCCCGCAGCGCTTTTCGCAGCTTCGCCAATTCCTACCCGCAGGACGAGCTGACGCCGCAGGCCGTGTACTGGATCGGCGATATCGCCTATGTGCAGAAGGACTACGCCAACGCTGCACGGGCCTTTGCCGAGGAAATCAAGAAGCTGTCTCTTATACACATCT
>DIZC01000100.1 GCA_002429315.1 Alphaproteobacteria bacterium UBA6038
GGCCACGCCCATCTCGTGCTTGGGCGACAGGCGCCCGGCCTGATAGATACCGGCGTCGAGATTGCGCTGCACGGCTTCGCAGATCGCCACGTCTTCTTCGGTGGTGACGAGCGACGCGGCGATCTGGCGCTCGATATCGGCCTCGTCGGCATCCTCGGCGAACAGGAAGAGATAATCGAGCCGGGTGCGATCCACGGCGGTCGGCCACATCCGCTCCATCAGAATGCCGTCGGCATAAACGTTCACGCCGAGGCACGGCCACGCCCACGCCCACAGGCCGGCGATGGCGGCGTCGTTCTTCGGCGTGGCGCGATAGAAGATCGCCGGCGGCTCGACTTCGGTGCCGTAGTCCGAGGCGATCGATGCGTTCAGCGCAGGATGCAGCACCGGGATGTGGTAGCCTTCGAGATAGTTCTCGACATAGGCCTTCCAGTTGCAGCGCATTTCATGGCTGGAGGCGCGCGCGTTGCGGAATCGCTCCGGCGCCAGGTGCTGCATGCGCCGCTCGAGCGGCGCGATGGCTTCCGAGAGCGGCGGCGCGTCGGCATCCAGGTTGACGAACACGAAGCCCCGCCAAATTTCGCACTTCAGCGCAAACAGGGAATAGTCGCGCGGATCGAATCCGTCCGCCGGCCCGAAATCCCGCGCGCTCGCCAGCCGCCCATCCAGGGCGTATTTCCAGGCGTGATAGCGGCAGACCAGCGCGCCGGCGCAGTGGCCTTCGCCGTCGTCCACCAAAGGCCCGGCGCGATGGCGGCAGACATTGTGGAAGGCGCGGATCGCGCCGTCGTCGCCGCGCACCGCCAGAATCGGATATCCGGCGAAGCTCGTCGCCACATAGTCGCCCGGCCGCGGCAGCTGGCTTTCATGGGCGAACAATTGCCAGGTGCGGGCGAAGATTTCGCGCCGCTCGATGGCGTAGATCGCGGCATCGCTGTAGAGCCGCGCGGGCAGCGTTTCGGGGGCAGGTTGGCGCATGCCCAAGTCTTAGCGCACGCCCACGCTCTTGCGAAGAGCCGGCCCCGCCCCTTACGGTCGGCGGCAACCGCTATTCCGATACGAGAGACCAATGGCCCAACGTTTCGAAGGCACCGAGCGCTATATCGCGACCGACGATCTGCGCATTGCGGTGAACGCCGCCATCACTTTGGAGCGCCCGCTGCTCATCAAGGGCGAGCCCGGCACCGGCAAGACGCAGCTTGCGTATGAAGTGGCCGATGCTTTGGCCGCGCCGCTCATCACCTGGCATGTTAAGTCCACCACCAAGGCGATGCAGGGCCTCTACGAATACGACGCCGTCACCCGCCTGCGCGATTCCCAGCTCGGCGATGTGCGGGTGAAGGACGTCAAGAACTACATCAAAAAGGGCAAATTGTGGGACGCCTTCGAGATGGAGAAGCGGCCGGTGCTGCTGATCGATGAGATCGACAAGGCGGATATCGAATTCCCCAACGACCTGCTGCTCGAGCTCGATCGGATGGAATTCTTCGTCTACGAGACGGGCGAGACGATCAAGGCCGCGGTGCGCCCGATCGTCATGATCACCTCGAACAACGAGAAGGAGCTGCCGGACGCGTTCCTGCGCCGCTGCTTCTTTCACTACATCAAGTTCCCCGACCGCGAGACGATGCAGCGAATCGTCGACGTGCACTATCCCGGCATCAAGCAGAAGCTGGTGAGCGAGGCGCTGAACACGTTCTATCAGATCCGCGAGGTACCGGGCCTGAAGAAGAAGCCGTCCACCTCCGAGCTGCTGGATTGGCTGAAGCTGCTGCTGAACGAAGACATCCCTCCCGAGGCCTTGCGCGAGAAAGACCCGCACAAGCTCATCCCGCCGCTGCACGGCGCGCTCTTGAAGAACGAGCAGGACGTGCACCTGTTCGAGCGCCTCGCCTTCCTCGCCCGCCGCGAGGCGCGGAATTAAGCGTAAGTTCTTGTACGAATGCGTATCTCCCACCCTCCCCTTGAGGGATGGTCGAAATTTGCGTAGCAAATTTCGGGGAGGGGTCATGCTTTCGAAGCCGCGCTCGCATACGGTTCGCCGCACGGAGCTGAAACGCCACGCGGCCCGGCAGTTGCGGCTGAGCGCAACGGAGGCCGAGCGTAAGCTGTGGTCATGCCTACGCGACAAGCGTCTCCTGGGGTTACGCTTCCGGCGCCAGCAACCGATTGGTCCATACATTGCGGACTTCTACTGCTCAGCCGCAAAACTGATCATCGAACTGGATGGCAGCCAACATGCCAATGGACAAGCGCAATATGATCTCTACCGCACGAGGTGGCTCGAAGCGCGTGGGTATAAGGTGCTGCGGTTCTGGAATACCGACCTGCGTGATTCGGACTACATCATGGGCGTGATTTGCCATGCGGTTCGGGAGTTGAAGACTTCTGCGAGTGACCCCTCCCCGAAATTCACTCACTTTCGTTCGTGAATTTTGACCCTCCCTCAAGGGGAGGGTGGGTTTCATTGCTCGTACTCGCTGTTGTAAGCCGTCACCAGATTGGCGACAAAGAGGTATGAGAAAGCTTTTCGCATTCGGGTTAGCCGCCGCCACCACTGTCTTGATCGGCAGTGCCACATTCGCACAAGGGAGCGCCGACACGTTCCGCGATCGTGCCGATGACGGCGCGAAGGTGCATGTGTCGGGTTTCGTGTGCCCGGCGCGCATCGGCCCCTTCGAGCGCGACGCGGTGGGCGAATACGATCCGGAGCACAATGAGGATTTCTGCGCTTATGGGGCACGCGACGGCGTCTACGGCACCATCACGCTCAACCCTCTCAACGGCGGCTACGATCCCAAGGCAGCATTTGCCGATGACTTCAGCGAGCAGGACGCGACCGGCGGCAAGCGCCTCTTTGAGAAACAGGTGCGCCTCCAAGGCTCGCAGCTTTCGATCTACACCCGCACCTATCGCACGGCGCGCGCCGAGGCGCTGGAATACCGCATCCTGTTCGCGGGCGCGGCCGTGAAGAACTGGGTGGTGCAGACAACCGTCGAATACGCCGACCCGCGCGACGCGGCGGCGGAAGCCGAATTCCTGAACGCGGTCTACGCCGCCGCCGAGAAGCAGATCGGCGCGCCGTAAGCATGCCGGAGGAAATCGAGGTCACGCAGATCGACCCGGCGCTGGTCAAGCGCGCCACGCGGCTGTTTCAGCGCTTCGGCAAGGCGAAGCTCACGCTGGCCACCGCCGAATCCTGCACCGGCGGGCTGATCGCTGCGATCCTGTCGGATGCGCCCGGTGCGGGCGATCTCTTTCACGGCGGCTTCGTGCTCTACACCAAGCGGCACAAGGTTGCGTTCGGGATTCCCAAGAAGCTGATCGACAAAAAAAGGCATCGTCAGCGAGAGGATCGCGCGCGCGCTGGCCGAAACCGCGCTGAAGCGATGTCCCGCGGCCACGAGACGCTGGCGCTCACCCGGCGCTTCAAATCGCAAGATCGCGGCGAAATCCGCTGCCACGCCACCGAACTGGCGTTGAAGCTTGCCGAAAAAATCGCGCGCGGCTATACTTGATCCATGTTGTTCCAGTTGTTCGGTGCGTTTCGCGCCGCCAATATGGCTCTCTGCGCGATTGCGGCGGCACTTCTGACTGCAACCCCTGCTACCGCCACCAGAACGTTCACCACGCTTTATGCCTTCACGGGAGCGAGTGACGGTGCGACCCCTGAGGCCCCTCTGTTGCTCGATGACAGCGGGAATCTCTACGGCACTACTTTAGCGGGCGGAGACGTCACGCGTTGTCAGCAGAAAGGATGCGGCACGGTGTTTAAGCTCGCGCCCGGGGGCACCGAAACGGTGCTACACGCTTTCGAGGGGCCGAAGGAGTACGATGGCGAAACGCCGATATCGTCTCTTATCATGGACAGAAAAGGGAATCTCTTCGGTACAACGGTGAACGGCGGCTTCTACAGAGGCACGGTCTTCAAGCTCGCGCCCGACGGCAACACGACATTGGTCTACGCTTTTGCTGGACACAGCGACGGCAATCACCCTTATGCCGGCCTTCTCAAAGACAAGAGTGGCAATCTCTACGGCACGACGACCGAAGGTGGTGCCGATCTCAATGCCTGTGGCCTTAATAATGGTTGCGGCAGCGTGTTCAAAATCGCACGAGATGGCACAGAGTCGTTGCTCTATTCGTTCGGCGGGGGCGCCGACGGTTCGTTTCCCTATCTTGGGACCTTGATTGCAGACGACGCAGGCAATCTCTACGGGACAACCGCAAAGGGCGGCGACACCAACTGCGGCGACTCCGGCTGCGGCGTCGTTTTCAAGCTCGCGCCCAGTGGCGTGGAAACCGTGCTTCATACATTCGAAGGCGTCGGCGATGGCAACAATCCGGTCGGCGGCGTAATTCTGGATGCGCAAGGCAATCTTTATGGAACAGCGGCCTCTGGCGGCTTTAACGCTGCCTGCAACTGCGGCGTTGTCTTCAAAATCGCGAACGATGGCACCTACAGCATCCTCCATTCTTTTTCGGGGCCCGACGGGGCAAATCCCGATGCCGGTCTTCTGCTAAGCAAGAGCGGAAATTTATTGGGAACTACGGCTTCTGGCGGCAGCAATGGCCAGTATGGCTGCGGAACGGTGTTCAAACTGACGCCGACCGGCACATTCAGGACCCTGCATGCCTTCACCGGCGGCAATGAGGGTTGCGTTCCCATCGCTCCATTGATCGGCGATGGCCACGGGGCGCTCTACGGTACGACTTACAGAGGCGGCGGCTCGGCAAATTGTTCGAACGGCTGCGGCACGGTGTTCCGCCTGCAATGACCTTGCGGCCGGGGATGACAAGGGAGTGTTTCAGCCGCTAGGCTCACCCCATGGTCTTCCAGTTCTTCGATGAGCTTCGCGCGGCCAAGGTGCCCGTCACCTTGAAGGAATACCTCGCGCTGATGGGCGCGCTCGATCGCGGCGTGATCGAGATGAAGATCGACGAGTTCTACTACCTTTCCCGCACCGCGCTGGTGAAGGACGAGCGCAACCTCGACAAGTTCGACCGCGTGTTCGGCCACGTCTTCAAGGGATTGGAGAATCTCGAGCCGTCGCAGATCGCGCAAATCCCGGAAGAATGGCTGCGCGCGCTCACCGAGAAATATCTCACCGAGGAAGAGAAGAAGGAGATCGAAGCGCTGGGCGGCTGGGAAAAGCTGATGGAAACCCTCAAGCAGCGCCTCGAAGAGCAGAAGAAGCGCCACGAAGGCGGCAACAAGATGATCGGCACGGCGGGCACCTCGCCGTTCGGCGCCTATGGCTACAATCCCGAAGGGGTGCGCATCGGGCAGGACAAGTCGCGCCACGGCAAGGCCGTGAAGGTGTGGGACAAGCGCGAATACAAGAACCTGGACGATTCCGTCGAGCTCGGCACCCGCAACATCAAGGTGGCGCTCAGGCGCCTGCGCAAATGGGCGCGCGAGGGCGCGGAAACCGAGCTCGATCTGCCCGGCACCATCCAGGACACCGCCAACAAGGGGTATCTCGACCTGCGCCTCATCCCGGAGCGCCACAACACCGTGAAGGTGCTCATCTTCTTCGACATCGGCGGCTCGATGGATGCGCACATCAAGCTGTGCGAGGAGCTGTTCTCCGCCGCCAAGACCGAATTCAAGCACATGGAATTCTTCTACTTCCACAACTGCCTCTACGAGGCGGTGTGGAAGGACAACCGCCGCCGCCATGCGGAGAAGTTCCCCACCTGGGACGTGCTCCACAAATTCCCGCACGACTACAAGGTGATCTTCGTGGGCGACGCCACCATGAGCCCGTATGAAATCACCTATCCGGGCGGCAGCGTGGAGCACTGGAACGAGGAGGCGGGCGCCATCTGGCTCGACCGCGTGGCGCAGATCTACGAGCACGTGGTGTGGCTCAACCCGGTGGCGCGCAAGCACTGGGAGTACACGCCGTCGATCGGGCTGATCAACCAGATCATCTCCGACCGCATGTACCCACTGACGCTGGCCGGCCTCGATTCCGCGATGCGGGAACTGAATCGCTAGCCGAGCTCCGTATTGCGTCGCTGGCAGAGTTGTCGTACGTTGCCCCTGCCATGAAAACGATGACGGTACGCCTACCCGAGCCGATGGCCGCGGAAATCGAGGCCGAATCTCATCGCCGCAATGTTTCGAAATCGGATATCGTACGGGAACGTCTGGAGGGATTTCAGACAAAGGAAGTCGAAGGTCCGCCAGCTGGTATCGCCGATTTGATCGGCTCGATTGAGGAAGGGCTGCCAACGGATCTGAGCGCTCGCAAAAAGCATTATCTGCGCGTCCTGAAGTATGGCCGCAACCGTCATCGTTGACGCCAGTTTTCTGGTTGCGCTCCTGTACCGGCGGGACCGCCATCATGGTTGGGCGGCGGCGCAGGCGTCTCAGCAACGGCCGCCATGGCACACTTGCGAAGCCGCGTTGTCGGAAACCTTCTATCTGCTTGGCCCCGTTGATCCGGAACCGCTCCTGTCGTTGCTGCGACGGAGAATGCTCCTGTCTTCCTTCGTACTCGCAGACAACATGGCGGCGGTGCTGACCCTGATGAAAAAATACAAGCAGGTGCCGATGAGCCTCGCGGATGCCTGCCTGGTGCGGATGACCGAGGTGATGAGCGATCCGGTGGTGCTGACCACAGACAGCGACTTCCGCATCTATCGTCGCCATGGCCGGCAGGTCGTTCCCTGCATTCTGCCTGTTTGAGCACTGTTAGTTCCGAGCAGGTGCGGAAGCCGCTCTATAGGGGCGCACTCGAACACTGGCGGCACTACGAACCGTGGCTCGGAGCGTTAAGGGCCGCGCTCGACCCCATCGCTGAAGGCCTTTCCGGATGTGCCGCCTTTCGCCGATCCGGACATTTGACTCGTCGTGTGCGGGAGTAGTGAATCCAGGTTTGCCGTATTCGGCACGGGGGCCGGATGAAATCGCACCGCATTTTTCTTCCCTTGCTCGTGGCCGCGCTTCCTTTGCTCGTAAGCAGCGCGGCCTCGGCTCGGGACGGTTTCGAAGCCGTACGCTGCGGCGGCGATGTGCGAAGCGCACTGCTGGGGAAATGGATGCGCGATGAACCGGTCATGCAAACGGAGAAGCGGCATGCCGCGCTGGGGCTCAAGGATCTGGGGGCAGACGAAATCACCGACACCCTGAATTCGGTCACTTGGCGCATCTGCGGAAAGGAATATGCCGTCATCACAGACGCGCACGACATCGTCCGCGACGTGCTGGCGTTCCCGCCGCACTCCCGGGCTGCGCCTGCGTTCAGCGGAGGAGTCTGCCAGGCGAACGGCAAAGAACTCTCCGGCGAAATCATGGGCGTGCTCGACAATCGCGGTGCGAAGGACGTGGGGTCATCGCACTATTCCCCTCAGGACAAGACGCTTCTGCCGGTTACGGCGGCATGGAGAGTCGACGAGAAGACCGGAAAGTTCATCCCGCTTCCGGCCGCCGGCCTTTTGTGCTCGCGAAGCGCCGTCGGCACCGCGGATGGCGGCCCATGACGGCGCAAGCCGCAGCAGCAAGCGGCACCACGGTCCGCAAAACGGAAGCCGCCGACGTGGAGGCCGTCTCGCGCATGCTGGCGCGGTCATTCTGGGACGATCCGCTGACCTCGCACTTCATCCCGGATGAAGCCGCCCGCCCGCAAAAGCTCGTGCGCATGTTCAAGCTGCTGCACAAGCTTGGGCTGCCGCACGGCGCCTGCTTCACCACCGGTGGGGTCGAATGCGCCACGCTGTGGCGGCCGCCGAACCAATGGCACCTGCCGTGGTGGCAATACGTCACCAACGGCCCCGAGATGCTCGGCATCTTCGGCGCCGGCGCGTTGAAGGTCATGGGCGCGATGGACCGCATCGAAAAGGTGCATCCGAAAGAGCCGCACTGGTATCTGCAGGTGATCGGCACCGATCCGCCCAAGCAGGGCAAAGGCTTCGCGAGCCTCGCCATGCGCCAGCAGCTGGCGGTGGCGGACGCGAGCGGCACGCCCTGCTATCTGGAATCGAGCAAGCCCACCAACATTCCCGTCTATCGCGCCTTCGGCTTCGAAGTGGTGCGCGAAATCCATCTGCCGGACGGCCCGACGCTGTGGCCGATGTGGCGGCCGGCCCGCTAGCCGGGTAGAACTGCAGCATGGCGGCAAGCGAGCCCAATCCGGACGAGAAGGCGCTGTTCGACATCATCCGCGAGCGGTCGTTCCGCCGCGGCAAGTTCACGCTCGCCTCGGGGCGGGAGAGCGAGCTCTACTTCAACTTGAAGCCCACCATGATGTCGCCACAGGGCGCGCTGCTGTGCGCCCGCGCCCTGCTCGCGCGCATCTGGCCGGAGAATCCCGATTATGCCGGCGGCCTCGAAATGGGCGCGGTGCCGGTGATCGCCGCGCTGGCGGCGCTCAGCGCCGCCGAGAACAAGCCGGTGAAGACCTTCTTCGTGCGCAAGCAACCCAAGGGCCACGGCACCATGGACATGATCGAGGGCCTCGCGGCAAACGAGACGCTCGCGAACACGAAGGCGATGGTGGTGGACGACGTCGCCACCAGCGGCGGCTCCATCCTGAAAGCGGCGGATGCCGTGCGCGCGGCGGGCGCCACGGTCGAGGCGGCGCTGGTGATCGTCGATCGCGAAGAAGGCGCCGCCGAAACGCTTCAGGAGAACGGCATGCGCCTGCTGTCGGTGTTCAAGGGCCGCGAGTTCCTGATTTAGTTCACGCGGAGACGCGGAGGACGCAGAGCCTCCGTGTACTCCGCGCCCTCCGCGTGCAAAATAGTTCGTCGCCAACACTGGAACTGTCGGGGAGGCAAAAATGCTCAAAGTCCATCATCTCAACAATTCGCGCTCGCAGCGGATTCTGTGGCTGCTGGAAGAGCTGAACGCGCCGTACGAGATCGTGCAGTATCAGCGCATGAGCCCGGTGCCGCTGGCGCCGCCGGAACTGAAATCGGTGCATCCGCTCGGCAAATCGCCGGTGATCACCGACGACGGCGATGCCATCGCCGAATCCGGCGCCATCGTGGAATACATCCTGGACAAGTACGGCAACGGCCGCCTGCGGCCCGAGGCGGGCACGCGCGATCGCGTCAAGTATATGGAGTGGATGCATTATGCCGAGGGCTCGGCGATGCTGCCCTTGCTGATGAACATGTACATGGGGTTCTTGGGCGAAGCGGCGGCGCCATTGCGCCCGCGGGTGGAGAGCGAGATCGCCAACCATCTCTCCTACCTGGAGAGCGCCATCCGCGGCCGGGACTTCTTCGTCGGCCGCGGCCTCACCGGCGCCGACATCCAGCTCACCTTCGTGCTGGAGGCGGCGGATGCCGGCGGCGTGCTCAAGGATTATCCGGCGCTGGCCGGGTATCTTTCGCGCATGCAGGCGCGCCCCGCCTACCGGCGCGCCATCGACAAAGGCGGCCCCTATGATCTTCGCGGCAACCGGCGGCGCGCCGACTGATGGGTGCGAAGATCACTGCCGCGTCAGCAATGGCGAGCAATATCCAAAGATCGCACACGCCGCGCCGCATCACCCCATAGCCGCCAGTAGAAGGGTTACTGGCGACGCCGTCGCACCACGTAATTTCCCATACATGATGTCAGCAGCCGCCGTTAGCATTGAAAGCTTTCCCCTCTGCCTGAAGGCAGGGAGCGGCGGCGCCGATAAGAAAGAGGGTGGCGAGCGCCGCCCTCCTTCGGGCGCCCGTACTGGTTTCGATGCTGATGGGCGTCATCATCATTGCGCCAGGCGCAGCCTGCTCCTGGAGGTCATCTGTTGTGTTCGTTGTCGCGCCGGATTCCGTCGATGGGGTGGCGCGATGGCCTTTCATTACCGTGGCGCTTTGGGTGCCGTATTGAGACTGTGAATTTTCATCCGCCGCCATGGCCGTAATGGCCGAAAGCAGGGCCGCAACCGTTGCTGCGGCCATCAAGCTCGTTCTCATGGGATGGCTCACTCTCCCGAGTGACCTCGCACTCCCCCCGAGCCCCAATACCGGAACATCCGATGGTCAAAACAAAAACGAGGGGTTCGGTTACCGGTTCCGGGAATCCTAAAATAATTGGGCAAGGCCGCCCATTGCGGAAGCCGACCACTTAGACCCGAACAACCGGCTGGAAAGCGCGGACGGACAATCACCGGCTGCCACGCAACGGCCGCATGGCTTGTTTGCATAAATAACAATGCAAACCTGATCAGTCACTATTGCATATATTGCGGAAGTAGCAATATACTGACTATCGCCGTAATGGCCGGTCTCAGGGGCCGGAACGGCGGAAACGCGAGCAGGAGGCAAGAGCCGTGTTGAATGTGTCGAGGATTGAGGCCGCGGGCGCGACCGCGCCGGAGAAGCGCCGGCCCGGAGCACCGCGCGGAAACCGCAACGCCTTGAAGCATGGGCGTTGCACCGCGGCAGCCCGGGCGCAGCGCGCCGTTCCGCGCGTTACGGCCCCTCCCATGGCACGCGAAATTTTTTCGCCGAACAATTCGGACAATTCTGTTGCGCAAGCCGCGCCGGGCCCGGCGCACAGCGCAGACGAAAAAATTTCGCCGAACAATTCGGACAAT
>DIZC01000003.1 GCA_002429315.1 Alphaproteobacteria bacterium UBA6038
AGATGTGTATAAGAGACAGCCGAGAATCCCGATCGCGCCGCCATCGCCGACGTGGTGCGCGACGGCCGCAACTGGCTGTTCGGCAAAGACCGCGCCACGGTCCACTTCACTGCTTACACGGTCGCCAGCTTTGCCGGCGGCGAGTTCGATGTGAGCATCCCCTACCGCGTGCTGAAGCCCTGGCTGCGCCCGGATGCGCCGGTGCCATGATCGCGCGCCCGCGTCGTCGCTGCGCCCCATGCCCGCAACGCGGGAACGAATTGGCCGCTGCCCCCTTTCTCGTAGGCACGCATTTGCGCCAGCAGGAGGATGTATGGCCGCCGCCAAAAGCCAATCACGGAAACGGAAAACGAAACGCGCCGCATCGGGCAAGGACGCCATTGCGCTGCTCAAGGCCGACCACAAGGAGGTGAAGGGTATGGTCGAGCAGTTCAAGAAGTCGCGCTCGGAGTCCAAAAAGTCAGACCTTGCGCAGCAGATTTGCGCCGCGCTGGAGGTCCACGCGCAGATCGAGGAGGAGATCTTCTATCCCGCCGCGCGCGAGGCGCTGAAGGCGAACGACGGGGACCTCATCGACGAGGCGGAGGTCGAGCACACTTCGGTCAGGGAACTGGTCGCCAAGATCAAGCGCGGCAGTTCCGGCGACGCTTTGTGGGAGGCCGAGGTGAAGGTGCTCGGCGAGTTCGTGAACCATCACGTGAAAGAGGAGGAGGGCGAGATTTTCCCCAAGGTCCGCAAGACGAGAGCGGACCTGAAGGCGATCGGCGAACAGCTCGCGCAACGCAAGGCTGAATTGCAGGGAATGCAGCAATAGCGGGAGCGGCGGGCGGCGAACGCACCGAACTGTTTGATCGGCGACTCGAAAGCCGTAGCATCCGGGCAAACCCTGCGCGGGAGGCCTCGATGCATCGCGCCGCTTTTCTTCTGCTGCTCCTGCCGTTGTTTGGCGGCTGCAGCAAGTCTTCGCCGCCGCCGGAGAAACCGGTGACGCCGCGGCTGGTCGCTGCCCAGTACGAGATCCCGGCGCGGCATTGAGCGGGCCGGCCATTTCCACCTGCTGCGCGATCGCCGGCGGCGGACCGGCCGGCATGATCTGCGGTTACCTGCTCGCGCGTGCCGGCATCGACGTGGTGGTGCTCGAGAAGCACGCCGACTTCCTGCGCGATTTTCGTGGCGACACGGTGCATCCCTCCACCCTGGAGGTGATCTGGGAACTGGGCCTGCTGGAGGACTTCCTTGCGCTTCCGCATCAGGAGGTGCGGCGCCTGCATGCGGAAATCGGCGACCGACAGTTCACGGTCGGCGACTTCACCCATCTGCCGACGCACTGCAAGTTCATCGCCCTGATGCCGCAATGGGACCTGCTGAACTTCTTTGCGGCCAAGGCAAAGCGTTTTCCGAACTTCCGGCTGCTGATGAGCACCAGGGCTGCCGCGCTGATCGAGGAACAGGGCGAGGTCGCAGGTCTGCACGCGGGATCGCCCGATGGCGAAATGAACGTCCGCGCCGATCTGGTCATCGGCGCCGACGGGCGGCACTCGACGGTGCGCGAAGCCGCCGGTCTCGTGCCGCAGGAGTTCGGCGTGCCCATCGACGTGATCTGGCTACGGCTGCCGCGCCGGCAAACCGATCCCACCGAGCCAGTGGCGCGGTTCGGCGCCGGGCGATTCTTCGTGATGCTCTATCGCGGCGATTACTGGCAGTGCGCGCTGGTGGTTCCGAAGGGCGGTTTCGAGGCGATCAGGCGCGAGGGAATCGAACGCTTTCGCGCGCGGCTTGCCTCCATTGCCGGCTTTGCCGCGGATCGCGTCGGCACCATCGAAAGCTTCGAGGACGTGAGCCTGCTCACCGTGACCGTAAATCGCCTAAGGCACTGGGCGAAGCCCGGGCTCCTCTGTATCGGCGATGCGGCACACGCGATGTCGCCGGTGGGCGGCGTCGGCATCAACATCGCAGTGCAGGATGCGGTGGCCACGGCGAACATTCTGTGGCGGCCGCTTGCGCGCGGCCGCCCCACGCTCGAAGAGCTCAATCGCGTCCAGCGGCGGCGCGGGTTTCCGGCGCGCCTCACGCAAGCTGCGCAGTCGGCCATTCAGAAGAACATCCTCGCGCCCACATTGCAGGCGCAGGGCGAACTGAAGCCGCCGCCGTTCGTGAAGCTGCTCGACGGGATACCCGCGCTTCAGCGGATACCCGCTCGGCTCGTCGGCATCGGCGTCCGCCCCGAACATGTGAGCAGAGAACTGCTCCGCGCGAATCCAGCCTCCCCTTGAGCCCCTTGAGGGAGGGTGGGAATAGAACCAACTGTCGGGGGATTTCCTGAACGCAAGTTCGCGGAGGGACCGATGCACGCGTTCAGCCGGCAGGAACAGGATTGCGTCGACGCGTGCCTCGACTGCCACAAGATCTGCCTCGGCATGGCGATGACGCACTGCCTCGACGAAGGCGGCGAGGACGTGGCGCCGCAGCACTTCCGCCTGATGATCGACTGCGCCGCCATCTGCGCCACGGCGGCCGATTTCATCATGCACAAGAGCCAGTTTCACCGGCAGCTCTGCGCGCTGTGTGCCGAGGTGTGCAACGCCTGCGCGCAGGACTGCATGCGCCTCGATGGCATGGACCAATGCGTGGACGCCTGCCGCAAGTGCTCCCAAGCGTGCCGCGAGATGGCATAGCACTGGAGCGAGATTGTCTTACCTGAATCGCTTTCTCTAAGACCGTCATGGCCACCCTTGTGGCGGCCATCCGTCTGGCGCGTCGCCGAAGAGAGTCTATCGCCCGCGGACGCTCGCGCGATGGATAGTCACGGAAGATCCCGCCAACGCTGAATCCGCGCAAAACCGGAATTGCGAAGCATACGGAAATTGTGCCGAAGTCGAAGCTACCCGTTCAGGAATTAGGCCTGCACATGCCCCGGCGTCGTGGTAGAAAAGCGGACCTGGACTTTCATCGATCGCTGCAAGGGAGAGTTTCGCGTGAGACTGACAGAGCCGCGCATTGCACCGCTCAGCGATACGGAATTCACCGACGAGCAACGCGAATTGCTGAAGCCCTTCGGCGGCCGCGTGCTCAATATCTTCCGCACGCTGGTGCGCGAGCCGAAGGCATTCGAGCGGTTCAACCAATGGGGCGGCTACATCCTGTCGCGGCGGAACTCGCTGCCCGCGCGGGAACGCGAAATCGTGATCCTGCGCACGGGTTTCCTGTGCAAGTCGGGCTATGAATGGACGCAGCATGTCGGCATCGCCAAGCGCGAGGGACTGAGCGGCGAGGAGATCGGCCGCATCAAGAAAGGCGCCGTCGCGGAATGGAGCGAGCCGGATGCCGCGTTGATCCGCGCCTGCGACGAGCTGCACCGCGACCAGTTCATCACCGACGCAACGTGGAAATTGCTGGCGGCACATTTCAGCGAAAAGCAGCGGATGGACCTCGTCTTCACCGTCGGCCAGTACACGCAGGTGTCCATGATGCTGAATTCCTTCGGGGTGCAGCTCGAGCCGGAGCAGACGCTCGATCCCGATCTCCGCGGCTTCTGATCGTGCGGCTGAGCGGCAAGACGGCCATCGTTGTCGGCGCCGGACAGACCCCCGGCTCGACCATCGGCAACGGTCGCGCCATCGCACTGCTGTTCGCCCGCGAGGGAGCGGACGTTCTGTGCGTCGATCGCGACTGCGCGCGCGCCAGCGAAACCGCCGCCATGATTGCCGAGGAAGGCGGCCGCGCTGGCGCATTGGAGGCCAACATCGTCAAACCGGATGCGGCCGAGGCCATCGTTGCGGCAGCCACAGCCCGCTTCGGGCGTATCGATATTCTTGTCAACAATGTGGGCATCGGCGACGGCGACGGGCCGGCGCACAAGCTGGACGAAGCCGCCTTCGACCGGATCATGACAGTCAATCTCAAAGGCATGTGGCTGACGATCAAGGCCGCGATTCCCGTCATGCGCGAGCAGAAGAGCGGCGCCATCGTGAACATCTCTTCCCTCGCCTCGCTCGCCGGCGGCAATCAGGTCGCCTACGAAATCTCCAAGGCCGGGGTGAACCGGCTGACGACGAGCGTTGCGCAATCCAACGCGCGGCACGGCATTCGCTGCAACGCCATCCTGCCGGGATTGATGGATACGCCCATGGCGGTCACCGGTATTGCTGAGGCCACGGGGCAGGAGGAAGAAGCCGTTCGCCAGGCCCGCAACGCGCGGGTCCCGCTGGGTGGGCGAATGGGCACGGCGTGGGACACAGCCTACGCTGCCCTCTTTCTCGCGTCCGATGAAGCCAGGTTCATCACCGGCGTGCTGCTGCCCGTCGACGGCGGCATGTCGAGCCGCATTGGCTGAAGAAGCACTCCCGCACTCTCGTTGGCAGAGATGCAGGTTGTGCTCCACCTCAGCCCGGTTTGCTATCGCAAGAGGATAATTGTGGCGTGAGGCGACGGATTCCCGGTAGGTTGAGCTGCCTGCGGCAAGAGCGAAAGCGGGCTAAAAGGGGAAGCACATGCAATTCCGGTTTCTGGGTTCTCGGACAGGCGTTTCGATCTGCGCCGCTGCGCTTGCCGGTGCGGCGATCATGGCACTGGCGCGTGCGGCAGGTCCCGGCCCCGCCCCCCCGACTCGGGCTGAACCTCGCAACGTCACAGCTCCGGCCAAGCCGGTAGCGCCTGCACCATCGGCAACGCCCGCCAATCAGGCCACGTACCCGGTGAACGGAAATCTGTTCAAAGCCCTGCAGTGGCGGGGCATAGGCCCCTATCGCGGCGGTCGCGCGCTCGCGGTCGCCGGCATCCCCGGCGATCCCAACACCTTCTTTTTCGGCGCGGTCGCCGGTGGCGTATGGAAGACGACCGATGGCGGCGCCACCTGGCAGCCCCTCACGGACCGAACGCCGATCTCCTCGGTCGGCGCGATCGCGATCGCGCCTTCGAACCGCAACGTCATCTATGTCGGCACCGGCGAAGCGGCGCCGCGCGGCAACATGACGGTCGGCGACGGCGTCTACAAATCCACCGACGGTGGCAAGACGTGGACGAACATCGGACTAAAGGACTCTCGTCAGATCGGCGCTTTGATCGTCGATCCCCACGATCCGAATATCGTGCTGGTGGCGGCGCTGGGCCACGCCTTCGGCCCGAATGCCGAGCGCGGCGTGTTCCGCACCACCGACGGCGGCAAGAGCTGGAAGAAGGTGCTGTTCAAAGACAACAACACCGGCGCGATCGATGTGAGCTTCGATCCGCGCAATGCAAGCGTCGTATACGCTGCCCTCTGGCAGGCGCGCAGGCAACCGTGGAATTTCTCCAGCGGCGGACCGGGCAGTGGACTGTATCGCTCGAGCGATGGCGGCGTGACGTGGACGCAACTCAAAGGCAACGGATTGCCCGGCGGCATTCTCGGCCGCATCCACGTCTCGGTATCAGGCGCGGATTCCAAGCGCATTTACGCGATGATGGAAGCGAAAGACGGCGGCCTTTATCGCTCCGACGATGGCGGCGGTCATTGGCGGCGCATCAACAACGATGGGCGGCTCAGCCAGCGCGCCTGGTACTTCTCCACCATCCTCGCCGATCCGAAGCGCGCAGACACGCTTTACGCCGAGAACACCGGGCTGTTCCGCTCCACCGACGGCGGCAAGACATTCAACCTCCTGCCCGCCCGGCACGGCGACCATCACGGCATCTGGATCGATCCGACCAACCCCAGCCGCATCATCGAAGCCAGCGACGGCGGCGCGTCGATCACCTTCGATGGCGGCAAGAACTGGACGACGCAGAACAACCAGCCGACCGCGCAGTTCTATCACGTATCGGTGGACAACCGGTTTCCGTATTACGTCTACGGTTCGCAGCAGGACAATTCGAGCGTCGGCATCGCGAGCATGGACGACGAAGGCGCCATCAACGAGCACGACTGGTATGACGTGTTCGGCGGCGAATGCGGCTTTATCATCGCCGATCCGCGCGATCCTTACATCGTGTACGGCACCAGCGAGAACTACGTCGGCCGCTTCAACAAGCACACCCAGCAGCTCAGGGTGATTTCCGTCTGGCCGGTGGACGCCTCCGGACACGCGGCCAAGGATCTGGAACACCGCTTTAACTGGACCTCGCCGCTGGCGATGTCGCCGTTTAATTCGGACACCCTCTATTACGGCATGGAGCGACTCTACAAGACGACCGACGACGGCAGCAGTTGGACGGCAATCAGCGGCGATCTCACCCGCAACGACAAGTCCAAGCAACAGGCCTCTGGCGGACCGATCACCAAGGACATCACCAGTGTCGAGTACTACGACACCATCTTCGCCATCGTGGAATCGCCCGTTAAGAAAGGCATGATCTGGGTCGGCACCGATGATGGGCTGGTGCAGCTCACGCAGAACGGCGGCGGCAGCTGGTCGAACGTCACGCCGCACGACATGCCGCAATGGGGCACCGTCAGCATGATCGAGGCCTCGCGCTACGATGCGAACACCGCCTATGTCGCGGTGGACCGCCACAAGCTCGACGACACGAAGCCTTACGTCTTCAAGACCAGCGATGCCGGCAAGACGTGGACTCGCATCGATTCCGGTTTGCCGGACGGCGCGTGGGTCCACGCGGTGCGCGAGGACACGGTGAAGCAGGGACTGCTCTACGCCGCGACCGAGACGGGCGTCTTCGTCTCGTTCGACGATGGCGGACACTGGCAGAGCCTGCAGCTGAACTTGCCGCGTTCGCCGGTGCACGATCTCGTCGTGAAGGGTGACGATCTGGTGGTCGCCACGCATGGCCGCTCTTTCTGGATCCTCGACGACGTGACGCCTCTCCGGCAGACCGCGGCGGCATCGGCGGCCTCGGGCGTGTTCCTTTACACGCCGCAAACGGGACTTCGTCTCTATTATCCCGATCAGGTGGATGCGCGGCCGCCAGTGGGCCAGAACCCGCCAGCAGGCATCCTCATCGATTATTATCTGCCGTCGCAGCCCAATGGGGCAATCACCATCGACATCCTCGACGCCAACGGCAAAGAAGTGCGCCACCTCAGCAGCGTGAAGTCGAACAAACCCGAGCAGCCGCCGGAATGGCCCGATCAGGTGCATCCGACGGAAACCCTGCCGTCGCAGGTGGGCATCAACCGCTATGTCTGGAATTTACGCTATGACGACCCGGCGCAAATCCCCGGCGCATTTTATGCCGGCTTGCCGCCGCGCGGACCGCTGGTGATGCCCGGCAAGTACACGGTCAAGCTCACTTCCAACGGCCAGACGCAGACCGTGCCGCTGACGATCGCGTACGATCCGCGGGACAAAGGCCAGGCCGCCGGCCTTCAACAGAAGTTCGCGCTCGCGATGGAAGTCTACCACGATCAGGACGCGCTGCACCGCGCGGTGAACGACATTCGCGCAGTGAAAGCGGAAGTCGCCAAGGACATGAAGGGCGCCAACGGCAAGCCCAATGCCGCACTGGCACAGGAAGGCAATGCCCTCGTGAAGCAGGCTTCGCAGATCGAAGGCACGCTGATGCAGGTCAACATCAAGGGCTCGGAAGCCAACCTCAACTATCCCGGCATGCTGAACGAGCAGATCTATTCGTTCGCCGGGCTGCTCGACGATGCCGACACCGCGCCCAACGCGCAGGAGACCGAGACCTACGCCGGCATGCACGGCAAACTCGCCGCCCAACTCACCGCCTGGGACAACCTGAAGAAGGCGCAACTCGCCGCGTTCCGCGCACATGCGAAAGGCACGGGCGGATAGAAGATTCGGCAAAGACTTGGAACTCTGGCTACAACGCGCCAATCGGCAGCGTTTGATTCAGCGGCCGGCACGGCGCCGGCGCTGCACTAGAGCGTGACTCGGGTTTT
>DIZC01000071.1 GCA_002429315.1 Alphaproteobacteria bacterium UBA6038
AACACGGAAAAACGGGCTGAAAACCGAGAACTCATTTCGATAGCCGCTCGAATTGCGTCTGAATCGACCCCCATTCGGGAATCGGATTCAGGCGGAGGACGCAGAGGACGCGGAGTTTTGCGAATCGTACGTAGCGACCGACCGCGTTGTTCATCTACGCAAGGCGGAGAGCCAACTCCATGGCGGTCTCGCCGTGCGGGCCGCGCGCCCACAGCGAGGCTCCGCTCTCCCGCATCGCGCCGCACAGATCGAAGGCGGCCGTGTCGAACAACGGCCGCCGCGCGCGGAATTGCAGGGTCGCGATCGACGCCTGCGGGCGGCGACGCAGGAAATGATCGACCAGCAGAGTCGCCGTGTAGGGGCCGTGCACGACGAGGCCAGGATAGCCTTCCACGCCGCGGCAATAGTCGCGGTCGTAATGGATGCGGTGGCCGTTGAAGGTGAGCGCCGAGTAGCGGAACAGCTGGACGGGATCGGGTGTCACGGTCCGCGTCCATTCCGATTCGCGCCGCTCCGCCGCCGGCGCCAACGGTGCGCCGCCCGAAGCCTCCGGCTTCGGCGCTTGGCGATAGACGATGTCCTGTTCCTCGACGATGGCGGGCGCGGCGTCGCCTGAGATTTCGTGCCGCACGGTCACGAATACCATGTCGCCACTGGCGCCGCTCTTGGCCTCCACCGAGAGAATCGAGGAGCGCCGCACCATGGCGGCGCCGATGGCAATGGGCCCGCGAAATTCGATGCGGCTGCCGGCCCACATCCGGCGCGGCAGCGGCGCCGGCGGCAGGAAACCGCCGCGCTTGGGATGGCCGTCGGCATCGATGTCGGACTGCCGCGCGCGCGGCAGGAAATAGAGCCAGTGCGCCAGCGGCGGCAGCTCGTGCTCGGGCCACGGTGGATGCACGTGATCCAGCAACGCCGCAAGTCCGGCAAGCGGCGCCGGCGCGGCCACATCGGACTGCTCCTCCGTGCGCCCGACCCACGTCTTCAGATGATCGATGTCGATCATGATGGTCTCCGCGTCCTCCGCGCCTCCGCGTGCAATCCTTCTCTGATCGCAGGTCAGACGCTACAGACAACGTGTACCTGTGGGATCGCATGCGCTGAATGTCGCCACGAACCAGATCAAATCAACGAAGGCCAGCGGCGCACCCAGTAGGAGCCATAGGCCGCGCCATCGGTATATCACTAGTCCAACCACGACCGTGACGGTCCAAATCGCGGGACCAGCAATCAACAAATCGATCACCGTGGAAAGTTCGAGGCGTGGCCCATACGCAACAGGAATGTAGAGTGCAAGAATGGCAATTGCACCCGAGCCGATAGCGAATGGGATGAACCACCTACTCCGCTCACTGGATCCACTCATCAGAATATTCTCCGCCGTTCCTTTTGCTGTGCAGCATCAAAACGATTTCGGGAGTTTCAGAACATGCGTGGCGACGTGCGACAGAATCAGGTTCGTCGAGATCGGCGCAATCTGATAGAGCCGCGCCTCGCGGAACTTGCGTTCGATGTCGAACTCTTCGGCAAAGCCGAATCCGCCATGGGTCTGCAGGCACATGTCCCCCGCGAACCACGACGCCTCCGACGCCAGCAGCTTCGCCATGTTGGCTTCCGTGCCGCAAGGCGCTCCGGCATCGAACAGCGCCGCCGCCTTCGCCACCATCTCGGCCGCCGCGGCGACCATCACGTAAGCCCGCGCGATGGGGAACTGCACGCCCTGGTTTTCGCCGATCGCGCGGCCGAACACCTGCCGACCGGCGGCATAGGATGCGGCGCGGTCGACAAAGAAGCGTCCGTCGCCGATCGATTCGCTGGCGATGAGGATGCGCTCGGCATTCATGCCGTCGAGAATGTAGCGGAAGCCTTTGCCTTCCTCGCCGACGAGATCGCCGCGCGGGACGGCCAGGTCGTCGAAGAACAATTCCGTGGTGGCGTGGTTGATCATGGTCCGCACCGGGCGGATGGTGAGCCCGTGGCCCACCGCCTCGCGCAAATCGACGAGGAACACGCTCATGCCGTCGGTCGGTTTGGCCTCGTCGCGCGGCGCGGTGCGCGCCAGCAGCACCATCAGATCGGAGTGCTCGGCGCGGCTGATCCAGATCTTCTGGCCGTTGACGATGTAGCGCTCGCCCGCGGCCCGCGCGAAAGTGCCGATCCGCGTGGTGTCGGTGCCGCTGGTGGGTTCGGTCACCCCGAACGCCTGCAGCCGCAATTCGCCGCGCGCGATCTTCGGCAGGTATTGTTGCTTCTGTTCCGGCGACCCGTGCCGGAGAATCGTGCCCATGGTGTACATCTGCGCGTGGCAGGCGGCGGCGTTGCCACCGGAGCGGTGGATCTCTTCGAGGATGGCGGTCGCCGCGCCCAGACCCAGGCCGGAGCCGCCGAATTCCTCCGGAATGAGGACCGAAAGGAAGCCTTCGCGCGTCAATGCGGCGACGAATTCCGCCGGATATTGCCGCTCGCGGTCGAGCGCCCGCCAGTACGCGCCGGGAAACTTGGCGCACAGCTTGCGGACCGAGTCGCGAATTTCCGGAAAGCTCTCGTCGCGCGTTTCGATCATGACGCGATCCTAGTCCGGTGCGAGCGCCGCGACGCCGGCTTCGAGTTCCGCGGCGCCGGCGCACACCGCGTCCGCCAATCCCGGCGCGGCGGTGAGCACCTGGCTTGCATAAATCCGCGCCAGTGCAAGCTTGCCGCGGGCGTAATCCTCATCAGAGGAGTGCGATGCGATCCGCGCCGCTTTCGCCAGCATCCAGCCGCCGGTCACGTCGCCGAGCAGCTTCAGATAGGCGGTCGCGCCGGCGAGCGCATCGTTAGAGCCGCGGTTGAGGATCAGCCAGTCGGTGGCGCGTTCCGCCGCGGCGATCGCGGAGCCGAGCGTCTCGCGGATGGAGCCGTCGAGGTCGGGCAGGGTGGACCGCATTTCGGTCAGCAGCGCCCGCACCGCGCGGCCGCCGGCCAGCGACAGCTTGCGGCCGGCCAGATCGATCGCCTGAACGCCGTTGGTGCCCTCGTAGATCGGCGCGATGCGCGCGTCGCGGTAAAATTGCGCGGCGCCGGTTTCTTCGATGAAGCCCGCGCCGCCATGCACCTGAATACCGAGCGAGGCCACTTCCACGCCCACATCGGTGGACCACGCTTTGGCAACCGGCACCAGCAGCTCTTCGCGCAGCTTCGCCTGCTCGCGTTCGCTTTCGCTCCGCCCGTGCTCAGCGCGATCGGCGGCAACGGCGGTGGCGAGGCAAATGGCACGCGCGGCTTCCGTCTTCGCCTTCATCAGCAGCAGCGTGCGGCGGACATCCGGCAGATCGACGATGCGCGCAGGCACCTCGTCGCTCCAGGATGAGCGGCCCTGCCGCCGCTCCAAGGCGTAGTCGCGCGCCTGCTGATAGGCGCGTTCGGCGATGCCGACGCCCTGCGCGCCGACGTTCAGCCGCGCCGCGTTCATCATGGTGAACATCAGCGCGAGCCCCTGATGCGGCGCGCCCACCAGTTCTGCTTCCGCGGCTTCGTAGCCCATGACGCAGGTCGGCGAGGCGTGGATGCCGAGCTTGTGCTCGATCGAGAGCGGCCTGAGTGCATTGGCAACACCGGCATTGCCGTTCGCATCCGGCAGGTGCTTCGGCACCAGAAACAGCGAAATGCCCTTCGTCCCTTCCGGCGCACCGGGCAGGCGGGCCAGCACGAGATGCACGATGTTGTCGGCGCAATCGTGGTCGCCCCAGGTGATGAAGATCTTCTGGCCGCTGACGCGGTACTTGTCGCCGTCCGGTTCGGCGCGAGTGCGGATGAGCGCGAGATCGGAACCGGCCTGCGCCTCGGTGAGGTTCATCGTACCGGTCCATTCGCCGGACACGAGTTTTGGGAGGTAGATTTCCTTTTGACGTGGCGTGCCGTGCACCGTGAGCAGATGGATACCGGCTTCGCTGAGCATGGGGCAGAGGCCGAAGCTCATGTTCGCGGCCGTGACCATTTCGAACACTGCGATCGCCACGGCGCGCGGCAGCCCCTGCCCGCCGAATTCCGCTGGCGCATTCAGTGACGTCCAGCCGCCGTCGATGAATTTGCGATAGGCATCGGCGAAACCCGGTGCGGCGAACACGCGGCCGTTCTCGAACCGCGCGCCTTCGATGTCGCCCATGCGGTTCAGCGGCGCGAGCACGTCGACGGCGAATTCGCCCGCGGCGGTGAGAATCTGCAGGCAGGTTTCGCTGTCGAACTCGGGAAAGGCGCCCGCGGCGAGCAGCGCGTTCAGCCCCGCGACGTCGTTCAGCGCGAAAGCGATGTCACGAACCGGTGCGCGGAACCCCATCAGATATGGATAGCATGCCCCAGCGCGCGGAGCGATGCCTCGTGATAAGCCTCGCTCAGGGTTGGGTGCACATGGATGGTGCCGGCGATATCCTCCAGCACGGCGCCCATTTCCAGCGCGAGAGAGAATTCGCCGGACAACTCCGCGACATGCGCGCCAACCGCCTGGATGCCGAGCAGGCGATGGTCGTCCTTCCGCGCCACCACACGCACGAAGCCTCCGCCGGCATCCATGCTGAGCGCGCGGCCGTTGGCGGCAAACGGGAACATCGCGACGATCGTGTCTGGCCCCGCTTCCGACGGCAGCAATCCGGCGCTGACAATTTCCGGTTCGGTGAAGCACACGGCCGGGATGATGTCGCGACTGAATTCGCGTTTGTGGCCGGCGATGATCTCCGCCACCATGTCACCCTGATGGGCGGCCTTGTGCTCGAGCATCGGCTCGCCGACGAGGTCGCCCACCGCCCAGACATTCTTCATCGACGTGCGGCACTGTTTGTCGATCTTGACGAAGCGGCCATCCATGTCGACCGCCATGTTCTCCAGGCCCCAGCCTTCGGTGTTCGGCTTACGTCCGACGGTGACGAGGATCTTGTCGGCAGGCAGCGTTTCCGTTTTGCCGTCCGCTGTTTCAACGAGGAGGCCTTTGGCGTCCTTGCCTTTCGCCTTGGCGCTCAAGTGGACGGTGACGCCATTCGCCTTCAGCCATTTTGCAACCGGCGCGACCAGCTCGGTATCGTAAAGCGGCAGGATACGATCGAGCGCTTCAACAACGGTGACGTCGCTGCCGAGCTTGCGAAAGGCGATGCCGAGCTCGAGGCCGATGTAGCCCGCGCCCACCACCACCAGCTTCCTCGGCAGCGCCTGCAGGTCGAGCGCTTCGGTGGACGAGATCACGTCGCCGCCGAACGGCAGGAACGGGAGCTCGACGGATTTGGAACCATTGGCGAGGATGACATGCTCGGCGGTGACAATTTGCTCGCCTTCTTTCGTTTTCACGGTGCAGGTTTTGGCATCGGAGAATGTGCCCCAACCTGGGATCACCCGCACCTTCGCGCGCTTCAGCAGCGCGCCGACGCCGGTGTTGAGCTTTCTGACGACACCTTCCTTCCACTTATAGAGTTCGGGCATGTCGAGCGACGGCGGGCTTGCGAGCCGGATGCCGTGCAGCCCTTTGTCGGACGCCGCGCGCGTCATGGTTTCGAAATAGCCGGCGGAATGAATGATCGCTTTCGAGGGAATGCAACCGCGAATGAGGCAGGTACCGCCGAGCTTGTCCGCTTCGATCAATGTGGTGTCGAGTCCCAGCTGCCCCGCGCGGATCGCCGCCACATAGCCGCCCGGCCCACCGCCGACGACGAGAACTTTGGTGTGAATGGCCTCAGGCATGACAATTCCCGGTTCCTCCCCCGTTTAGGGGGGAGGGGGGCCACGCGAAGCCCGGTGGAGGGGGCGAGTGCCGCGCGCTGACGATGCGCCCCTCCCCGCCTTCGGCGGTACTCCCCCCGTAAACGGGGGGAGAGCCAAGAGCCTTCGACATTAGCACCTCAATCCATAAACAGCGTTGCCGGGTGTTCCAGCAGCGCCTTGATGCGCTGGATGAACTCCGCGGCGTCGTAGCCGTCCACCACGCGGTGATCGAAGGAGGAGGACAGGTTCATCATCTTGCGCACCATGATCTGGCCTGCACGCACGACCGGTCTTTCGACGATCGCATTGGGGCCGATGATCGCCACTTCCGGACGATTGATCACCGGCGTGGTGACGAGGCCGCCCAGCGCGCCGAGGCTGGTGATGGTGATCGTCGAGCCGGTGAGATCGTCCTTCGATGCCTTGTTCTCGCGCGCGAGCGCAGCAACGCGGGCCACTTCCGCGGCGCTGTCCCAGATGTCGCGCGCCTCCGCGTGGAACACCACCGGCACGATGAGGCCGTTCGCGGTTTGCGTGGCGATGCCGATATGGAGCGCGGCGTAGCGGTGGACCACGCCGGCTTCGTCGTCGAAACGCGCATTGATTTGCGGATAGTCCGGCAGCACGCGCACCAGCGCGCGCATGAGGAACGGGAGCACGTTCAGCTTCGGCTGATCCTTGTGCCTGGTCGCGTTCAGGTGCGTGCGCAGCGATTCCAGTTCCGTCATGTCGATCTCTTCGACATAGGCGAAATGGGGGATCCGGCGCTTGGCATCCTGCATCTTCTCGGCGATACGGCGGCGAAGGCCGATGACCTTGACGTCTTCGATGCCGTCGCGCTGGGCATATCCGGTTGCGCGCGCAGCCAAGGCATTGCGACCGCCACTGGCAATGTAATTGTCGAGGTCCTGATGCGTGATGCGGCCGGCAGGCCCCGAGCCGGCGACGTATTGCAGCTCGATGCCGAGTTCATGCGCCCGCTCGCGCACGGCGGGCGAGGCAATCGGTTTGTCTCCCGGCTTGCGCAGTGCCGGGGTCGCCACCACTGCACTCCCTCTCCCCCTTTGGGGGAGAGGGCTGGGGTGAGGGGGAGATGTTGGTAATTGCACTACCTTCGCCCCCTCACCCTTGCCCTCTCCCCCGGAAGGGGAGAGGGAATTTCTTTTTTCTTCTTCCGCACGAGCAGATTTTGCTGGCGCTGATTTCGGCGGCTCTGCTTTCGCAGCTGGCTGTGCCGCGCCGGGCTTCACATTGCCAGCGCCTTCGACTTCGAGCTCCACCAGCGGCGAGCCCACCGCCGCCATGGTGCCCGGCTCGCCGTGAACCGAAACCACTTTGCCCGACACCGGCGACGTCATCTCCACCGTTGCCTTGTCGGTCATCACGTCGACGAGGTTTTGGTCCTCTTCGACCGCGTCGCCGACGCCCACATGCCAAGCGACGATCTCCGCTTCGGCGGTGCCTTCGCCCACATCGGGAAGCTTGAAAATGTATCGTCCCATCTCAGCGCTCCATCGCGCGGCGCAATCCTTCGATCACCCGCGCCGGGCCGGGAAAATAATGCCACTCGAACGCGTGCGGATACGGCGTATCCCAGCCGGTCACCCGCTCGATCGGCGCTTCCAGATGCCAGAAGCAATGCTCCTGCACCAGCGCCGCAAGCTCGGCACCGAAGCCGCTGGTGCGCGGCGCTTCGTGGACAATGACGCAACGGCCGGTCTTCTCAACCGACGCGACGATGGTGTCGATATCCAGCGGCACCAGCGTGCGCAGGTCGATCACCTCCGCATCGATGCCGCTTTCCGACGCAGCCGCTTTCGCGACGTGCACCATGGTGCCGTAGGCGAGCACGGTCACGTCGTTGCCTTCGCGCACAATGTGCGCCTTGCCGAGCGGCACCGTGTAGTGTTCTTCCGGCACGTTGCTCTCGCCGAACTTCGACCACGGCTGCACCGGCTGATCGTGATGGCCGCTGAACGGGCCGTTGTAGATGCGCTTGGGCTCGAAGAAGACCACCGGATCGTCGTCTTCGATGGCGGAGATCAGCAGGCCCTTGGCGTCATATGGGTTGGACGGGATCACCGTCTTGATTCCGGCGATGTGGGTGAAGAGCGATTCCGGACTCTGGCTGTGCGTCTGGCCGCCGAAGATTCCGCCGCCATAGGGCGTGCGGATGGTGATGGGCGCAGTGAAATCGCCGGCCGAGCGGTAGCGGATCTTGGCGGCTTCGGACACGATCTGGTCGTAGCCGGGATAGATGTAATCCGCGAACTGGATCTCCACCACCGGGCGCAAGCCGTAAGCGCCCATGCCGATGGCGGTGGAAATCAGGCCGCCTTCGCTGATCGGCGAATCGAAGCAGCGGGTGATGCCGTGCTTCTTCTGCAGGCCGTCGGTCACGCGGAACACGCCGCCGAAATAGCCGGCGTCTTCGCCGAACGTCAGCACATCGGGATCGCGCCCCAGCATGACGTCGAGGGCCGAATTGAGCGCCTGGATCATGTTCATCGTCGGCACGTCAGACTCCCGTCTGCTGGCGCTGGCGGCGAAGATGCCAGGGCATCTCGCTGTACACGTCCTCGAACATGGTCTTCGGGCTCGGGATCTTGTTCTCGCCCAAGGTGCCGGCGGCCGCGGCTTCCGCATTGGCGCGGCGGATTTGCTCCACCGCTTCCTTGTGCGCCACCTCGTGCTGCGCATCGCTCCATTCGCCGAGCGCGATGAGATGCTGCTTCAACCGTTCGACGGGATCGCCGAGCGGCCACGCCTTCGCCTCGTCCACCGGCCGATAGCGGCCGGGATCGTCGCTCGTGGAATGGCCTTCGGCGCGGTACGAATAAAGCTCGATCAGCGTGGCGCCGAGATTGGCGCGCGCCCGCTCCGCCGCCCACGCGGTGGCGGCATACACCGCGAGGAAATCATTGCCGTCCACCCGCAGGCTCGGCAGCCCGTAGCCGATGCCGCGCGACGCGAAGGTGGTTTCGTCGCCGCCCGCGATGCCGGCGAAACTGGAGATCGCCCACTGGTTGTTGACGATGTTGAGAATCGCCGGCGCGCGATACACGCTGGCGAAATTGCAGGCGTAGTGGAAATCGCCTTCCGCGGTGGTGCCGTCGCCGATCCAGGCGCAAGCGATGCGGTCGTCGCCTTTGTAGGCCGACGCCATCGCCCAGCCGACGGCTTGCGGGAATTGCGTGCCCAGATTGCCGGAAATGGTGAAGAAGCCGTACGCCTTGCTGGAATACATCACCGGCAGCTGGCGCCCCTTCATCGGATCGTTTTCGTTCGAATAGATCTGGCACATCATGTTCACGAGCGGGTAGCCGCGCGCGATCAGGATTCCCTGCTGGCGATAGCTGGTGAAGCACATGTCATGAGGCTCGAGCGCATAGGCCTGCGCGACCGCGATCGCCTCTTCGCCGGTGCTCTTCATGTAGAAGGACGTCTTGCCCTGGCGCTGGGCGCGGTACATGCGGTCGTCATAGACGCGGGTGAGCAGCATGTGCTTGAGGCCGCGGCGCAGGACTTCCGGATCGAGCCGCGGATTCCATTCTCCGACCGCGCGGCCCTGCTCATCCAGCACGCGGATCAGGGAATAGGCGAGGTCGATGATGTCGCGCGGATGCACATTGATATCCGGCCGTGGCGCCGCCCCGGCGGCGGGGAGCGCCATGCGGCTGAAGTCCGGCTTGTCGCCCGGCCGGCATTTCGGCTCGGGGATGTGCAGCGAAAGCGACGGTCTGTTCGGCTTCAGTTCCAGCGCCGTCATGGCGGTCCACCTTTGTCCTGCGTACTCGCGCCGCTCAGCCAGGCCAAACTATCGGCCCCGAACTGGATGGGGGCAATATCCGTTCGCGGATGGGCAGGCAAGCCGTGTGCAACTGCTTCGCGGCGCACGCGCGCGCGGCAACAAACGGGGTGGAATTAAGCCCGATCCTGAAAGGAGATTGTCGGATCAGGCCGCGGTGGAAAGCACCTGCGCCAGAAACTGCTCCTTGCGCGCGGGCGAGCGGCAGGATTTGAGCGTGGAGGCGAAGCGCTCCAGCACGCCGTCCTCGAAGGCGGTCACCACCGCGTCGTGCACATAGCTTTTGCGGCAGATGGCCGGCGTGTTGGCGAGCTCTTCGGCCGCGCTGCGCACCGCCTCCAGCACCTGCTTGCGGTGGCCGCGCGTGGCGCCGGCCGGCACCGCGCGCGACAACGTCTCCAGCACGGCCGCTGAGGCGCACAGGGTGCGGAAGTCCTTGAGCGAAATGCTGCAGCCGGCGATCTCGCGCAGGAACACGTTCACGTCACGGGCCCGCACCGCATGCACCGCGCCCGCATCGTCGCGGTATTGGAACAGCCGCCTGCCGGGAAGGGTGCGCAGAACTTCGATCGCTTTGCACAATCGCGGCGAATGGAACTCCTTGTCCACGAGCTTGCTGCCCTTGGCGCGGAAGTGCAGCGAAATGTGCTCGTCATTCGTTTTGACGTTCGATTTGAGCAGGGTGGCCGCGCCGCGGGTGCCGTGCTGTTTCGCGTATTCCTCGCTGCCGGCGCGGATGGACGCGGTCGCCACCAGCTCGATCACCGCGGCCAACGCGAATTCCTTCTTCGGCTCGTCGGCTGCCAGATGTTGTGCGATGGAGCGGCGGATTTTCGGCAGCACCTGGATGAGGCTGTTGAGGTGATCGGACTTGCGGGCCTCGCGCACCTTCTCCCAATCCGGGTGGTAACGATACTGCAGCCGTCCCGCCGCATCGCGCCCAATCGCCTGGATGTGTGCGCGCGGGTCGGCCGCATAATGCACGTCCTCATAGGCCGGCGGCACCGCCAGCGAGTTCAGCCGGAAGAGGATTTTCTTGTCTTTGATGTGTTTGCCGGTGGCCGAATAGAACGCGAAGCCTTCGCCCGCGCGTTTGCGGGTGATCTTCAGCTGCGCCGGCGTGATGAGATGCAGCCGGAAGCGTTTGGCGAGTGCCCGCACATCGGCTGGGAATCGCGCGCCGCGCGGCGGCTTGTGGGCGGCCTTGGGCTGCGCTGCTTCGAGCCCGCTGACCAGCTCCTCCGCCAGACCCTCTACGTTTGAGGAGGCATAGTCATCGGAATGGGCGCGCACGGACTGGAAAGTTCCAAAGGTTCCGCACCGTGAACGCGAGGCACCCCCGCTTGGTTGCGCCGTCGCATCAATGACTTAGGTTAAGGTACCGATCTTGGCTGGGCGCTTCAGTGCAATGTCCGACAGCTGGCTGATGTTCATACCGACCGATCCCGAAGCGCTTCCGTCGAAGGCGGCTGCGGAAAAAGCACTCGAGTTGCTGAAGAGTTTTGCGCCGGAAAGCCAGAACGTGTGCGCCAAGTTCGGAGAGAAAATTGAATTCCATTCGGGCGTCGAAAATTGGTCCGGCGTCAGATGTCCCGGCTGCGGAGCGGACATCGAAGCTTGGTGGAACGGCGCGATTGAGAAAGCATCGCGGACAGATTTTCAGAACCTCAACGTCACAACACCTTGCTGCGCTCATATAACGACGCTGAATGAGCTGAACTACGTCTGGCCGGCCGGCTTTTCGCGGTTCGGACTCGAAGCAGTAAACCCAAACATTAAAGACACCACAGACGAGCAGGACCGCGCGTTATCGGAAGCGCTTGGCTTCGAACTACGGAAGATTTGGGTGCACATTTAGTTGCGTTCCGCCTCAATGCGGTTCTCCAGTGCGCCGATGTTGTCGATTTCGACGCGGACGACATCGCCGGCTTGCAGGAATTTCGGCGGCTTCATGGCGAAGCCCACACCGGCCGGCGTGCCGGTGTAGACGACATCGCCGGGCTCCAAGGTCACGGCCTGGGATAGCCACGCGATCTGGTCGAACACATTGAAGATGAGGTGGCGCGTGTTCGACTCCTGCCGCGTCTCGCCGTTCACGAAGCAGCGGATGCCGAGCGCGTGCGGATCGCCCACTTCGTCCGGCGTCACGATCCACGGTCCGAACGGTGCGTGCGTGTCGAAGGATTTGCCCAGCACGAATTGCGTGGTGGCGAACTGCCAGTCGCGCACCGAGACGTCGTTGCCGGCGCAATAGCCGAACACGACCGCTGCCGCGTCTTCCTTTCGCACATGCCGGCAGCGCGTGCCGATGATGAACACCAGCTCCGCTTCGTAATCGAGCGCGGAGGACGCCTTCGGCAGCTGCACGGGATCGTAAGGCCCGTTCACCGCGCTCGGCATTTTGGAGAACCAGGTCTGCGTTTGCGGCTTCTCGCGGCCGGTTTCCGCAACGTGATCGTCATAGTTCAGGCCGATGGCGAGAATCTTCTGCGGCCGCGGCACCGGCGCCAGCAGCCGCACATCGGCCAGCGGCACGTCAGCTTGTACCTGCGACGGCAGCGCCCGCACCGTTTGCTCCACCTGCGGCCAGATGCGGATGAGGTCGCGCATATCGCTCGGCAGATCGGGCGCGGCGCGGGCGAAGTCGATCAGTGCATCGCCCACCACGATGCCAATGCTTTCCCGCCCGCCACTCTCGAAGCTCGCAAGTTTCATTTGATGCTCTCCTATCCTCCCCCGCTTGCGGGGGAGGTGCCGAATGCGAACGCAGCGAGCATAAGGCGGAAGGGGGTATTCCCCCTACCGTCTCGCACTCGCTATCGCTCGTGTGATGCGCCTCCCCCGTAAACGGGGGAGGATGATCTTCGCCGATGCATGCTCTAGGATACAGAACACCACGCAAAGGAAAACGGCGCCGATGGATACCGCCCGCCTGAAAGAGTTTGCTGAAACCTTCTGGGAGGATTCCATCCTTCCCTCCATCACCGAATACATCCGCATCCCCAACAAGTCGCCGGCCTACGATCCGCAATGGGCGGAGCACGGCTACATGGACGATGCGGTGAAGCTGATGGAAGCGTGGGCGCGGCGTGAGCTGGCCGCCTTCCCCGGCGCCGCGCTGGAAGTGGTGCGGCTGCCCGGCCGCACGCCGCTCATCTTCATGGATCTGCCCGGCGACAAGGACGACACCGTGCTGCTCTACGGCCATCTGGACAAGCAGCCGGAGATGAAGGGCTGGGCCGATGACCTCGGGCCGTGGAAGCCGGTGCGGAAGGGCGACAAGTTGTATGGCCGTGGCTCGGCGGACGACGGTTACGCGATTTACGCGTCGCTTGGCGCGCTGAAAGCCTTGCGCGAGCAGAAGGTGCCGCGCGCCCGCTGCGTGGTGATGATCGAGGCGTGCGAGGAATCCGGCAGCTACGATCTGCCGTTTTATGTCGATCACCTGCTGGACCGCATCGGCCAGCCGTCGCTGGTGGTGTGTCTCGATTCCGGCTGTGGCGATTACGAGCGGCTGTGGCTTACGACTTCGCTGCGCGGCATCGCGGCAGGATCGCTGACGGTGAAGGTGCTGACCGAAGGCGTGCACTCCGGCGATGCCTCCGGCATCGTGCCATCCTCCTTTCGCATTCTGCGCACGCTGCTCTCGCGCATCGAGGACGAGAACACCGGCGAAATCAAACTGCCGGAACTCTATGTGCAGATTCCGCCGCAGCGTATCGAGCAAGCGAAGGAGGCCGCACGCATTCTCGGCACCGCGGTGTACGACAAGTTTCCCTTCGCGGGTTCCATTCGCCCGGTATCGGACGATCTGGGCGAGCTCACCCTCAACCGGACCTGGCGGCCGCAACTCGCCGTGGTCGGCATGGACGGCTATCCCGCGCCGGAAAATGCCGGCAACGTGCTGCTGCCGTTCTCCACTGCCAAGCTCTCCTTGCGCATCCCGCCGACGCTCGATGGCGAAACCGCGGTGCAGGCGATAAAGCGCGCGCTGGAAGCCGATCCGCCATACAACGCGGAGGTCGAGTTCGAAACCGAAGGCGGACAGACCGGCTGGAACGCGCCGCCGCTCGCGTCGTGGCTGCAGAAGGCGGTGGCACATGCGTCGGAAGAGGCGTTCGGCAAGCCGTCCGCCTACATGGGTGAAGGCGGCACCATTCCCTTTATGGGCATGCTGGGCGAGAAATTCCCGCAGACACAGTTCGTGATTACCGGTGTGCTGGGGCCGCATTCGAATGCGCACGGGCCCAACGAATTCCTCCACATCCCGACCGGCAAGCGCGTAACCATGGCCATCGCGCGCGTGATCGCGGAACACTACGCGAGAGCGAATTGATGAATTCTCCCCTCGCCCCCTTTAGGGGGAG
>DIZC01000077.1:0-649 GCA_002429315.1 Alphaproteobacteria bacterium UBA6038
CGGGCATCGCACATGCGCTGCGTGCTGGCCAAAAGCCAGCGGCACACGCTTTTTCCGCGATGGGTTATCAGGCTCCCCGATCGGTTGTTCGCAACAGCGCCGCTCTGACGGCGGGCACGCGCGGGGTCGGGGCGCGGGAATTCACGCGCGCGAGGTTTACCCCGCGCGGGGACTCAATCGGGACATCGCTGTCCTCCTCAAGGTCGAGATTTATTTTTCGGGGCTTATCGGCCGGTGATCGGAGGCAACAAAAAAGCCCGGGACTGCGGGATTTCCGCTGGCCGGGCCGCCTCCGGGCGCACCGCCGGAGAATGGATAGAATATGCAAAACCAGCGTCACGCTGTCAAGCGGCAATCGCAAGAAAGATATTGCTATTTTCGCAGCATCTACGTAACATTGTTAGCCGCACCGTCAGGCGCCGTCGCCGGATTGCCGGTCGGCCGGCTGGAACAGCCAGCCGAAGCAGGCGTAGGCCGCCACGGTTCCGATCACTTGCGCCACGATGAAGAGGGGCACCGCAGCGGGCGCGATTCCGGAAAAGCTGTGCGTCAGCGCGCGCGCGACCGTGACCGCAGGATTGGCGAACGACGTCGAGGCCGTGAACCAGTAGGCCGCCGCGATGTAGAGGCCGACGAGCAGCGGCGTGGA
>DIZC01000077.1:847-35138 GCA_002429315.1 Alphaproteobacteria bacterium UBA6038
CTGCAAGATTGGCGCCGCAAACATCGCATGCGCGAGCCACACGCCGAGAACGGCTCCGACGCTCTGCACTGCGGCGTAGGCCAAAGCGGTCCGCGCCGCGATCTCCCGCCGCAGCGCGAAATAGAGCGTCACGGCGGGATTGAAATGGGCGCCCGACACCGGCCCGAAGATCGAGATCAGCACCACCAGCGCGGCGCCGGTCGACAGCGTGTTGCCGAGGAGGGCGAGCGCGACATTCCCGCCGGACAGGCGTTCGGCCATGATGCCGGAGCCGACCACAGCCGTGAGCAGGAACGCCGTTCCCATCCCCTCCGCCGCCAGCTGCCGCGCGGTGCCGACATCGCGCACATGGCGGCGCTCGAGCTTGGCGCGGTCAGGAACGCGCATCGCCGGCGCCGATCTCGTCCAACCGCTTCCGGAGCGACAGGCGATCGAGACTGCGAATGGGCAGATTCGCGAACAGCTCGATCCGGCGCTGAAGAACCAGGAATACCTCGCGAAAGGCTTGGGCAATCTCCTTTTCGCTTCCCGCGATCGCGGCGGGGTCGGGCGCGCGCCAATGCGCCGTCATCGGCTGCGCGGGCCAGACCGGACAGGTCTCGTTGGCCGCGTTGTCGCAGACGGTGAACACGAAATCGAGCTGCGGCGCGCCGCGGCGCGCGAATTCATCCCAGCTCTTCGAGCGCAAGCCTTCGACCGGATAGCCGAGGCGGTCGAGAAGCGCGAGCGTGTGCGGATTGACATCGCCTTTGGGCATCGAGCCCGCCGAATAGGCGACGAACTTGCCTTTGCCGATGCGGTTCAGGATCGCCTCACTCATGATCGATCGCGCCGAATTGCCGGTGCAGAGAAACAGCACGTAGTAGGGGCGATCGGGTTCTTGCCGCCGCATGGCGATCCGCCTTCAGGCACAACAGGCGGAGCTGCCGCTGCAGGCCGATACCGGTTGCGACGCTTGCCGCACCGGCTCGTCTTCGCCGTAAACCGTCGCCTCGCCGAAGGTGAAGAACGTCTCCCATCGCACGCCGGAGGGGTCGTCAACCCACGCCTTGTTGGATTGCGCATAGCAGCACGTGGTCGCATTCTGATCGCGGGTTTTTTCGCCGGCGGATTTCAGGCGGTGCGCCAGGTCGCGCAACTCGCCGTCGCTCTCCACCTGAATCCCGAGATGATCGACGCCGCCCTGCCGGCCGCCGCGCTGCGAAATGGCGAGGTTGACCTTCGGATCCTCCAGCATCCATTTGGCATAATCGGCTTTGAGGACGCTCGGCCCGGCCCCGAACAGGGTGGAATAGAAGCCGATAGACCGGTCGAGGTCATCGACGGCGATGTGCACGTGCAGGCGCTTCATGGCGCGCTCCTTTCGATGGTTTGCAGCAATTTACGGCGACAGCGGCGAGCGGGGCACAGATTTCGCTGCGCCCGCCGCAGCAATCCTTGGTGAGGAAGATCAGGAGATCGCTCATGGCGGGAAAGTCGACGGAATAGACGATCGACCGCCCGATGCGCCGGGCGCGGATGAGGCCGGCGTTGGAGAGGACCAGCAGCTGCGCCGACATCGTGTTGGGCGCGGTGTCGAGCCGGCGGGCGATGTCGCCGGCCGCGAGCCCTTCCGGCCCCGCCTTGACCAGCAGGCGGAACACCTCAAGGCGCGCCTCCTGCGCCAGAGCCGACAGCCGCTTCACGGCATCTGCTGTTTCCACAATTCATCATTTATTGAACTGTCGAAGGAAGTCAAGGCCGATTCCTGGATGGCACGGCGCGGTTCAGACTGCGGCGCCGCGGGCGCGAAGGAGTGCCTTGGTGCGCGCCAGCGGCTCGCACACGCCCTGGCTGATGCGCCCGACAGTGATCACCGACTGCACGCACGCCGCATACTCGCCAGGAAAGGCGGCGCGCACGGAAATCACCGCCGCCACATCGACCATCACCGGCTCGCCGTTCGGCCGGGTGAACTTCAGCTTGGCGCCGCCGCCGCGGCCTTCCACGACACCGGTGACTTTCACCAGGTAGTTGCGGGTTTCGAGCGGCAGAAGCCCGGCATGCCGGAGCCGTAGATCGAGGTGCCCCGGGCCGTCATTGTAGGCGGCGAACATCTCCGGATAGCCGTACTTGCCGCGCAGCCATTTGAGGTAGGCGGCGCCCGCGACGATGTTGTCGTGCGGATCGTACGGATTCGATCCGAGGCCGTATTGCGCGCGCATGTCGCGATAGGTGGATGGCATGAGCTGCATGAGGCCCATGGCTCCGGCGCTCGAGGTGATCGGCCGCTTCTCGCCCATCATCGTGCGGCCGCCGCTTTCCACCTGCATGACGGCATGGATCCAGCTGGCCGGCACGTTGAAGCGCCTGGCGGCCGCCGCGACCTCGCCGTTCCACCGGTTGATCAGCCGGCCGAACGTCATCCGCTGCTCCATCTGGAAGGCGGAAGGCGCGGGCGGCGCCGTCGGCTTTTTCGGCGGTGCCGGCGATGGGCCGCTCACGCCGGCACCCTGCAGCGCAAGCATGATCACGACCGCAGCGACAGCGGAACGTGCGGTCAGATTGCACCACTCCAAAGACATCCGGCTGTTCTGCCCCGGCGGAGGGTTCTCGGCAACCAATGGCGGCGTCCCGTCAATGACTGCGCAGTCCGGGCGCGTTGCGCTAGGATGCACGGGTCCGATCGGGAAACGGAGATCCGGGCATGAGATTGCGTGTATCCCTGGCAGCCGCGTTGCTTGCCTGCGCATCGCGGCTGTCGGCAGCCGATAGTGTCGTTACCTATCATAACGGCAACCAGCGCCACGGCGCCTACACGGTGCCGGACCTGACGCTCTCCGCGGCCGTCAAGATGCACCGCGACACCAGCTTCAATGGCAGCGTGAGCGGGCATGTCTATGCCCAGCCGCTGTACTGGAATCCGAAAGGCGCAACCCGCGGACTCGTCGTCGTGGCCACGGAATCCAACAACGTGCATGCGCTGGACGAAGATAGCGGCGCAGCCGTCTGGAAGCGGGCGCTCGGCCGTGCCGTTCCGCGCAGCGACCTGCCTTGCGGCAACGTCGATCCCGTCGGGGTGACCGGAACGCCGGCGATCGATCCCGCCGCCGGCGTGCTCTATCTCGATGCGCTGGTGGGCACGCGGAAAGGGCCGCGGCACCAGATCTATGCGCTGTCGCTGGCGGACGGATCGGTGCTGCCCAACTGGCCGCTCGACGTGGAGGCGGCGCTCCGCAAGCAAGGCGCGAGTTTCTCGTCCGCCCCGCAAGGCGAACGCGGCGCGCTGCTCCTGTTCGCCAATCGGCTCTATGCGACCTATGGCGGCAATTACGGCGATTGCGGGAGCTATCGCGGCACCGTCATCCAGATCAGGACCGACACGCCCGCGGTCGAAGCCAATTGGCAGACGCGGGCCAATGGCGGAGGCATCTGGGCGCAGGGCGGGATCGCGGGCGACGGCGCCGATCTCTTCGTCACCACCGGCAACACGTTCGGCGCGAGCCAATGGAGCGACGGCGAGGCCATCCTCCGGCTGCAGCCCGGCCTCACGCATTCCAGCCGAACCAGCGACTTCTTCGCGCCGTCGAACTGGAAGGATCTCGACAATAGCGACGCGGACCTCGGCGGCACCGAAGCGCTGCCGCTGGACGTCGCGGTTTCCGGCAGCCGCCCGGCGCGGCGCGTCATCGCCTTCGGCAAGGACGGCAACGCATATCTGGCGGACCGCGCGAACTTGGGCGGCGTCGGCGGCGCACTCGCCACGATGCCGGCGGCGGACGGCGAGATCCGCACCGCGCCCGCCATCTATCAGACCGATGCGGCGACCATGGTTGCGTTCACCAGCCCCGGCAGCAGCCATTGCTCCGGCGGCAACATCACCATGCTGAAAGTGGCGGCGAGCGGCGCTTCCCCGCTCTCCTTCGCCTGGTGCGCGCCGCTGAACGGTGCCGGCGCGCCGATCGTCACGACGACCGATGGCAAGGCGAATGCCATCGTGTGGGCCGTCGGCGCCGAGGGCGACAACGCGCTGCACGGCTTCAATGTGCTGACCGGCCAGGTGGTCTTTTCCGGCGCCGGAACCGCGATGAGCGGCTTGCGCCACTTCGAAACCATCCTCGCCACGCGAGAACGCTTCTACGTGGCGGCCGACAACACGGTCTACGCCTTCCGCTGGAAATGAGCCGAGGATTACATCTGTCCAGCGCGATGCGATGACGATCAGGGCGTTGGGACTTTGCAGCCTGCGGGCAGCCTGCCGGACTTCCGCTGCCGCGCCGTCCAACTCTTTCTGTCGTAGAAGCACATCCATTCGGTTTCGGTGACGGTGTGTCTTCGAGATAACAGAATGCTTAGGCGGACTTTGAAGCCCGTTTGTGCGCATCAATTATTTGAAAGGCAAATTCGGTCAAAATGATCGCATTGACACTGCTTTGCGCCGAACTGTACCCGAAGTAGCCGTGTATTGTTGCATGCCTATTGGGAACCGGATCCTGCCTGATCTTCGGTAAGTTTGTGTCGACAACACACTCATACACGTGTTCATCCATTTTCCTATAGAATGCAAAACCGTAGAGTCCCCCTAGCCCAAGCTCAGAAATTGGCAGCTCGCCGGCGATTTCGCGCAGTCTCTTCTGATTCGTAATTTTCGCCCTTGGACCGGAATGGAGTTCTAGTCTCGCAACGCGTTCGATCTCCGGAAACAACGATCGTGGGACGAGAGCGAAGAGCCCTGCCGCATGTGCCACTAGCGCTTGGCGGAAAACTTCCTTCGCCTCCGAGTCTACATCGTACTGTGCAACTTGGTCCTGGAATGTCTCCCTGATCGAATCCCAATTCGATGCATAGTAGTTCGAGACCAATGCGCTCAGTTCCTCGGCGTCATCGCTGCCCGGTGAGTCGAGTAGATCAAAGGGAAATGATTTGTGCGGCAACCAGCCTATTGCGTCCAAAAGCTCGCAATGCCTTTGCACAACTGCAACTCGCGTCACCGATTCGGCCAAATGTATGAAGGGACGCGGCCACACCCCAAAGGGGAGAGCGCGCAATTGTGCGCAGGGAATCGCGGGGAAGACGCTTCGGAAGTTCCCAGGTAATACCCGGTCTAAGATCAATTGCGGGGCTACCATCTTGGTGCCCACAAACGCAGATTTGGCGACGCCGGCAATGATCGCAGGAGTTCCGGCCGGCGGGCGGACAAGATTGACTGACGTGAGAGTTTTGATCATGTGGGGATCGGAATCGAATCGGTTCACCAGCCTATCAAATGCCGCCAACGCTATCACCTGGGTGGCCCGCTTTCGCGGGCCATGACACCTAGAAATTGGTGATTGGTGCGCTCCCTACTGCGGCAGGACGTAGAGCGTGATGCTTTGCGCCGGTACGGTATCCGTGAGCACGCCGCCGGACCAGCCGACATCGGCAAGATGCTGGATCGTGTTGCTTGCGGTGAGGCGATAGACCTTCGCGGTGCCCGCCGCCCTGGCGTGCGCGAGCGCCAGCGTCACCGCCGTATCGCCGTTCAGGACCTTGCCAATGACCATGACCGTCAGCGCGCCGTCGCGCTGGCGCAGCGCCGCGAAGGCCGAGAGATCGTCCGGATTGGGCACGGCCGCGGAGACGCTGACATCGCCGAACGACGAACCCGCGCCGTCGTAGTTGCGGTACATCTGCATCGCCTTGTAGGTGGGCGAGCTCGCAGCCGGCACCGTCCAGCGCGTCGCCATGTCCAGACCTTCGCGGCCGAAGATGCCGTAGAGGTCGGCTTGGGCGGTGGCGCCGTTGATGTGGTTCTCCGCGCCCCAATTGTATTCGGTGATCGCGACCGGCGTTCCGGCGTAGTAGTCCTTCTGCACCCAGTTCTTGAGCCGCGGGATGAGGTACACCGGCGCGCCGATCCAGCTTTCCGACACGTAGTTCCGGTCCCACAGCTGGCGCGTCGACCGGTTGCGCAGCAGCTGCATCTGCGTCGACACGTCGTCGCTGTCTTCGCCGCCCTGCGGATAGAAATGCACGCTCAGCACATCCACCGGATGGCCCGCCGCCTTCCATTCGCTGAGCAGCCACGGGATGTATGCCATGCCATGCTGCTGCTTGTTGCGGTCGGGAAATTTGGTGTAGCCGTGGGCAGCGGCGTATTGCTGGTCGAAGCCGCTGTAGAAATAGGCCTCCCAGCCCCATTCCTCGGGCGCGACCACCAGCGCACCGGGATCAACCGCCTTGATGCTGGCCGCTTCCGCCAGCACCTTGTCGCGATACTCGTCGGCGTGCGGGCCTGTGGGATGCGCATCGCGATGGGTCGAGAACCAGATGCTGGGCTCGTTGTCCATCAGGTAGTAGGTCACGCCGCCGTTGGCAGAATTGCCCCAGGTCTGCACCAGGTGCGCGATCCAGGTCTGCTCCTTGGCCACGCTGTCCTGGACATAAGAGTCGGTAGGATCGTTGCCGGCGATCGGCGTGCTGCAATCGCGCTTGAGCCCGTTGCCGGCGTCGGAATCGTACGGATCGACGCCGCATTGCGCGCCGTATTTGGCGACCGAAAAGCTCGGCAGGAGGGAACGGCCCTGGCCCAGCTTCGCCACCCAGCCGAGCAGCGGCACGGTGATCATCGATTGCGCGCCGCCCGATTTGCTGGTGGCGACGAACGTGTCGGCTTCCTTGCCGGCGGTGCTGCTCGGTTGCGGATAACTTTCGAAATACCAGTCGTTGCCGAGATTCTGCGCGTTAAGCGCCCAGTTGTAGGCGCTCATGGCGTTGCCGCCCATCCGATTCAGCGGCGCGTTCAGCGCAATGAGATCGGCCTTGGACGCCCACGCGACGCCGTAGATCAGCGGGTCGATGGGGTGGCGGTGGGCCCGCGCATCAATGGCGATGGTGACGCTCGCCTGGGCCGCAGCGCCCGCCGTAAGCAGCAACGCAAGCGCGGCGCCGTGCGCCACGAACCCGCACGCGTGCGGGGCCCGACGGCGGGTAATGGCTCTGCCGGATCGCGCCGCTTCTTTCATCTGCCATGTGCTCCGGATTCGCGCAGGCGATGATGCCGCGTTCCCGCCGCCGGCGAAAGCGGAAGCGCTGGCTTGGTGAAGGACCGGCTGCCGGCTTGCCTAAAGTTGATGCGTCAGGTGTATGGCAGACCGCGTTCCGGATCGGACCGCGGCATGTAGCGGTGCAGCAGCGAACCCTTTTCGCGCAGCCAGATTTGCGGCGCCTCGACGTCGCCCACGAGATCTTCGACCACGCGCCAGAAGCGCTGCCCGTGATTCATTTCCCGCATGTGCGCCACTTCGTGCGCCACCACATAGTCGAGCACGAAGGACGGCGCCAGAATGAGCCGCCAGGAGAACGACAGCGAGCGCTGTGTCGAGCACGAGCCCCAGCGGCTGGCCGTATCGCGCACGGTGATGTGCTTCGGCGCGGTGCCAAGCCGTCCGGCGAAATCGAACGCGCGCGCCTCGAGCACCTTGCGCGCCTCGCGCTTCAGGAAATCGAGCACGCGGCGGGCGACATGTTCGCTCTGGCCGGTGACGCGGATGATGCGGCCGCCGTCTTCGCGGTCGATCCACACCGGCGTGCGGCGGGCTTCGCCGCGGCGAATCACATACTCCTCCCCGCGGTAGAGAATGCGCGCACCGAGTCCGAGCGGCACGGCCGGCGGCACCTGTTTCAGGCGCTCGGCGATCCAGTCGGTTTCGCCGCGCGCAAAGTTGAGTGCGTTGTCGACCGAGCGCTTCGACGGCGCCACCACGCTCACTTCGCCGGTCGACGGATGAACCTTCACGATCAACCGCCGCGCGCGCGGATTGAGCTTCACCGTCACCGCGACGGGTTTGCCGTCGATGCGCAACAACTCGCGCTTCGCGAGTTGCGACCGCGATGTCCTGGACGCCTTTTTACGCATGGACTTTTCTTTGCCCGCAGACCCTGCTTCTCTCGCACGCCAACACGACAGAACGTCGATGCCCGACCGGCCCCGTTTTCATCTTGCCTTTCCCGTTCGCGATCTTGCCGAAGCGCGCGCGTTCTATGGGCAATTGCTTGGCTGCCAGGAGGGCCGATCCTCGGACGAATGGGTCGATTTCGACTTCTTCGGCCATCAGATCGTCGCCCATTTAAGCCCCTCGCAAGGCTTGGGGGAAGGCCATAATTGGGTCGACGGCGAGACGGTCCCGGTGCGCCATTTTGGCGTCATTCTGGAGATGCCGGAATGGCGGGATTTGGCCGGGAAGCTGCGGGCGGCCAGCGTCGATTTCCTGATCGAGCCGGGGGTTCGGTTCGAAGGCCAGGCGGGGGAACAGGCCACGCTGTTCGTTCGCGATCCCTCAGGCAATGCACTGGAATTCAAGGCCTTTGCCGATGACGCCAAGGTGTTCGCCCGATGAAGAGCCTGCGCCCGGAGGCTGTGGCGATTGGCCTCGGCGCTCTTGCCGCGGCCCTGCTGATCGGGGCGCTCGGCTTCCAGTATCTGGACCGGCTGGCGCCTTGCGAGATGTGCGTCTGGCAGCGCTGGCCGCACCTCGCCGCCGCCCTTGTCGGCCTGCTGGGCGGAGGGGCGGTTTCAGCGGGGCTCCTTGCCCGGCAAACCGCCCGGCCCATTGCCATCGTGACCGCCCTGCTGGTGGGCATCTCAGGCATGATCGCCATCTACCATGCCGGCGTCGAGTGGCACTGGTGGAAAGGCCCCAGCCAATGCACGGGGTCCGCGTTTCAGTTGAGCGGAAAGCTCGATCTCAATGCGCCGGTGGCGATGTGCGACCGCGCCGCGTGGCGGCTCTTCGGGCTTTCGCTCGCCGGATATAACGCGCTCGTCTCGCTCGCTGCGGCCGCGATCGGTTTGATTCTGGCGGCGCGGGCAAGGACGACGGCATGAGCACGCGCGGCAAGCGCCCCGCACCCCCCGGCGTGCCGGCGACCGACGACATCGAATCCATGATCCGCGTCGATCATGCCGGCGAATACGGCGCGGTGCGAATCTACGAAGGCCAGCTCGCCGTTTTCGATTCGCTCAACCGCACCTCCAAAGCGGCCGATGCCATCCGCAGCATGGCGCAGGCCGAGCAGCGGCATCTGCAAACCTTCGACCGGCTGGTGAACGAGCGACGGGTGCGGCCGACGGTGCTGGAACCGGTGTGGCGGATTGCCGGATTTGCACTCGGGGCCGCGACCGCGCTGATGGGGGAGAAGGCGGCGATGGCCTGCACCGCGGCGGTCGAAGAGGTGATCGATGAGCACTACGCCTCGCAAATTCCGCGCCTCAGCGGGGACAAGACATTGAAGAAGACGGTGGAGGATTTCCGGGCCGACGAGATTGCCCATCGCGACGAAGCGCTGGCGCATGGCGCGGAACAGGCGCCTGGCTATCGTCTTCTGAGCGACGCCATCAAAGCGGGTTGCCGAATTGCTATCAAGCTTTCCGAACGGATATGACGGACGATCGGCATGCGCAGCTCCACACGGCGGCCAATCCGCGCCGCGCGACGCCGGCCGATGCCCCGCCACTCTCCAGATTGTTCGCCGCCGCATTTCTCAACGACCCGGTGATGAACTGGGTGGCGCGCGAGGGGCCTGCGCGCGCCGAAGGGCTCGTGCGCTTCTTCCACTGGATCGTGGCGGTGCGGGCGATCCCATATGGCGAGGTGTGGATGACGGACGATTGCAGCGTGGCCGCGGCGTGGTTGCCGCCCGGCGCTCCGGCAAGTCCCGGAGGGCCGATCGAGCAACTGAAATTGTTGCCGATGTTCGTGCGGCTGTGCGGATTTTCGCGGATGATGCGCGGACAGGCGATGGGCGATGCGATGGAGAAGCATCATCCGCGCGAGCGCCACTACTATCTTTCCTTCATCGCCGTGGCGCCGCGTTTCCAGGGCATGGGGCTCGGCTCGGCGATGCTGGAGGCCAATCTCGCGCGTATCGACGCTACCCGCACGCCTGCCTATCTGGAAAATTCAAACCCCAAGAACACGCGGCTGTATGAGCGCCACGGTTTCGTCGCGCAAAAGAACATCGCGCCCAGACCCGCCCCGCCGCTCACCGCCATGTGGCGCAAGGCCGTTACTTCCGACGGCATATCCACCACGTACAGTGCAGCCCCGACAGCGGTTCCGTAAGACGAACTTCCTCCGGCTCGAAACCCGACTGCTTCAGCATGGCGGCCAAGGTTTGCCTGCCGACGCGCACGCGCGGAACGGACGTTTGGTCGGGCCAATAATTACCGGTGACCGAGGCACGAAGAGACACCGCGATCGGCGCATCTCCCTTGGCGAGATTGTACTCTGGAATCAGCAATACGAATACGCCATTCGCTCGGATCACGCGATGCACGGCCTCGATCGCGCGCTGCATTTCCGGAACATAATCGAGGACATTGCAGGCCTGCACGTAGTCGAAGCTCCCGTTCGCGAATGGCGCCAGATCGCGCACGTCAGCGCGGACAAAGCGACCGACCTTGTGATAAGTCTGATGAAGGGACGAGACGACATGATGCCGGAATTTCGGGAACAGCAAAGACCGCTCTACCGTGCCGGGACTCAGGAGCAAGGCATCCGGTAATGGGCCGCGGCCGAACACCTCCCGATCCAGCTTTTGCGAGAACAGTTGCTTGAAGGAGCGCTGCCGCTCGTTCGTTCCGCAGCCCGGACAGAGGCGAGGATGGCCGTCGATTGCGACGAAACCGCAGACGTTGCAGGCTGCCGAGTCAGGAGCCGCGCCTGTCGCGTTGCGCGCCGGACGCCAAATTCTGGCGTTCAACGTCCGCGCCGCGGCGATCAGGCGTTTGATCGGCATGACCAGGTGTCGCGCGGTCGACATGCGAGCCACAGGCTCCAGCGAAACGAAATGTGTGTCAAACGCCATAGCTGATATTGCATAGCTTCAACCGCGAAGGAGGAAAATTGGAGCGCGGGCTGTTGTGCCTTGGGGCGACTGGCGGGGTCTTCGACTCGCTCGAGGGTAGCGAGTGGATCATGTTCACGCCGTATTGCGCCGATGCTGGGGTGCCGCGCGCGGTGACCGCGAGCTTCCGCGGTAAGCGCCGGTTGCGCGTCACCGATGTGACTGGCCGGGCGCTCGGCGCCCTCAAAATCAAAGGCCGCCGCATTCCCATTCCCGCGGATGCGCTCGAGGCTGGCGTCACCGCCGATCCAACCGACTCGCTGCGCATTCCCGACGACGCGCCCGGCGGCATCTATTTCGTCGATGACCAGTGGGCCTTCGTCGTGTCGCGCCCGGAGGCGTCATGCACCGCGGTCGTTCCCGTCTCGACCATGCAGGCCTTCAACGATTGGGGAGGGCGAAGCGAATATACCGAGCGGGCGCGCCAGCGGGAGGCAAAGCACAAGATCCCCCTGCACCACTATTCGCTCCGCCGCCCCCTGGCGCGGCGCTTTGCGGTCGACGTGTTGTCAGGCTTTTTGGATTGGCTGCCTCGTGGCGCGCTGGCCGGCGAGGAGGTGCGCTTCGTTCCCGATTATGACCTCGAGCGGGCCGGCGCTCTCGTCGGAACCAAGTTGCTCCTCATCCCGGGACGCTCGGAATATTGGAGTCGGAAAAGCCGCCAGGCGATCGATGCCTACGCCGACAACGGGGGCGACATGGTGCTGCTGTCGTCCGAGACCATGCTCCATGAGATCCGCCACGAGGAAGGACGCAATGCCTGGTGGTGGTACGGCTCGCCGGAGGACCCGCGCAAGCCCGCCACACCCTATTGGAACGATCGCGCACGGCGATATCCGCTGCTTCCGTCCATCGGGCCAAATCCCGCCTATGGCGGTTCGCACAAGCCCGAGGCGAAACAATATCCCGCGTGGGGCGTCTATCGCGCCTTCGATACGAATTCACCGCTCGCCAAGGCGTGCGGCCTCGGCCCCGGCGACAGCGTGGCTCTCCCCAGCATGGTCTATTACGACGGTCTGCCGGTGAGGCGTTACGCGAACGAGGTGCCGGTGCTAGACGAACGGGTGCTCACCTTCCATCGCTGGAGTCTGCTCGGCTACAGCTTCGGGCACAACACGCCCTTGCGGCGCATCGGCGCCTGGTTTGCATTCCAGCGCAGCCCGACTTCGGGGCGTGCCGTGCATTTCGGATCGTATGGCTGGAGCACCATGGAAGGCCTTGGCGGCAAAGGCCCGGGCGGTGCAAGGCCGGCGGAAGTCGTCGATGCAGCGATCCGGCTGATCCGAAGCGGAGCCGACCTGTTTGCACCGCAACCCGCAGCGGACCCCTCGCCATCGTGGCTTCGCCGTCTCCGCTCCGCAGGCAAACGCCGGCTTGGATAAACGTGGCCTTAGCGGCCGGCAGGTCCGAACTGTGCCCGGATGCTGGCCGGCGTGGCGCCGTGCGCGCGCAACTCCTGCAGTGTGACGGCACGATCGCGCTTGGAGAACTTGCGGCCGTGCTCATCCAGAATGAGGCGGTGGTGCGCGTAAGCCGGTTCCGGCAGATCGAGCAGCGCCTGCAACAGACGCTGCACATGCGTGGCCGCAAACAGATCGTTGCCGCGGGTGATCAGCGTCACGCCTTGAAACGCATCGTCGACGACAACGGCAAGATGATAGGACGCCGGGGTATCCTTGCGCGCGAGCACGATGTTGCCGAACGCAAGAGGATCGGCGGCGACGATGCCGCGCTCGCCGTCCGGCCCGCTGCCTTGCTCCTCGAACGACAGCGGACCGACATGCTGCGCGCCTTTGGAGACATCTAGGCGCAGCGCATACGGCGCCCCCGAACGAATGCGGCGCTCGCGCTCGATGCTCCTCAGCGCACGACAGGCGCCCGGATAAGGCGGCCCTTCCGGCCCATGCGGCGCTTCCGACGCGCGCGCGATATCGCTGCGGGTGCAGAAGCAGGGGTAGAGCAATCCCGCTCTCTCGAGCCGGTCCAGCGCGCTGCGGTAGGCGGCAACCCGCTCCGACTGCCGCAGCACCGGCTGCTCCCATGCCAGGCCCAGCCACGCGAGATCTTGCAGAATTGCCGCCTCGTATTCCGGTCGAGAACGACTCCGGTCGATATCTTCGATCCGTAGGAGAAAGCGGCCGACGCCACGCCTCGCCGCATCGTGCGCGGTGAGCGCAGCGAAAGCGTGACCCAGATGCAGATAGCCGGTTGGACTTGGCGCAAACCGCGTGACAATCATGCGCGCAACACTATCGCAAACGGAGCGTGATGGCGTTCGGAAGCAGAATGTTGAGCGGGCCGCGGCTGCCGCCGTCGCGCGGGAACGCGACGCATCTGGTCGTGCTGTGCCACGGCTACGGCGCCGACGGCAACGACCTCATCGGGCTGGCGCCGATGTGGCAGCGCCTGATGCCGACAGTCGCCTTCGCCGCGCCCAATGCGCCGGAACGCTGCGCCGGCGCGCCGGTGGGGTTTCAGTGGTTCGCGATTTCGCGGCTGGAGCCGCATGCAATGCGCGCGGGGGTGGAATCCGCCGCGGCCGGTCTCAACGCCTTCCTCGATGCGGAATTGGCGCGGCACAACCTGCCGGCGGATCGGCTTGCACTGGTGGGATTCAGCCAGGGCACGATGATGTCTCTGCATGTCGGCTTGCGGCGGCAGATAAAGCCCGCGGCGATCGTCGGCTATTCCGGCCTGCTGACCGATGCGGAAGAGCTTACGACGCAGGCCCATGCCACCCCGCCCATCCTGCTGATCCACGGCGACGCCGACCAGATGATTCCCGCCGAATTCCTGTTCACCTCGGCCGCTGCGCTGGGGCGCGCCGGTGCTGCCGTGCAGTGGCACCTGTCGCACGGCGTGGGCCACTCCATCGATGAACAGGGCCTGGCGATGGGCGGCCTGTTCCTCAGCATGGCGTTTCGCGGGCTGCTGAAGCGCGCGGCGGACGAAATCTCTTGCTCCGTGTCCTGATTGTCGTCGTTTCGTCATGTCGAATCGCGTAGATTGGCCGCGACGGCGGGTTCTTGGCATTTCGAAAGCGAACCCCTAAAATCCGCCACACTGGAAACGGAGGTTTGGCCTTCAAAGGAGATTTTTCGTGTTAGCCGCCGCGCGATCGCCCCAAAATTGCCCGGCGCTGGTGCTGAACGCGGATTATCGCCCGCTCAGCTATTTCCCGCTTTCGCTGTGGGGCTGGCAGGACGCCATCAAGGCCGTCTTCCTGGAGCGGGTGAACATCCTCGCCGAATACGAACGCGTCGTCCGCTCGCCCAGCTTCGAGATGAAGCTGCCGAGCGTGGTGTCGCTCAAGACGTACGTAAAGCCGGCGCGCAATCCCGCGTTCACCCGGTTCAATGTGTTCCTGCGCGACCGTTTCGAGTGCCAGTATTGCGGTGAGCGCGACGATCTCACCTTCGACCACCTTATTCCGCGCTCGCGCGGCGGCCGCACCACCTGGGACAATGTCGTGGCCGCTTGCGCACCGTGCAATCTGCTCAAAGGCGGACGGCTGGCGCACCACATCGCCATGTATCCCCGCAATCCCCCGCACCGGCCAACCGTCAACGAGCTGCGCAACAACGGCCGGCTGTTTCCGCCCAACTACCTGCACGAAAGCTGGGCGGACTATCTCTATTGGGACAGCGTGCTGGAGCCGTAACGACTTCGGTGACGGGATTTGGAACTGGAGCCCTGATCGCGCCGGCGATCCGTGCTAGGATTGCGCTTGCGATGGGGCTGAAATCCAAAATCCCGGACTCGCGCGAGCGCGCCAAGCGGGCGGCACTGAACGCGCTGAAGCGCACGCGCCGTGCCGCCGCGCGGACCGGCGTCGCGCTGTCGGACTGGGAAGGCGAATTTCTGGGCTCCGTCGAGGAGCGAGTGGAACATTACGGCCGCGCCTACCGCGATCCGGAAAAGGGCCAGCCCGGCGCGTCGTTGTCGGTTCGCCAGACCGTGAAGCTGAAGGAGATCGGCGCCAAGGCCAACGGCAAGCCCAAACGGAGCGCGTGGCGACGAAGAAGCCCCGCAACGAATGCCGCCGATTGATCGGACTCCGTTCCGCCGACGAGACTACATCCCCGCCGATGCCGAATCCGTCGCCAGGCCCTTCACCAGCTCCAGAATCCTGCGGCGCAATTTCGGATCGGAAATTCGCGTGAACGCCATGTTGAGCTGCAATCCTTCCTGCGTGGGCGCGGCAGGCGCCGGCGGCGGGGATGCATCTTCCGCGAACCCCAGCGGCCTGCCCGACACCTCGTCGATGGCGCCTTCATAAAAATACAGAATGCCGACGCCGAGAATCCGGGCGAGATCGAACAGGCGGCTGGCGCCGATGCGGTTCAAACCCTTTTCGTATTTCTGCACCTGCTGGAACGTCAGCCCCAGAAACTGAGCCAGCTTGTCCTGGCTCATGCCGAGCGATATCCGCCGGAGACGGACCTGGTTCCCAACGAGGGCGTCGACGGCATTGGCCTGCTTCTTCGGCACGGGTCGTCCAATGGCTCTTCGGTTTCAACCATAACCGGATTTTCATCGTGGCGAAAAGACAGCTCACACCGGCCGCGTGCGCATCGCCAGGCCCGCGGCAGCGCAGGCGAAAAGCATCAGCCAGAAGCCGAGGTGGCGCAGACGCGCGAGCGGCGTCGGCGGCAGCGATTTTGGCAGGCTTGCGTCGAGGACGCCAGCTTTGCCGATCCCGAGCGCGGCGACGATGCGGCCGAGCGGATCGATCACAGCGGAGATGCCGGTGTTGGCGGCGCGCACGACGGGGATGCCTTCTTCTATGGCGCGCACTCGCGCGACGAGAAAGTGCTGATACGGTCCGGTGGAAGAGGCCGGCCCAAACCACGAATCGTCCGTCACGTTGACGAACCAGCCCGGCCGCTGGTCCCCGACAACCTCCGCTGGGAACAGGATCTCATAACAGATCAGCGGTCCGACCGGCGGCGCGCCCGGAACTGCGTAGGTATGCGGCCCGCTTCCGCTGGCAAAGCTTCCCGGCTGGTTGACGAGCTTGTCGATCCCGAGCGCGTGCAGGGTCTGCGCGAACGGCACGTATTCACCGAACGGCACGAGATGGAATTTGTCGTAGGTCGTGAGCAGCCGGCCGCCAGGACCGAAGATGTAGACGCTGTTGTGAACCAGCGGCTTTCCGTCGGGTCCCCATTCGGCGCGCGCCGCGCCGGTCATCAGCGTCTTGTCGTGCCCAGTGAGGAGCGCGATGTCGTCCAGCGCCTGCGGGGCACGCGCGAGCAGGAAGGGCGGCGCAGCTTCCGGCCAGATGATGTGCGTCGGCGGTGGGCCATGGCGCGCGACGCTCAAGCCCAGCAGCTCGTGCCAGTGTGCCGCGCGCAATGCCGGCACGTACTTGTCGGCCTGCGCCACGTTCGGCTGAACAATCCGCAGCCGGACGCCGGGAACGCTTCCGACAACCGTCGTCCAAAGGCGTGCTTCGCCGCCGATCCACAGCAGCACGAACAGCAGCGCCAGGGCGCCGGGAATCCGTCGCGCGCGCCCCTCGCCGCACATCAGGGCCAGCGAGGCGCCGAACAGGATGGTGAGGAGCGTCAGCCCGTACACGCCAAACAGCGACACGCTCTGCAAAACGGCGAGCGAGGCGCCCCAGCCATAGCCGGGCAGATTCCAGGGGAAGCCGGTGAGGATATGGCCTCTCAGCCATTCGGCGAGCGCATACGTCGCGGTGAACAGGAAGATGCGCGGCCAGCCCGGTCGCCAGAACGCCGCGCACAGCGCGCAGGCTGCCGCCTGGAACAGCGCAAGCCCGCCCGGAAACAGCAGCGCAACGAAAGGAATCTGCCAGGCGTGCTGCAGCGGATCGACCAGGAAGGCATAGGCCACCCAGTAAAGGCCGGCGAGAAACTGCCCGAAGCCGTATGCCCACCCGATCAGCGCGCTGCGCCAGACCGGCCGCGCACCGGCTTGCGCACCATCCAGCAGCAGCACCAGCACGGCAAACGACAGAAGCAGCAGCGGAAAAATGCCGAACGGCGCAAAGCCGAGCGCGGACAGCAGCCCGCTGAAGAAGGCGAGTGCCGCACTGTGCCAGCCACCCATCTCGCGGATCGCGTTGGCGGCGCCGGCGCAGGCGCGTTCGACCGCGCTGAAGGACGGTGGCCTCATGCGCCGGCGATTTGCGGCGGCGCCGGCGGGCGCAACCGCAGGCGCTTGATGCGGCGCGGATCGGCTTCCAGCACTTCAAACTCGAAGCCGCCATGGCTCACGATCTCGCCCCGCTGCGGCACGCGCCCGATGAGCGAGACCACCAAGCCGCCCAGCGTATCGACGTCCTCTTCGGGATCGGGCGGCTCAAGCACGATTCCCGTCTGCTCGGTAAAATCCTCCAGATCGAGGCGCGCCGCGGCTTCGTACGCGCCGTCGTCCAGCTTGGTCAGTTGCGGTGCTTCGTCCACGTCGTGCTCGTCGCCGATGTCTCCGACGATTTCCTCGACCAGATCCTCAATGGAGACCAGTCCGTCGGTGCCGCCATACTCATCGATGACGAGCGCGAGATGAATGCGGGTGGCTTGCATCTTCACCAGCAGATCGCTGGCCGGCATCGAGGGAGGCGCCACGAGGATCTCCCGCTTCACCTGCGCCACCGGCACCTCAGGCCAGCGCATGATGCCGTCCGGCCCCAGTTCGCCGAGCCCCATCACATCCTTGATGTGGACGAGGCCGATCGGATCGTCCAGGGTTTCGCGATAGACCGGCAGGCGCGAGTGCTGCGCCTCGCGGAACTTGGCCACCAACTCGCAAATCGAAATCGATTCGTCCACCGCGACGATGTCGGCGCGCGGGACCTTCACGTCGTCCACCCGAAGCTCGCCGAATTTGAGCAGATTGGCGAGCATCACCCGCTCGCGGCGCGCCAGCGCCGGATTCTGCCGTTCGCTCTCCTCGATCACCTCTTCGAGGCTCTCGCGGATCGAATCGCCGTGACGGTGGCGGAGCGCCTGGCGCAGCCGCCGGAGAAAGGAAGAGAAGGCACGGCCGTTTTCGCGCAGAGAGCTGGATGATTGCGGAGCAGACATCTCGATCAGGCTGCGCAGCCGCGCCGCCGGTAAGGATCGGGAATTCCGATCTCCGCCAGAATTTCCGTTTCGAGTGCTTCCATTGCCTCGGCTTCGCGGGCGTTTGCGTGATCATAGCCCAAAAGGTGCAGCACGCCATGCACCGCAAGATGGACGGCGTGGCCGGCCAGCGGCTTTCCCGCGGCCTCTGCCTCCTGCCGGGCAACGCCGAAAGCAATGGCGATGTCGCCGAGATAGTCCGATCCGGGCACTGTGGGAAAGGACAGCACGTTGGTCGGCTTGCCCTTCCCGCGATGCGTCCGATTGAGCGCGCGGAGGCGCTCATCGTTCGTCAACAGAACGGTGAGCGGGACGGCGGCGCGACCGGCACGGCCAAGAGTCAAACCGGCTGCTCGCCTGATCTGGGCTGCGATATCGGGCGCGGCCCGGCGCCATTCCCGCTCTTCCAGCAGCACTTCGATCTGCCGGGGGGCGGAGCGCGCGTGCATGTCCTGCCGGTTCACGTGCCGCTGTCTTTCGCTTTGCGGTAGTGCGGCGGGAGACGGGGTTCTTCGTTGTCGGCGTAGGCGCGCACGATGCGCGTGACCAGCGCATGACGCACGACATCTTTCTCGCTGAACCGCGCCACCGCCACGCCTTCGACGTCGCTCAGGATGGCCAGCGCTTCCTCCAGCCCCTGGCCGCGGCCGCCCGGAAGATCGCTCTGCGACGGATCGCCGGTCACCACCATGCGGCTGTCTTCGCCGAGCCGCGTCAAGAACATCTTCATCTGCGCGGAGGTGCAGTTCTGCGCCTCGTCGAGGATCACGAACGCGCGCGACAGGGTGCGGCCCCGCATGAAAGCGAGCGGCGCCACTTCGATGACTCCGGATTCCATCAACTTCAGGCTTTGCTCGCCCAAGGTCTCGAACAGCGCGTCGTAAAGCGGGCGAAGATAGGGATCGATCTTCTCGCGAATGTCGCCCGGGAGAAAACCCAGCCGCTCGCCGGCTTCCAATGCCGGCCGCGACAGCACCAGTCGTTCGACGCGACGCTCGTACAACAGGTGAGCCCCAAAGGCGGCCGCCAGATAGGTTTTGCCGGTGCCCGCCGGCCCGACCCCGAACACCAGCGGATGCGTGCGCATCAAATCCAGATAAGCGCTTTGCGCGGGCGACCGGGCGCGCACCGTGCGTCCGGGAGCTGTCTTCACCGAAGGGGTGCCAAAATCGCCGTCGGCGGCTTTCGGCTGCTCGTGCGACGCAAAGCGGATCTCGGCGTCGACTTCGGCTGCGCCGATATCTTCGCCGCCTTCCAGGCGGGCATACAGCGCACGCAAAACGGACGCGGCGCGTTCGCGAGAATCCGGCGACCCTTCGACCGCCACGAGATTGCCGCGGGTGGCGACGCGGACGCCCAGCTTCTGCTCCAGCCGCACGAAATTCTTCTGGTGCGCTCCGCCCAGCGCCGGCAGAAAGACGTTGTTCGGAAATTCAAGCGTCACCTGCTCACGCGCGGATTTGCGATGTTGAGCGCGCGACGGACTCAATGCGCCGCCACCCTTTGCGCGCGAGGCGCCCGCAGGAGCGATCCGCTCAGGCTGTTCGGCAGCGCTCGCTCGATGCGCACGTCCGCGATGGCGCCGATCAGGTGCTCCGCACCGTCCACATGGACAGGCTGCAGATACGGCGAGCGGCCGACGGCCTGCTCCGGCTTGCGTCCCGGCTTCTCGAACAGCACGGACATGACCGATCCTTCGCAGGATTGGGCGAAAGCACGCTGCTGCAAAGCCAACAGAGATTGCAATGCTTGCAGCCGGGCAGATTTCACCTCGTCCGGAATCTGCTTGCGAATTGCGGCAGGCGTGCCGGGCCGCGGGCTGTATTGGAACGAGAACGCCTGCGCGTAGCCGACCGCGCGCACCAGCTCCATCGTCTGCTCGAAATCGTCGTCGGTCTCGCCCGGAAAGCCGACGATGAAATCCGAGGAGAGCGCAATATCAGGCCGCGCGGCGCGAACGTGCTCGATCAGGCGCAGATAATGGGCGCGGGTGTGCTGGCGATTCATGGCCGCCAGCACGCGATCCGAACCCGACTGCACCGGCAGATGCAGGTAAGGCATCAGCTTGGCGAGGTCGCGATGGGCTTCGATCAGAGCCTCGCTCATGTCGCGCGGATGGCTGGTGGTGTAGCGCAGCCGGTCAAGACCATCGATTTCGGCGAGGTGCCGCAGTAGACGCGCGAGACTCCATGCCTCGTCGTCCGCCCCTTCGCCACGATAGGCATTGACGTTCTGGCCGAGCAGCGTGATCTCGCGCACGCCGCGCTCGACCAGCCGCCGCGCTTCGGCTTCGATCTGCGCGACGGGCCGCGAATACTCCGCGCCGCGCGTGTAGGGCACCACGCAGAAGGTGCAGAACTTATCGCAACCTTCCTGCACCGTGAGAAACGCAGCCGGCCCGTCGGCGCGCCGCTCATCCGGCAGAGAATCGAACTTCTCCTCCGGGGCGAAGTCGGTTTCGAGCGCGCGGCCCTGGCGCCGTTCCACCCGGGCGACCATTTCGGGAATGCGATGCAGCGATTGCGGTCCGACGACGATATCGACCGCGCTCTGCCGCCGCGCCATCTCCTCGCCTTCCGCTTGCGCGACACATCCCGCCACCGCGATCAGCATGGGTGCGCCGCACTCGGCCCTCCGCTCTTTCAGCCGGCGCAAGCGGCCGAGTTCGGAATAGACCTTCTCCGCCGCCTTTTCGCGGATGTGGCAGGTGTTGAGCACCACCATGTCCGCCTCTTCCGGACCATCCGCCGTCACATAGCCAAGCGGCGCCAGAAGATCCGCGATGCGCGCGGAATCATAGACGTTCATCTGGCAGCCGTAGGTCTTGATGAAAAGCTTCTTCATGAATGAAAGCCGTTCGGGCCGGGCGTTATGCGCGATGGGTCGTTGGCTGGCAACCGAGGCGTTCACGCCGGCGCCTTCGCCAGTTTCGCGGCGCGCCGGGGCCGCTCCGGAGCGGGCGCGCGCGGCACGTCCCAATAGGCGCCGGCCAGCGCGCGGGCTTGGCTCGCCCGCACCGCCGCCTCGGCAACCACGGCCAGCGCTTTACGGCCGCCGGCCGAATCCACGGTCATCGGCGGATGAAACTCCACCACCACGTCGATGGGCCCCGTCTTCAGTGCTTCCCACAGATGTGGAACCAGCTCCATGTCGCCGTACCAGGCAAACAGCGGCCGGTTCTCTCGTCCCATGGGGAGTCCGTGCAGCCCGACATAGCTGACGGACACCGGCTGCACCGGCACGTGCTGCACCAGCCCCTGCCCATCGGCACCGATTTCGATTTCCGCCGCACCCATCAGCGCGCTGCGGAACGGCAGCACCCGATTGCCGTCGCTGGAGGTGCCTTCGGGGAACAGCACCAGCGCGTCGCCCTGCTTGAGCCGCTCGCGAATGCGATCGCGCGCGGCGGCCGTCTGGCTGCGGCGCTCGCGCTCGACGAACACAGTTTCCTGCAGCCGGGCCAGCGTGCCGAACAACGGCCAGCTCCCCACCTCCTGCTTCGCGATGAAAGAAACCCGCGCGGTCCTGGAGAGGATCAGGATGTCGAAATAGGACGTATGGTTCGCCAGCATCAGCACGCCGCGATCCTGGAACGGCTTGCCGATCACCGTGACGCGGATGCCGAACAACCGGCACAGCCAGCCGTGATAGCGGTGCGGAAAGGTCTTGCGCCGCGGGAGATTGAAGCGCAGCGCGCTCGACTGCCAGGGAATGCCAACCAACGTCGCGACAAGGAAAATGAAAAGGAGCGTTGCGGCGCGCAGCGACTGCATCGATCCCTCAGTGCTCGCCGGACGGCTTCGGCTTTCTCGGCACCGCGTAAAGTTCGAGGCGGTGATCGACCAGTTCGAAGCCAAGCTCTTCCGCAACCCGCCGCTGCAGGCGCTCGATGTCTTCGTTGCGGAACTCGATGACGCGGCCGGTCTGCACGTCGATCAGGTGATCGTGGTGCGCGTCCGGGACCTCCTCATAGCGCGAGCGGCCGTCGCGGAAATCGTGCCGCTCGAGAATGCCGGCATCCTCGAACAGCCTCACCGTGCGATAGACGGTGGCAATGGAGATGTGCGGATCGAGGCTGGCGGCGCGGCGATAGAGCTCCTCCGCATCCGGATGATCGCTTGCGTCCGACAGCACGCGCGCGATCACGCGGCGCTGATCGGTCATCCGCAAGCCCTTTTCGGCGCAGAGCTTCTCGATCCGCGTCATCATCCGCCCGACCTCATGCCGGAAGACTAGTGGAGTTCGCGCCCGATTCCCATGCGGCAATGGGCAGTGCGCGGCACAGAATGAGGGCGTCCTGCGAAGGCGCTTCGCGGCGCGCGTAATACCCGCGGCGGCGGCCACGCTCTTCAAATCCGAGCTGCCGGTAAAGCCCGCAGGCGGCGGCATTGTCCACGCCCACTTCGAGAAACAGCTCGCGGGCGCCGCGGCCCAATGCCGTTGCGGCGCCGGCCAGCACCAGTTCGCGGGCCAAGCCACGGCGGCGGCACCGGGGCGCCACCCCAAGCGAGAGGATTTCGGCCTCATCGGCGGCGACCCGCACGACGATAAACCCCGTCGCCCGGTTGCTGCTCGCTTCGCGCGCCAGGAGCGCGAAGACATTCTCCGACTGCAGCAGTCGCTCAAACGCCTCGCCGGTCCAGGCCTCCGCGAAACATTGGGCGTGAAGCGACGCGATTTCCGGAGCATCGGTTCCGCTTGCCGGACGAACCGGCATCACGCGGGCCGCGCGGGCAGGCGCGCATCCGCTGGCCGAAGATAGAGCGGGCGTGGGGCGTCCACCGGCGCCGGCGCGTGCTGCGCAAGCTTTGCGACCCACAGCGCGTCGGGGTGGAGAATGGATGAGACGAACGCCTGTCCGCCCAACCGCCGATAAGCCTCGGCCGTAGCGGCTCCAGCCGTTCCGGCAATGGCGAGCGGCTGATCGTGGTGTTGCATGTCCTGGCGGATCGCGGCCACGGCATCTTCAAGAGACAGCAGAACCGGCTCGATAAGCGCTGCGTCGTGCGAATAGAGCCCAGCATACACTTCGCCGCGCTTGGCATCGTGCAAGGCGGCGCCGAACGGCGCGCCGGTTTCCTCCATCGCGGCAGCCGCCATGGCCTGCAAGGTCGTGATCCCGATCAATGGCCGCTTCAGCGCGACGCGAAGCCCCCGCATGAACGCGAGCCCCACGCGCTGGCCGGTGAAGGTGCCGGGGCCGGTGGTGACCCCGAGACGCTCGAGCTCCGCGAATGTCAGCTTCGCTGAGCCCATCACCGATTGCACCATCGGCGCCAGCGCTTCGGCATGGCCGCGCTCCATCGCCTCAAGCCGGTGGCCACGCACAACATCGCCGTCGAGCACGGCAACCGAGCAGGCGCCGAGCGCGGTATCCACCGCGAGAATTTTCATGGATGGCGCAGGCGCACTCAGACCGCTTCGACCGCGCTCACTTCGGGAATGTAGTGGCGCAGCATGTTCTCGATGCCGTTCTTGAGCGTGATCACCGAAGAGGGACAACCGGCGCAGGAGCCGCGCAGGTAGAGCGACACGATGCCGGTCTTGCCGTCGAAGCCGCGGAAGATGATATCGCCGCCGTCGCCGGCCACGGCGGGGCGCACCCGCGTGTCGAGCAGTTCCTTGATCTGCTCCACCACCTCTGTGTCCTCTTCGGAAAAGCTCTCCTGCTCTTCCGGCGTTTCCTCGGCGGGCCGTTCGATCAGCGGAATTCCGCGGGTGAAATGCTCCATGATGGCGCCGAGAATGGGCGGCTTCAGGTGGCGCCAGTCGCCATCCGATTTGGTGACGGAAATGAAGTCCGAACCGAAGAAGACGCGCGACACGTCGTCGATCTCGAACAGCGCCGCGGCCAGCGGCGATCGCGCCGCAGCTTCGCTGTCCGGAAAGTCGGCCACCGCGCCTTCGCCCATCACCTCGCGGCCGGGCAGGAATTTCAGGGTCGCCGGATTGGGCGTGGATTCGGTCTGAATAAACATGCGCGGTTCCGGTTCCGGGGTCTCCTTAGATGGACTTTGCGTCCGCCGGGATCAAGCCCGGACTAGAAATCCGAGGCGATGCCCTTGCGTTCCCAGTCGCCGTAGCGCGTGGGTTCTGGCAGCCTGGGGCCGTTTACCTCTTTTGGCAGGTCCGCAGCGTGCTCCGCCGCCCGCCGCGCCTCGGCTTCGGCCCTGGCGCGCTTGCCCGCCTCGCGGATACGGGCGGCGATCTCGGCTTTGGCGTTCTTGACCGACATGGGCGCAACCCTACATCAAAGCTGCTTCTTCACTTAGGCTCTGGGCAGAAAAGACAATGAACCTGTTCCGCACCGGCATTCTGATGGCGTTCCTGACCGGTCTGTTCATCGCCGTAGGATATCTTATTGGCGGCGGGCCGGGCATGGCGATCGCGTTCCTGTTCGCGGCCGGCACCAACCTGTTTGCCTACTGGAATTCCGACAAGATGGTGTTGTCGATGTATGGCGCGCGGGCCGTCGACGAAACCACCGCGCCGGACCTGGTGCACATCGTGCGGCAGCTCGCGGAAGCCGACGGCCTGCCGATGCCCAAAGTGTACATCGCCGAAAACGACCAGCCCAACGCGTTCGCGACAGGCCGCAGCCCGGAGCACGCCGCGGTCTGCGCCACCAGCGGTTTGCTGCGCAGCGTCAGCAAGGAAGAGCTCGCCGGCGTGCTGGCGCACGAGCTGAGCCACGTGAAAAACCGCGACACGCTCACGATGACGATCGTGGCGACCGTCGGCGGCGCGATCGGGATGCTGGCGAACTTCGCGTTTTTCCTCGGCGGCGGGCGGCGCAACAATCCGCTCGGCTTCGTCGGCGTAATTCTCGTTTCCATCCTGGCGCCGATTGCCGCCATGCTGGTGCAGATGGCGATCAGCCGGTCGCGCGAGTTCGAGGCCGACCGCTCCGGCGCGGTCCTTTCCGGACGGCCGCTGTGGCTGGCATCGGCGCTCGAGCGCATCGAATCCGCCGCCGAGCGAATCGAGAATCCGGAGGCCGAAGCCAATCCGGCCACCGCGCACATGTTCATCGTCAATCCGCTGCATGGCGGCGGACTGTCGGGATTGTTCGCAAGCCATCCGTCCACCGAAGAGCGCATCGCGCGGCTGAAGGCGATGGCAACGGAAATGGGGCAGGCGCCCAAGCCCGGCCCCTGGGACTGAGGTGGCACGCCGACCTGCCGCCGGCATTCCGGCGCGCGCCGCGGCCCAAGCCATTCTCGGCGACGTCCTACGCAAGCGCCGGCCGCTCGACGACGCGACGGAGTCCGTTCTCGGCACGGCGCAGCTCGAACCGCGCGACGCGGGATTTGCGCGCGCCATTGCGACCGAAACGCTGCGACGATTGGGACAGCTTCAGGCGCTGCTGCATGCGTTCGTGCCGAAGATGCCGCCGCAGCATCGCTCAGGCCCGACACTGGAAATCCTGCTCGCCGGCGCCTGCGAGCTGGTGTTCCTCAAGGTTGCCGCCCATGCTGCTGTAGACGGCGCCAACGAGCTTGCGGCGCGCGATGGGAAAGCGGTGCACTTCAAGCCGCTGATCAATGCGGTGCTGCGGCGGATTGCGAGCGAAGGCGAAGCTATCATCGCTGCGCAGGATGCCCCGCGGCTGAACACGCCCGATTGGCTGTGGTCGCGCTGGTGCGATGCCTATGGCGAAGAGACCACCCGGACGATCGCTCACGCGCATCTGGCTACGCCGCCGCTCGATATTCAACTGAAGGCCAACGCGTCAATTCTGCCGGATGGATTCACGCTGCCCGGCGGTGTTGTGCGGCTCCAGGACGCCGGCCGGGTAGACGACCTGCCGGGCTATGCGCAAGGCGAATGGTGGGTGCAGGATTTCGCCGCCACGTTCCCGGTGCGACTGCTGGGGGACGTGCGCGACGCGACAGCAATCGACCTCTGCGCCGCCCCCGGCGGCAAGTGCGCGCAACTGGCGGCGGCCGGCGCGCAGGTGATCGCCGTGGATCGCGATCCCGCGCGCCTGCAGCGGCTGAAGCAGAATCTGGAACGCTTGCATCTGGCTGCCGAACCCATCGAAGCCGATGTGCGGGACTTTACGCCGAAGGAGCGCGCGCCCTTCGTGCTGCTCGATGCGCCGTGCAGCGCCACCGGTACCATCCGCCGCCATCCCGATCTGCCGTGGATCAAGAATGCCGCCGACGTGAACACCTGCGCCGATGCCGCCGCCGAACTGCTCGACGTGGCGGCCGACATGGTGGCCGACAACGGCGTGCTGGTGTTCGCCGTGTGCTCCCTCGAACCGGAGGATGGAGCCGAACAGGTCGCGGCGTTTCTCGCGCGTCGTCCCGAGTTTCGTCGCGAGCCCATCGCTGCGGACGAGGTGTTCGGAATGGCGGACCTGATCCGCGACGGCGATTTGCACACCCTGCCGTGTCATCTCGCGGAACAGGGCGGGATGGACGGCTTCTATGCCGCGCGCCTCAGACGATCAGGATGATAACCGGCCGAGCGCGTAGGCGATCGCGAGATAAATCTTGCCGGTGTCCGCGCTCAGCAATGTCGAAGCCAACAGGCCGCCATTGTCGCCCTCGCGGGCGCGCTGCAGCAGCGCTTCGAACTCGGCGATGTAGGTGGCGGCAGCGTCGCGGAATCGCGCATTCTCCCGGTTCAGCGTGGCGATGCGCGTGATGGCGGTCTCGTCGATGGCGTCTGCGATGCGGCGGGCAAACACGGTGCGGTCGCCGGCCAGGTAGCGCCGCCAATCTTCTTCATCGGGCGCGCTGTTCACATTGATGGCGTCGAGATCGACGGCGATGTCGGAAAGTGCGGCCTCCAGCGCGCCGAGCGCGGCCGCGGCGGCCGGCTTCAGCTCGCGGACTTTCCCTTCGCCGGAATCCACAGCGGACAGCAGCGTGCTCATCTCCCACGATTTCGGCTCCGATGGCGGCTCCTTTTTCTTCGGCCGCTGGGCGAGCCTGCGCGCCATGCCGAGAAGTCCTGCGTTCTCCGGGTCGGGCTCCGGCTCGCTTTGCGGCGGCTGCGGCGGCGCGCGTCCCGAACTGCGGGAATGGATCGTGGAGAGCGTGCGCGCGGAGATGTTGAGCAGTTCCTCGGTTTCCGTTCGCACCATTTCACGGACGCGAACGGCTTCCTGCTGGGCAATGCCGGGCAGAGAAAGCAGGTGTTTTTCCACCTCTGCGGCAGCCTTGGTGAGTGAATCCCGGAGGGTATCAGTTTCCAACGCGAGATCGCCGGCGATACGCACCAGCTTCTGACACTCCGCCATCGCCTCGCCCACCAGAGCTTTGGCGTTCGATTTGGCTTCCGCGCTGGTTTCGCCGATCAGGGCCTGCGCTCCCGCGCCGGCATCGTGCAGCGACGTGACGAGCTTGGAGAGCGTGGCGCCTGCCATTTCGCAAATTTCTTTCACCCGCTCCGCTTCGCGCCCGAAACTGGCCGTCAGCTGCGTCGCCCGCGCCGCCCCTGCCGACATGATGGATTCGAGCTGACGCTCCGTCTCGCTCGCCATGGTCTCGAACACTTTGGCTTGGCCGCTGAGCGCACCGATCGCCTGTTCAAGCGCCGCGCGCTGCTGGTTGAGGGTGGATTCGAAAACGCCGCCTTCGTCCTTGAGCCGCTGCAGGAGCTCGCTCATGGCGACGCGATGGCGCTCATGCCGGCCAAGCAGGAACTCCGCCCGCGCCATGGCCGCATCGGACACCGTTTCGATGCGCTTGGCCTGCTTGTCCAGTTCGACGGCAGCGGCTTGCGGCGCTTCGGCGGCGGTTTGCGCCGCGGTGCGGAAGCTTGTCGCCTGTGTTTCGAGCAGCTGACCGGCCGTCTTCAAGGTGCCTTCCGCCGACTCGACCATCGCCTTCAGCTGCGCGGTGCGGCCGGCCACGAGTTCGCTGGCCCGCGATGCGCTGTCGGTCAGGGACGCGGCCATGCCGTCGATGCGCTCGCGTTCGCTGCCGATCCGCGCGGCCACCGTCTCTGCGCGGACATCGGCGCGGGCGGATGCTTCGTCGAGAGCCGAAATCTGGGTTTCGAGCACCGATTCCAGCGCACGAAGGCGGGTGAAGGCACCGTCGAGGCCGGCATTCAGCGCGTCCAACTCGCGACGGACCGTGCGACCGAGCCGGGCAGCCGTCCGCGATGCGGTTTCGTCGGCGGAGAACAGCTGGTCGGTGGCCGTAACGAGGGCGTCGGCCGCAATGGCCATGGCCTGGCCTCGCCCAAAGGCCCAGGCGGACACGACAATGAGGACCGGTGGGGCGAACATCGCAAAGGCGACCAGCGCCAGTTCCTGGACGGGGAGCGCCGACAAACCACCTGGCCCGAAATAGCCCCACACATAGGCCGCGGCGGCACCCATCCAGAAAGCACCGAGCGTGATGGCAAAAATGAGCGCGCCGATGCCCGCAGGGGTGGAGCGCAGCCGGCGCTCGGCCGGCTCGGCGGCACTCTCCGCCGACGGCAGCAACACGGGGGAATTACGCTCGGATCCGGTGAACGCCACGGCACACCCCTTCAACGCAACGCCGGAGCTTAACCAAATCGGGCTGCAATCGCGAGTAAAAACAAGGGGATCGCGCTTTAATCCCAAGAAAGGCGGTTCTGGGCGCCAGGACGGTCTGGATGCAGCGAGCCGCTCCCATTAGCTTTCGACCGGGGCTGCTCCGCGTCGACGGAACACGGGGGCCCGCGCGAACCTTGGGGAGGGCTCGATGACGATGCTGATGGAAGCCGCGGTCGCGTTTCTCGCGATCCACCTTCTGATTTCCGGCACCCGCCTGCGCGATGCGATCACCGGCGCGATCGGCGAGCGGCCATATCTCGGCCTGTTCTCGCTCGCCTCTCTCGCGATCCTCGTGTGGCTGATCATTGCCTACAATGCCGCCCACACAAGCCCGGAGAATCGCGTCCTCTACGATCTCGGCCATGTGCGCGATCTTGGGATCATTGTTGTCGCGCTTGCCTTCCTGCTCGGCATGCAAGGCTTGCTGATTCGCAACCCGACCGCGGTCCAGCAGGAAAGCGCAATCGGGAAGGAAGGCGCCATCCGCGGCGTGTTGCGCATCACGCGCCACCCGTTCCTGTGGGGCATCGTCCTGTGGTCGGGCTTCCACCTCCTCGCCAATGGCGACCTCGCTGGGGTGATCTTCTTCAGCACGTTTTTCGTGGTGGCGCTGGCCGGCACATTCGCTATCGATGCCAAGCGGCGGCGGAAACTGGGACCCGCATGGCAATCCTTCGCCGCAAGAACATCCAATGTGCCGTTCGCCGCGGTGCTCTCCGGTCGAAACGCGCTTCACCTCAGCGAGAGTCTCGGCTGGCGATTCTGGGTCGCGCTGCTGGTGTTCATCGCATTGCTGTTCGCCCACCCGCACCTGTTCGGCGCATCGCCGTTCCCAGGGGGATGGACTCCTTAAGGCGGCGGTTAACGGCCTGTTTGCCCTTGGGCCGGATACTCGGCAGCCGGGAGGCAATCCATGTCCGCTGCCGAGCGACAGCCTGTCGATCTGACGCACCTTGCCCGCTATACCGGCGGAGACGAAACGCTCAACGCCGAAGTGTTGCAGCTGTTCGTCGGCCAATCGGCCGAGCTGATGGGCCAGCTTCAGTCGGTGCTGGACATGCGCGACGCCAAGACCTGGCGGTACATCACCCATTCGCTGAAAGGCGCCGCCCGCGGGATCGGCGCCTTTGCCCTTGCCGACGTGGCCGCCGAGGCGGAGCCGCTCGACCTTTCGCTTCAAAACGCCGAGGCGCTCGCCGCGCTGGTGGCGCTTAAGGCCCGCGCCGAGGCAGTCCACCGGTTCGTGCAGGCCTATCTGGGCGGCTAAAATCCGCGCCGGTGCTGCGGCTTGACGCGCATTGTTGCGCTGCCCACTTCCCCATATAAGGGCGCCCTTTTTGCGGGATCGTACATCCTGGACATGTGGAATTGCTGATGGCCGGCAGGTTCGAAACCGACGTGGCGATACTGGGTGCGGGCCCGATCGGCCTGTTCGCCGTGTTCGAGCTCGGCTTGCTCGACCTGAAGGCGCACCTGATCGATATCCTCGACCGGCCGGGCGGCCAGTGCACGGAGCTGTATCCGGAGAAACCGATCTACGACATCCCCGGGCTTACCATCGTCACCGGCCAAGAGCTGACGGACCGGTTGCTGCAGCAGGTCAAGCCCTTCGCACCGGAGTTTCATTTGAGCGAGATGGCCAGCGGTCTCGACCGGCTGGCGGACGGCCGCTGGCGGCTGAAGACGGATGTGGGCACCGAGATCATCGCGCCCGTCGTGGTGATTGCGGCAGGCGCGGGAAGCTTCGTGCCCAAGCGACCGCCCATCGCGGGGATCGACGCGTATGAAGGCAAATCGGTCTTCTATTCCGTGCGCAAGATGGACGCGTTCCGCGGCCGGGACATCGTCATTGCCGGCGGCGGCGATTCTGCGCTCGACTGGACCATCAACCTCGCGCCGATCGCCAACAAGCTGACCTTGGTGCATCACCGCGACGGGTTTCGCGCGCAGCAGCACAGCGTCAACCAGATGCGCGAGCTGGCCGCGCACGGCAAAATCAATTTCGAGATCGCCAGCGTGAAGGCGCTGCACGGCGCGAACGGCATGCTGGAGGAGGTGACGCTCGCCAGCCCCGACAAGCGCGAATGGCGGCACGCCTGCGATACTTTCATGCCGTTCTTCGGTCTCACGATTAAGCTCGGGCCGATCGCCGAGTTCGGCCTCAACCTGCATGAAGACCTCATCCCGGTGGACACTGCGAAGTTCGAGAGCTCGACGCCGGGGATCTTCGCCATCGGCGACATCAACTCTTACCCCGGCAAGCTGAAGCTGATTCTCTGCGGCTTTCACGAAGCGGCGCTAATGGCGCAGGCCGCGTTCCACATCTGTCGGCCGAACGAGAAGCTGCGCTTCCAGTACACGACGTCGTCGTCGAGCCTACAGAAGAAGCTCGGCGTGGCATGAAGATCATTGCCACGGATCGCAAGGGCGAAACGCATACCCTCGAAGGCCGCGACGGCTGGAGCGTGATGGAGATTCTGCGCGATGCCGGGCTGCCGATCACCGCCGAATGCGGCGGCGCCTGCGCCTGCGCCACCTGCCATGTGTATGTCGCGGAGGATTGGCTGGAAAAGCTGTCGCCCAAATCCGATGCCGAGACCGACATGCTGGACATGGCACTGGCAGTGGAGCCGAACTCCCGGCTGTCGTGCCAGATCACCTGCGGCCCCGACCTGGATGGCCTCCAGGTGACCATTGCCCTCGAATGATATTTATCGTTTGACAGAAACTTATCGGTGTAAGACAGTATGCCTCCCTTGGCTGGAGGCTTCCATGGCGAATGCAGCGGTTTCTCCCAAACTGACACGACTGAGCCGCATCATGGCGTGGCTGTCGCTGGCCGGAGCCGTCATCTACCTGCTCCTGGATGCCGGCACGTTCCTCTTGCCGGATACGCTGAATGCCGTGGGGGTATTCGAAGCCCACCATCTGGGGCACCTCGTTTCGAGCGCCATTCCGTTCGGCGACCGGCTCGCCGCCTTCGCCGTGGACCTCATCCCCACGCTCCTGGTGATGTGGGCACTCATCGAACTGTATTGGCTGTTTCTCTCGTATGCGCGCGGGGCGGTGTTCACCGAAGCCGCCTTGCGCAGCCTGAGCCGGATCGCCGCACTGATGTTTGTGCAGGTGCTAGTGGCCTTCGTGGCCGAAGCGCCGATTTCCTACCTGCTCAGCCTCGGCAATCCGCCGGGACATCGCGAGATCAGCCTGACGCTCACCTCCCACGACATCAGTTATCTGTTCATGGCGGGGGTCGTGCTGGTGATCGCGCGGGTGATGGCGGAAGCACGCCGCGTGGCCGACGAAATCGCGAGTTTCGTGTGATGGCGATCGTCGTCAATCTGGACGTCATGCTGGCCCGCCGGAAGATGCGCTCGAAGGAACTGGCCGAGATCATCGGCATCACCGAGGCCAATCTGTCGCTGCTCAAATCCGGCAAAGTGAAGGGCATGCGCTTCTCGACTCTCGACAAGATCTGCGCCGCCCTCGACTGCCAGCCCGGCGATCTTCTGGAGTACAAGGGCGCAAGCTGAACGGCGGTCGCCATGGACCGAGTGCATCCGCGCAAACAACGGCGACCCCAAGACTCTGGATGTCATCCACTGATCGGCGTCCGGGAGTGCGGCCACCGGGACATTAACGGGAGACCAATGGCGGGCTATCGCACCTTCTCGTAGAATGCCGGGCGTGGCTGGCGGTCGGCGCTGGGGGAGCCGGCCACTGGAGAGCAGATGGTTGGAGAGTTGCGAATCCGCCGCGCGGCGGCCGGCGCGGCCGTGCTGCTGCTCCACGTCCTCGTGCTGCTCGTCCTGCTGGCCGCGTTCCGTCCGCATCTGCTGGAGCAGGCGCTGGGCGCGCGCGAGATCATCATCACCCTGCCGGTGACGCCGGAGCGCAGGCCGACGCCGCTGCAACCCTCCGAGGCCGTGCCGCCTAGCTTCATCGCGCCGGAATTGCCGCCGCACGCCATCACGCTGCTGCCGCCTGCCGCCCCGCTGCCGGCACGGCCGGCCGAGCCGCAAGGCGACGTCCGGGCGCTCGGCCGTTATCTCTACAATTGCAGCGGCGCCTACTACGAGCGGCTGTCGCCGAAGGAGAAGGCGCACTGCCTGGAGAACAAGTGGGAGGGGCAGGGTCAGGCGCTGACGCTGGGACCCGCCAAACCCTCGCCCTTCGATGCGGTCATCGCCGGGCGGAACGCGCCAGCCGTTCCCATCGAAAAGCCCTGCGCGGTTGACAAGCCGACCGCCAATCTTGGCACGCCGTGCTTCGATTTCGCGGGCTCCCACGCCCCGCTGGTGGAATTCCACCACTGAGGCGGCCGCCGCGGCTCTTGCATTGTTCATACAGGTGTTATAACTTGCTGTTATAACAGCGGTATGAACGAGGCGTGACCAATGCACTTTCGGCTCAAGCTCATCCAGATCGGCAATTCGCTGGGCGTGACCCTGCCCAAGGAAATGCTGGCCGATCTCAACCTCGAAAAGGGCGACACCGTGACGGTGATCTCCGCCCCCGGAGGATACCGCCTCACACCGTACGACGCAGACGTCGAACGGCAGATCGAGGAGGGACGCGCCGTGATGCGGGAATACCGCGACACGCTGCGGGCGCTGGCGAAATGAGCGAACCTGTCTGGCTCAATCGCCGGGCGCTGGAACTCCTTCACAGCGAAAGCATCGCCGAACATGGCGGTGCCGAAGGCTTGCGCGATGAAGGGCTGTTCGAGTCCGCGCTGGCACGAGCGCAAAATCTGCTGGCATATGAGGGCGTCACCGAGCCGGCGCGTCTGGCGGCTGCCTATGCCTTCGGCCTTGCGAAGAACCATGCTTTCGTCGACGGCAACAAGCGGATCGCGTTCATCGCCGCCGCGCTGTTCCTGCGCCTGAACGGGTATCGCCTTGTCGCCGATCAGGCGGAGGCGACCCTCGTCATGCTTTCGGTTGCGTCGGGCGCGTTTTCGGAGAGCGAACTGGCGGAGTGGATCCGCAAGCACGTGAAGCCGGCCTGACGATCCGGCCGGCGGGCCGCGCTTGGGCCCGGCGGAAAAGCGTGATCCACTGCCGCGCCGGAATCGTACCGCGCGTGTCCGCCGACGATCGGGGAAAGGCAGGGGCCGATGGAATCCATACGTCCGGGACGCTTCACCGCGCATCTCGACAAGCCGGTGGTGCTGTTTCTGATCGGCACCCGGATCAACCGCTTGCGCTCGCTGCCTCGTCTGCTCTGGTTCCTCAAGACCATGCCGACGATGCTGAAGGAGCTGGAGGCCCGCCCCGGCAGCGGGCTCTTGTGGTACCGCACCTACCTCTCCTGGCCGTACATCACCACGCAGCAATACTGGGAGAGCTTCGATCACCTGCTCGCCTATTCCAGCGACAAGGCAGGCGCGCATTTTCCCGCCTGGGGACGCTACATGCGTGAGCTGATGAACGAGGGCTCGGTCGGCATCTGGCACGAGACCTATCTGGTCGAGCCGGGCAAGTTCGAATGCGTGTATGGCAACATGCCGGTGTTCGGGCTCGCCGCGGCCGGCAGTCACGTGAAGGCGGACGGCCGCCTCGCCACGGCCAAGGATCGCCTCGCCGCCTAGTTGGGCCTGCTTGCGGAGCGCGAACTGGAGTTTGGCGTAGGCGATGTGCGCGCGGACGCGCCGGGTGAGCCGCCGGACGTCCGCCTGGAACGCCAGCATCTCCGCCGTGCGGCCGCCGTGCTTGAGCGCATTGCGGTTGCCTTTGGGAGCGCCGCGGCGGCGCGCAACGGAATTGTCCGAATTGTTCGGCGA
>DIZC01000076.1 GCA_002429315.1 Alphaproteobacteria bacterium UBA6038
GGCGCCACCGGCAAGGGCAACGATCAGGTGCGGTTCGAACTCGCCTATTACGCGCTCAAACCGGATATTCGGGTGATTGCGCCGTGGCGCGAATGGGACTTAACCAGCCGCACGAAGCTAATGGAATTCGCGGAAGCGCACCAGATTCCGATCCCGCGCGACAAGCGCGGCGAGGCGCCGTTCTCGGTGGATGCCAACCTGCTGCACTCGTCCTCGGAGGGGAAGGTGCTGGAGGATCCGGCGGCCGAGCCAGACTCCATCGTCTATCAGCGCACGGTGTCCCCCGAAGAAGCACCGGATAAGGCGACTTATGTCGAGGTTGGTTTCGAGCGCGGCGATGCGGTCTCGATCGATGGCGCGGCCCTTTCGCCGGCTATGCTGCTGACGCGGCTCAACGAACTCGGCAAGGCGAACGGGATTGGGCGGATCGATCTGGTCGAGAACCGCTTCGTCGGCATGAAATCGCGCGGCGTGTACGAGACGCCCGGAGGCACCATTCTGCTGGCGGCGCACCGCGCGATGGAATCGATCACCCTCGATCGCGGCGCGGCGCACCTGAAGGACGAGCTGATGCCGCGCTACGCCGAGCTGATCTACAACGGTTTCTGGTTCGCGCCGGAACGCGAGATGCTGCAGGCTGCCATCGACAGGAGCCAGGAATTCGTCAGCGGGACGGTGCGGCTCAAGCTCTACAAAGGCAATGTGATCGTGACGGGCCGCTCCTCACCCTATTCGCTTTATTCGCAGGACCTCGTGACGTTCGAGGACGACAAGGGCGCCTACGACCAGAAAGACGCCGCCGGATTCATCAAGCTCAACGCGCTGCGCCTGCGCACTCTGGCGATGCGGAAAAGGAGACAGACAAAATGAAGCGACCGGTTTCCACCGCAGCACTGGCGGCGGCCTTTATCCTGCCGGCCTTGCACACCGGCAACGCCGCGGCGGCTTCGCCGGTCGTGGTGCGGCCGATGCACAGTCAAGGCGCGTCGTTTCGCTATCCGCGGTTGGTTGCATTTCCAAATCCCGACATCCAGAAGCGGGTAAACGCTCTCCTGGCGGACCGCGAGGCCGTGCGACGCGCGGCGCGAATGGAATGCCTCAACACCTTTCGCGACACGCATGTGAAGCACGGAAAGCCGTCGTTCAAGGTGGCCGTGGCGGCGAGCTACGTTTCGCCCCGCTACCTCAGCCTGGACGTCCGCCAGAGCGAGTATTGCGGCGGTGCGGACCGCGAACAGGATGTGCCCGACCCGCTCACCATCGATCTGGCCAAAGGTGCCGCGCTCGACTGGAGGACCGTCTTCAAGCCCGGCGTGCTCCCGGATCCGCAGGCTAATGCCAATGTCGAACCGCAGTTGCTCGCGATGTACCGCGCGCATTACGGCGCAGCGAAGAAGCCGCCGACCTGTCAAAGTTATGTGAAGGGCGGCACGCAACTCAAATTGTGGCTGGATGCGAAACAGGGTTTAGTCGTATCGCCCAACCTTCCGCCTGCAGCTCAGGTGTGTGTCGCGGACATTGCCTTGACTCCGAACGAGCTCGCGCCGGTGATCGCAGACCGCAATTTCCTCGCCGATCTGAAGGCAATGGTTGCGCCGACTACGCCGCCGAAGGAGGGGGCGCGATGAGCCAGGCCTCAAACGCGCAGCAGGTCGAATACTGGAACGGGCCGGCGGGCGAGCGCTGGGCAGCCGCGCAGGACCGCATCGATCATCATCTGGGGCTTATCACCGAGGTGCTGATGGCGTTCGCCGCGCCGAAGCCCGCCGAACGCGTGCTCGATATCGGTTGCGGCGGCGGCACCACTGCGCTCCTGTTGCGCGAACGGGTTGGGCCACACGGCGCGGTGACTGGCATCGACATTTCCGCCCCGAACCTCGCCGTGGCGCAGGCCCGTGCCCATGCCGCCATGGCCGACGTGGCGTTCATCGAAGGCGATGCTTCGGCCTACGAGTTCCAGCCGATGTTCAATCTCGCCTTCTCGCGCTTCGGCGTGATGTTCTTCGCCGATCCGGTGGCCGCATTCGCGAATATTCGCGAGGCGCTGGCGCCCAATGGCCGGCTCGCCTTCGTCTGCTGGCGAACCTTCAAGGAAAACGAGTGGGCGTTCGCACCGTACAGTGGCGCGCGCGATCTGCTGCCGCCGCAGGAGCCGATGGACCCGCACGCGCCCGGTCCGTTCGCCTTTGCCGAGGGCGAGCGCGTGCGCTCGATTCTGGAGCAGGCGGGGTTTGCGGACGTGGTCGTGAAACCGCACGACACGACCGTGAACCTGGGCGCCGGGGTGGACGATGCCGTGACGGAAGCGCTGACGATCGGCCCGCTCGCCCGCGCCGCCGCGGAGCTGGACGAAGCGGCGCGCCGGAAAATTCGCGAAGCCATTTCCCCTGTGCTGGCGCGTTACGCAACGCCATACGGAATCACGCCACCAGCCGCGATCTGGCTGATCAATGCGAAAGTCCAGCAGCAAAACCAATGAAGCGAATAAGGAAATAAGTCGCCGTAAAGATGCCGATCAGAACGAGCAACACGGCGCTGCGATTGAACCAAGCCGGCATCACGCGCATCGGCGCGAAATTCACCCTCTTTGCTTCCCCCAGCGGAGAGCGCACCCTGAGCGTCCAAGGCAACTCCATATTTCCACTTAGCATTTCGACAGTCGTGTACTCGCGCGGCCCGAGATTTGGGAACTTGATGATAAAATGCTGCTCCGGGGTTTGTGCTGTTTCATAGTGTAGCGCCGGCCATACCTGAAAATGCTGCGGTCTATAATTTAGAACGACCTCTACGTTGTGGGCACTTTGGCGACCGACATTTTGTACAAAAATGGTTCCGGTATTTACCGGAACAGCTGGCGGTTGGGGATCGCCTTGCATTGGCACCACAAAAGTGAAGCCATGGCTTGTGCCCCAAACTAGACGAGCGGCAGGTCGTAAGAACCTAGCGATGGCGGCTAGAGCGTGACTCGGGTTTT
>DIZC01000078.1 GCA_002429315.1 Alphaproteobacteria bacterium UBA6038
CCTCCCTCAAGGGGAGGGTGTGAAGTTGATTGACCGAGCCGATCTCGTTCTAGTGCGACCTGCCGAGCGTGCGCCGGAAGAATTCCAGATAGGTGCGCCACAGCTGCAGCCGCTTAGGATTGCCGTTGATGCCATGGCGCTCGCCCGGATATTCCATCATGTCGAAGGTCACGCCGCGCTTTTGCAGCGCCGCGGTCAATCGCGTGGTGTTGGCAAGGATGACGTTGTCGTCCGACAAACCCTTGAGCATCAAAAGCCGGCCGCGCAGATCGCCAAGGCGATTCAGGACATCGGATTGCGCGTAGCCCGCGGGATTCTGTTGCGGCGTTCCCATATAGCGCTCTGTGTAGCAGGTATCGTAGAGCTTCCAGTCGGTAGGCGGGGCACCGGCCGCGCCCGCGGCGAAGCCCGAGCCTTTTGCCGCCATCAACTCGAGCGTCATGAAGCCGCCATAGCTCCAGCCGGAAACGGCGACGCGGGCGGGATCGATATAGGACAACGACTTCAGGAAGCGGACGCCTTGAAGCTGATCCTGCGTCTCGATGCTGCCGAGCTTGCGATCGACCGCGGTCTTGAACGCGACGGAGCGATTATCGGAGCCGCGGTTGTCCAGCCGGAACAGAACGTATCCCGCCTCGAGCAGAAGCTGGTCGGCCGTTGAACCCCAGTCGCGCCGCACGAATTGGACGTGGGGGCCGCCATAGACTTCGACAATTGCCGGATACTTCTTCTTCGAATCGAAATCCGGCGGCTTCGACAGCGCGTAATGGAGCGGCGTTCCATCGTCTGCTTTGAGCACGCCGTATTCGGGAACCCGCCGCCGCGCGAGATAGAGATAGTACGGATGGTGGGCATCGAGCCTGTTCTCTTCGATCCACCGGACGAATGTTCCATCCGCCGCATAGAGACCTGTGCGCGGCGGCGTCATCGGATCGGAATAGGTGGCGGCGAAGGTGCCGCCCTTTTTGGCCACCTTGGCACTCCACCAGCCATGGCCCTTCGTCAGGGCATGCGGCGAATCGGATTTGAGATACGAGACGGCATAAAGCTGCTGCTCGATGGGTGTGGCGATGCTCGCGCGAAAGATCACGTCGCCTTTGGCTTCGTTGACGCCCTCGACTGCCGCAACCGGCCATTCCCCAGACGTGATCTGTCGCTTCAGAACGCCGCCGCGGCCGTAGAGATAGAGGTGACGATAGCCGGACCGCTCGGACGACCACAGGAAGTTGCCCGATTCGAGCGGCTTGAAATCGTCGCTGAGTTCCACCCAGTGCGGCGAGGTCTCGCGCACGATAACGCGGCAGGTGCCGGTGGAAGGATCGCAGGCGAGAAGGTCCAGCCTGCGCTGGTCGCGCGACAGCCGTTCGGCATAGAGCGTGGCGCCGTCCTTCGCCCACTCGACGCGCGCCAGATAGATGTCGTCTGTCGGTCCGAGGTCCATCTGCACGCGGCGGCCCGAGGGGGCATCCTCGACATACAACCGGAGGATCGCATTAGGACGCCCGGCACGCGGATAACGCTGATCGACGGAAGTGAGCTTTTCTTCGCTTACCTCCAGTCGCGGAATGATATCGACGCCGGATTCGTCCACCCGCGTCAGTGCGATTTTCGAATCGTCTGGCGACCACCAGTAGCCGGTGTACCGGTCCATCTCCTCCTGCGCGACGAATTCGGCGGTCGCCCACGAGATCGGCCCCTTTCCGTCGGCGGTGAGCGCGCTCTCCTTTCCGTCCGCAAGGCCGATCACATAGAGATTTTGATCGCGAACGAACGACACGTAGTGGCCCTTCGGCGAGATTTTCGAGTCTACTTCGTCGGATTTCGTGTCGGTGAGGCGGCGCACCGTGCCGCTGCTTCGTTGGGCCAGATAGAGGTCGCCATCGAGCGGAACGAGGATGACCTTGCCTTGCTCGTCCCAGTGATACTCGACGATGCCGTGCTGGCTGACGCGCATGCGCTCGCGCCGGGACTTCTCCGCTTCGGACAGCGCGGTCTTTTTAGGCGCCAGCGCCGCGGAATCCACCAGCCGGAACGGTGCCCCGCCTTTGGCGTCCGCCGCCCACAGATCGAGCGCGTTCTGATCGCTTTGCTTGCCCTTGAGGTAGGTGACAAGGCTCCCGTCGGGCGACAGCTGGACGTCGCGCGCGAGCGGCCCGTCGATGGCGGGATCGGAGAACACGCGCTCCGGCGTGAGTTTCTCCGCGCGCGCGCCTGCCGCATCGCAGTTGGAAACTAGCGCAACCGCAAGCGCGGCCCAGATCAGCGAATCCTTCAACAAGATCATGACGGTTACCCCAGCGGCGCCGAACGATGGTGCGCCGCGCGGGCCATCGTCAATGCGGCGTAAGCTTCACCTGGCGCAAAGGCGGTGAACTGATGGTACGACCAACCCTCCCCTTGAGGGAGGGTCGAAATTTGCGTAGCAAATTTCGGGGAGGGGTCATGCTGCCGAAGCCGCGTCCGCACACCCTCCGCCGCACGGAACTGAAGCGCGAAGCAGCGCGGCAGTTGCGGCAGAACGCGACGGAAGCCGAACGCAAATTATGGCATTGCCTGCGCGACAAGCGGCTCCTTGGCCTGCGCTTTCGCCGCCAACAGCCCATTGGTCCGTATGTAGCGGATTTCTACTGCTCTGCCGCGAAATTGATCGTCGAACTGGATGGCAGCCATCACGCGGATTCACGAGCGCAATACGACCGCATCCGCACCAAATGGCTCGAAAGCCGGGGATATAAGATTCTCCGGTTCTGGAACACCGATCTGCAGGATTCCGATTTCGTCATTGGCGCAATCTCCCACGCGATTCGAGAGTCGCTAAAGCAGGACACCACCCAGGTTTGATGTACTGGGCCCCACCCTCCCCTTGAGGGAGGGTCGAAATTTGCGGTAGCAAATTTCGGGGAGGGGTCAATTCCATTGTCGAAGCAAAGACCCCTCCCCGAAAAATTCTCGCTGCGCTCGAATTTTTCGACCCTCCCTCAAGGGGAGGGTGGGAGCACGACTTTCAACTGAGTCACTCTCCAAGTTTCCCCTTCAACTCGTACAGCAGTTCCAGGGCCTGTTTGGGCGTGAGGGCGTCGGGGGAGATGTCGCGCAGCGCCTGTTCGAGAGCGCTGCCTTTTGAAATGACCGCCGCGGGTTGCGGGGCGAACAGCGGCAGATCGTCGATGCGGGCGAGCGGCTTGTGTCCTTCGCGGCCTTCTTCCAGCGCCCGCAGCACGTCTTCGGCGCGCCCGACGACGGCGGACGGCAGCCCCGCAAGCTTGGCAACGTGAATGCCATACGAACGGTCCGCCACGCCGGGCGCTACCTCGTGCAGGAACACGATGGAATCGTTCCATTCGCGGACGCGCATGGTCACGCAGGCGAGCGACGGCAGACGCTCCGCGAGCGCCGTCATCTCATGATAATGCGTGGCGAACATCCCGCGAGACTTGTTGCTCACGCAGAGGTGCTCGGCGGTGGCCCACGCGATGGCGAGCCCGTCGAAGGTCGCCGTGCCGCGGCCGATCTCATCCAGGATGACGAGACTCTTCTCCGTCGCCTGGTTGAGGATGGCCGCCGTCTCCACCATCTCGACCATGAAGGTGGAACGGCCGCGGGCGAGGTCGTCGGCGGCGCCGACGCGGGAAAACAGCCGGTCGACGATACCGATGTGGGCGGACTCGGCCGGCACGAAGCTGCCCATCTGCGCGAGGATCGCGATCAGCGCGTTCTGGCGCAGGAAGGTGGATTTGCCGGCCATGTTGGGGCCGGTGACGAGCCACAGCCGCCCCGCACCGTCCCCCGACAGATCGCAATCGTTGGGCACAAAGGGACTCGCGTTCTCCGCCTTCAGCGCGGCTTCGACCACCGGATGGCGGCCGCGCACGATCTTGAAGTCGAGACCGTCGTCGACTCTGGGCCGCGCATAGCGCCGCTCGATCGCCAGTTCGGCCAGCGCCGCGGCGACATCGATCCGCGCGAGCGCGGAGGCGATATCCGACAGCGCCTTCGCCGCATCGATCGCGTGGGCGCACAACCGCTCGAACAATTCGCGCTCGATGGCGAGCGCCTGATCGGCGCTTTGCGAAATGCGCGCGGCGAGCGTCGCCAGCTCGTCGGTGGTGAACCGCACCGCGGTGCCGATGGTCTGGCGATGGCGGAACAGTGTGCGGTTGTCGCCGGACTGCAGTTTGTCCGCATGCTGCGGCGTCACCTCGATGAAGTAGCCCAGGATGCCGTTGTGCTTGATGCGCAAGCCGCTCGCGCCGCTTTCGCTGCGGTAGCGCGCCTCAAGCGTCGCGATCACCCGCCGGCTCTCGTCGCGCAGGCTGCGCACCTCGTCGAGCGGCGCATGCGCGCCGGCCTTGATGAACCCGCCGTCGCGCGCGAAGTAAGGCGGCTCGGCGGTCAGGAGATGATCGAGCGAATCGTGCAGGCGGGAGGTTTCCGCGAGGCCGGCAACCAGATGCTCGCGCGCTTCGCCAATTTCGCCGAACGGTCCTTTGAGCGCATCGTTCGCATCGGGAAGCGCGTCCCGCAATGCGCGTGCGACCTTCAATCCGTCGCGGATGCTCGCCAGATCGCGGGGGCCGCCGCGGCCGACGGAAATGCGCGCCAGGGCCCTCGCCAGATCCGGCGCGCGGCGAAGATGCCCGCGAATGCTGCGGCGAAATTCGGCATCGCCCGCGAGCAGCGCGACCGCGTCCTGCCGCCCCGCGATGGCGCGCGGATCGGTCAAGGGTGACGACAGCCGCGCCGCCAATTCGCGCCCGCCTGCTGCCGTGACCGTCAGATCGATGGTGGCGAGCAGACTGCCCTTGGCGCCGCCGGAGAGGGATTCCGTCAGCTCGAGATTGCGCCGCGTCGCCGCATCGATCGCCATGAAGGTGCGCTCGCCCGTGCGCGCAAGCGGCTTGAGCGCCGGCAGCTTTCCCTTCTGGGTCAATTCGAGATAGCCGACCAGCGCGCCGGCCGCCGATAATTCCGCCCGCGAGAAGCTGCCGAAACCGTCCAGCGCCGCGACGCGGTAAAGCGTCTTCAGCGCGCGTTCGCCGTTGGCGGAATCGAACTTGATCTCCGGCAGCGGAGTCAGCGCCGGGCCAAGCGCCTTCAGCACCGGCGCGATCGGTTCGGCGTTCAGCAGCGTGTCGGGCGCCAGTACTTCCCGCGGTGAAAGGCGCGCCAGCTCCACCGGCAATTCGGCCGGAAGGACAGGACAGACGCGAAAATCGCCGGAGGAGATGTCGGCGGCGGCAAGCGCGAATTCTCCACCGGCGCGCCCCAGCGCCGCGAGCACGTTCGCCGCGCGCGCTTCGAGCAGCGAATCTTCGGTCAGGGTGCCGGGCGTCACCAGGCGCACGACTTCGCGCCGGACCACGGCTTTGCTGCCGCGCCGGCGCGCGTCCGCCGGATCTTCCATCTGCTCGCAGACGGCGACGCGAAAGCCCTTGCGGATCAGCTTTTCGAGGTACGCTTCCGCCGCGTGCACCGGCACGCCGCACATGGGAATGTCGTCGCCCAGATGCTTGCCGCGCTTGGTGAGCGCGATATCGAGCGCTGCGGCCGCCTTGGCGGCGTCGTCGAAGAACAGTTCGTAGAAATCCCCCATCCGGTAGAACAGCAGGTATTCCGGGTGCGCCGCCTTGATGTCCAGGAACTGCGCCATGGACGGCGTAGCGGCGTCGGTTTCTGCGGGCGGAGCGCGGTCCTGCATGGCGGCAGGTTATCAGATCGACAAGAACCCGGCGCACCGACCGCTGCCCCTGCCATTGAAAGGCCCCGATGTTCCGGCGGATATTCTGTGGACCAGTTGAGGGACTTCAGCATGGACCCGACACGGCCCTCGTTCACCGATGAAGAAGCCCTGGCCTTTCACCGCCAGGGCAAGCCGGGAAAGATCGAGATCCGGCCGACCAAGCCGATGGCGACGCAGCGGGATTTGAGCCTCGCCTACTCGCCGGGCGTGGCCGCGCCGGTGCGCGCCATCGCGGACAATCCGGATTGCGCCTTCGACTACACGGCCAAAGGCAACCTGGTGGCGGTGATCTCCAACGGCACCGCGATTCTGGGCCTGGGGGATCTCGGCGCGCTCGCCGCCAAGCCGGTAATGGAAGGCAAGGCGGTGCTGTTCAAGCGGTTCGCCGATGTGGACGCCATCGATCTCGAAGTGGACACCAACGACGTCGACGAGTTCATCGGCGCGGTTCGCTATCTCGGCCCCACCTTCGGCGGCATCAATTTGGAAGACATCAAGGCGCCGGACTGCTTCGTCATCGAAGAGCGCCTGCGCGAGCTGATGGACATTCCCGTGTTCCACGACGACCAGCACGGCACCGCCATCATCTCCGCCGCCGGCGTGATCAATGCGCTGGCGCTCACCGGCCGCAGCATGGGCGACATCAAGGTGGTGGTGAACGGCGCCGGCGCCGCCGGCATCGCCTGTCTCGAACTGCTGAAGGCCATGGGATTGCCGAACGCCAACGCCATCCTGTGCGACTCCAAGGGCGTGATCTACCGCGGCCGCACCAGCGGCATGAATCAATGGAAGAGCGCCCATGCCGTCGACACCAAGGCGCGCTCCCTCGCCGATGCGCTGGTCGATTGCGACGTGTTTCTCGGTCTGTCGATGCAGGGCGCGGTGACGCAGGAGATGGTGAAGGCGATGGCGAAAGCCCCCATTATCTTCGCCATGGCCAACCCCGATCCGGAGATCGCGCCGGAAGCGGTGAAGGCGGTGCGGCCCGACGCCATCGTGGCCACCGGCCGCAGCGACTATCCAAATCAGGTCAACAACGTGCTGGGCTTCCCCTACATCTTCCGCGGCGCGCTGGACGTCCGCGCCCGCACCATCAACGAGGCGATGAAGATCGCCGCCGCGGAAGCGCTGGCCGAACTGGCGCGCGAGGACGTGCCCGACGAAGTGGCGGCGGCCTATCGCGGCGCCCGGCCGGCCTATGGACCGGATTACATCATCCCGGTGCCGTTCGATCCGCGCCTGATCAGCCGCGTCTCCGCGGCGGTGGCGGAAGCGGCGGTGAAGAGCGGGGTGGCGCGCCGCGAGCTGAAGGATGCGGACACCTACCGCTATCAGCTGTCCGCCCGCCTCGATCCGTCGGCGCTCCTGTTCCAGCGGGTGACCGCGAGCGTGCGGGCCAATCCCAAGCGGGTGGTGTTCGCGGAAGGCGAAGAGGATTCGGTCATCCGCGCAGCGGCGGCGTTCCAGACTTCCGGGCTGGGCAAGGCGCTGCTGGTCGGCCGCGAGGACGTCATCAAGGCCGGTTTGCGCCGCGCCGGGATCGACGAACACCTGCTCGAAATCCACGCGCCGCATTCCGTGCAGGAAGCCGCGCCCTACATCGCGGCGCTGTACCATCGCTTGCAGCGCCGCGGGCAGCTGTACCGCGACTGCGCCCGGATGGTGACCAACGACCGCAACGTCTACGCCGCCTCCATGCTCAAGGCCGGCGATGCCGATGCCATGGTGACCGGCGTGACGCGCGCCTACCAGGTGACCTTGAACGACGTGCGCATGGTGCTGGATACGCCGCCCGGCAAACGGCCGATCGGCGTGATGCTGATCTTCACCAAGGGGCGGGTGGTGTTCGTCGCCGACACGTCGGTGCACGAGATGCCCACCAGCGAGGAACTGGCGGACACCGCGGTGCAGACGGCGGAAGTGGTCCGCCATTTCGGCTACACGCCGCGGGTGGCGCTGCTCGCCTCCTCCACCTTCGGCTTCCCGCGCAGCGAGCGCAGCGAGCGGATCGTCGAGGCGGTCCACATCCTTGACCGCCGCGGCGTGGATTTCGAGTACGACGGCGAGATCGCCGCCGACGTGGCGCTCGACCGCGACAAGCTCGGCCTTTATCCCTTCGCGCGGCTGACCGACACGGCGAACGTGCTGATCATGCCGGCGATCCACTCGGCCTCGATCTCGACCAAGCTGTTGCAGGAAGCGGGCGACGTGAGCGTTCTGGGGCCGCTGCTCATCGGGCTGGAGAAAGCCGTGCAGATCGCGCCCCTGGGCGCCAAGATGAGCGAGATCTACAACGCCGCCCTTATTGCGGCATTGTAGTGCTATGGGCGAACAGCTGAAGGCGCAAGCGAACGACCGGATTTCGTTTCCTCCCGCCGAGGTATCCACTCCCGGATTCCGCTTCCTCAGGTCTGTTCAAGTTCGAGATATTCGGCGGGTTTTTGTGGCGGCGGATTGGCGAGGGCGCGGATTCTCGCCCGGAGATCGTCGGAAAGACTATCTCGAACGGCTGCCTCCGACGCGAGCGACATATTTGCCAGCTGGGCGCGCGGTGTTGCACCTTGGGTCGCGGCCTCCAAGACCATGGGGCCGATGACAGCGGGGCTTCGGACAGAGAAGGGCCGGTTGGTGAGAATGTCTTTCCAAACGTGTGTAAAGTAAGAGGTTATTGGGACAGCGGCCGTGTCTCCAGCCTGTCTCTTATACACATNNGAGAAGGGCCGGTTGGTGAGAATGTCTTTCCAAACGTGTGTAAAGTAAGAGGTTATTGGGACAGCGGCCGTGTCTCCAGCGATGTGATTTCCAAGAAGCTGCACAAGATGCACCGTTGCAAAAAATGCATCTTTCGCGTCGAAGACGAAGTCGGGTTGGAGCATCTGCCCGAGCAGCTTGGCATAGGTTGCGGTGGCGTCGCCCCGCGGATCACCGCCGGCGTCCATCATCGCGAACAGAGGCTCGACCACGATTTTGAGACCCGCTACGTGGACCAAGCGCGCTCGTAAGCGCATAAACTTTTCGCTCTGGCCGGAACAGACCGCCGCGAATCCGAAGAGCAATGTCGGGTTGGCGACAACATCTGCACATTCGCGATTTGCCCATTCTCGTGCACTGACCGGACTTAAAACACCGACAGGCGGGTTCATTACCATCGAGGGATCGCGAGGAACCCGCGTCGCCAAATTGATGGCGCGGGCATAGAACGGGAGTATTTCGACAAATCCATTAACATCAAGCAGCCGAACAGTGCGTGTGAGCAGTGTCGACGCAAGCAGATATTCCATCGGAAGCAGCCCACCTTTCTTCGTCCGCTTACGAAGCGCGGCGAGAACCTGTTGGCCGGCACTAATCTCAGCTTCTAAACTTGCCAGCTCATACCAAGGCAGGAGACGTGGCGGGAGCGGGCGCTTCTGAAATTCTGGATTTGGGTTCGGATCGCTACACATTCCGAACACGACTACTTGGCGTTCAACGGGCCAGTAAGATGCCGCTCCGCGCATATAGAGAATTGCAGTCATTAAAATCAGAACACAGTAGTGCTGCTTGGCTCCCGCAGATGGATCGATGGGGCCGGATTCTTCCAGCGCGCGGCGCATAAGCGTCAGCGCCGATTCTGTCTTGCCCTCCTCAAAGTCCAGCATCGCGCAATCTGCCGAGAGACCAGCGGTCATCGGCAGCATGTGCGTTCCGCACTGTCGGGCGGACTCCCACGCATCTCCGAAAAAGCGCCGCGCCTTTCCCATCTCTCCCAGTTCAGCGGCGCTGCGTCCGGCTTCGCGCATAGCGTAAGCGCGCTCGACGTGATCGCCTTGCGGCATCGCGTTCGAGAACTCTTCAAACTCAGCAAGGGCGCGCGCGTGATCGCCGGCTCGGTAATAAATTCTCTGGCGTTGGCGATTGATGCGATAATCGTACGGAAACAACGCTTGCCCTTGTGCCAGGACGGCCAGCGCTGCCTCCCTATCCTTTGCGTATTCATCGAGCAGCACCGCCTCGGCGCAAAACAACTCGATTGTCAGATCGGTGTTTTTCCAAGCGAGCGCGGTGTTTCGAAGTTCGGAGACAAGCGAAGCCCCTGCGCGCGCATCGAATCCGCCCCGCCGCGTCTCTGCCGTCCAGGCCGACGAGACGATGTGAGACATGCTGCGGGCGACGCGCGACGCGGCGGAGAGATATTTGTCGCGCTCTTCTGCGGACAACACATCGAGCGCTTCGAAAAGCTCTCGCAGATCGGCGAGACCGTCCAATGTGCTGGCGCGAATAATGAAGAGCATCTCTTCATTCGTCGCCTGCACTGGCATACCGAAGGGGCCGTTCGGGACTGTTTGGGGCCTAGTAAGACGCCATCCCTCCGGAAGCCGCTTAAGCTGTTGTAGCATTGACAGCCACTTGGCGGGCGGCAGTTTGATAGGGCGGCCGAACAATGCAGTACCGTAGGCCAGTTCCACCAAGCCGGGCCGCTCTGACTCGTCCATTCCTTCAAGCTCGAAAAGCAGACGATTGAAAATCTTCGTGGCGCGCGACGAATCCTCCAGCGCGATTGCGACTCGCATCTGGGCGTAACGTAGTAGTACCGAGATATGCGGGCTCTCTGGAAAGAGCGGTTCGCCTTCGCCACGATCCGCGAGCGCGAACACGGTGAGCTCTTCGGCAATGCGCTTGAAATCCTTGCTGCTCGAGCTCGCATGAGCGATGGCCCCGGCAAACCACATCAGCGCCCGCACATCTTTCAAAGCATAGGCGAGTGGGAAAAACTCCATCAGTTGTTCGGCAGGGAATGGTCTGCGGCCCATCAGATGTGACAGCAACGCGCGCCGAACCGTTGCTCGCATCTCTTCTGGAAAGCTCGTTTCCCCGCTATCTCGCAGAAGAGGTGAGATTCGATACTGGTCAGGACCGATTCGCTCGATCCAAGGACCGACAAGACTCTCGAACAGGAGACCAGGCTGAACAATAGGCGGTTCCACCACCGCGATTGCGAACAGTATCTTCTGGTCAAAATGCGTTGATCCCAGAGAGAGCCGAAACAGAAGCTCGCGAGACTGGCTGTCCAATTCATCGAGAAGTCGTGAGCGAACCGCGCTGCGCTCGTGTTCGAGATCGCCAGGCCGTTCTCTCAATGGGAGAAGATCGCCCATCTGCTCTTTTGTCGGCCAGCCTCGCTGGCGCAAGCCTACAATTCGAGCGTCCACGAGTTGCGGATGTCCGCCCCCGGTGAAGAGGAAAATGGGGCGCGCCCAAAAGTTCGGATCGCCGCCCGCCGCGTGGACCATTTCGGCAATTTCCGTTTGTGTGAGATACGGCACTTCTTCGATGCCGTTGGGTGGCAAATCGAGTGCGCCGACAAGGACGGGCGGCGGCGGTTTCGCGCTGGTGATGATGATTGTCCCATCAGTTTCCAACACCTCGCGCACTACTCGGCGCACCACCAATAATGTTGGGTTGTCCAGATTCGCTGGTAAATCGTCGAGAATAAGACCGCGCGGGCCCTCTGCTCCGAAGCTGCTACCGATCCGCGAAAGCATGGCGCGCAATGATCGACGGTCGGCGTCCCGTAGATCGGCGAAGAGCCAAGGCGCGGATTGTTGCCGAGCGGTCAGCAACGCGAGCGTAGTCTTTCCAAGGCCGCTACTACCGTGCAGCCACAGAACTCCTCTGTCCACCACAACGTTGTGCAATCTCTCCACGAGATTTGGTCTCGCTGTGAGGCGCGGTGGCAATGGCACTGTCTTCGCGTCGGGTGTGAGAAGCGCCACATCCGCCAATTCGGTGGGTGTCGGGGGAAACGCTGGCGTTTGCTCCAGCAGAGAAGGCGGCACCAGTCGAAAGGTCACTTTCTGAAACTCGGTCGCGAGATCGGCGAGCGTGACGAACCGTTGGGGGCCCTCTTTTCGCACTCGCCGAAGAAGGGCGAGCACGAGCGCGCCGAGGGCATTTTGCGAGTCCTGTGCGCCCACGCCGTTGCGGCTGCCGAAATAAACAAGCTGTTCGTGGAGTTCATTCTCCAGATCGTCGTGGGATGCCTCAGAGCCCCACCATCGAATGCGACGAAGAAGTTTGTTCTGCAGATCGGAGTCGCCGCACGTCGAGATAAACTCACGAAGATCGGTAGGTAGATCGAGCGCGAGAAGAGCCTGTTTTATCGGCTCCACGTCCGCATTTTCGCGGGCGGCAACCCGCCAGTAGGCAAGGCCGCTGCGGCCTCCTGGGAATGATGGTCCCTTTTCCTTGCCTAGCCGGCCGGTCGTTATGAGCGCCGCTGTGACGGTTCGGCTCGGATTTGCCTTCTGAAATTCCCATGTCGACCGAATCAACGCTGCGACCGGTTTAGAGCGCAAAGTGATGGTGCTCTGGGTCGCCTTAACTTGAGTCAGAGACAGCGTTTGATCGTCCGCGATGGCGACGTCTTCGGCAAATTCGAAGAACAGCGTTTCGTCGGGCTTCAAGCGCAGCCACGCCAAAACCGTTTGGTGTAGCTGATAGCTGTAGCCTGCGAGTGGCGCAGCCGCCTGCCTGCGAATCTCCGCCGGGGGCACCGAGATGTCCGGGCGATTTCCAGCCATCTGTTCCTCTAAAACATTTCGGCAAACAAGGACGCCCTTCCCTAGCCCATCGATCGCCGCGCACTCACTCTCCCGTTTCTACAGCTATTCCCCGCTGCGCGGCAAAAAGGCGTGGGGAATCAACGGCGAAAATAAATCCGTTCCCCAGTGCCAAACCGGCCTTACACTTCCGCGCATGACACGTGTTGTTCGTTCATTCGAAAGCAGGAAGCCGAGGTTCCGTGCCGGCGCGGCCGCGCCCGTGCGCCGCGCGCGAATGGCAGGGAAGTTTGTTGTTCCCGAGCATGCTCGCGCGTGCTTTTTGGTGAGTTCAAATGCTCGCCGCGGCGCGAACCGCAACATCTGGTGTCGTGGTAAATCGCGGGAATTGGCGGGGGGGGACCCCCCTCCCCATTTTTCGCCGAACAAAACGAACAATTCGGTGGCCGGCGGAACGGGGGGGAGGGGGTGCGCCAATCGGTGAAAACAACCGCAAGGCAAGTTCCCCGTTGGATCAAAGACTTAAGGGAGGTTCGCCGATTGCCGTGAAAGCTTGAAGGGAGAGCACCAGGCGGCCGGCGGATGTCGGCGCCGCTGCGCAAAGCCCTCGACGGCGCGCCGTGTGAGCCCACGAACATGCAAAGGGCCGATCGGGCCGGCCCATCGCGCCTGCGGCGGGGCGTCAGGCTCTGCGGATCAATCCCGCGATCAGGCTGATCGCAAACAGAATGAGGAAGATGACAAAGATCACCTGCGCGATGCCCGCCGACGTGACGGCAATGCCGCCGAAGCCGAAAATACCGGCGATCATCGCAATCACGAGAAACGTTAACGCCCAACCAAGCATTTCATAAGACTCCCATACCGATGGCCCGTTGGTCAGGCCGCTCGATTACGAACGCCCGCTTGCTGCAACGGTTCCGGTTGCAGGCGCGCGCGCCGGCCAAAACGAAACGGGCCCGCGGGGAGAGGCAGGCCCGTTTCACGCGAGAACGCCAAAGTTAGGAATTGTCCGCTTTCGGCAGCTTCTCGGCGTCTTGTTTCGACAGCGTGGTGATCAGCAGGCCGCGGCTCTTCACATATTTGAGGCGTGCGGGATCCATCTTCACCACGTCCTTGCCGCCGAGGTCGGCATTCACGGTCTTCAAATTGCCGCCGCTCACATCCATCCCGCGCACCTTGCCGATGGTGTCGCCCCACAGGCTCTTGATGGGCGTGCTGGCGAGCGTCTGCTTCGGATCGGCCACTTTGCCCAGGGGAACCGCGGTGCGGATTTCCGCCGGCGTCACCGGTTTGGTGAGATCGGCTTTGACGCTCGGCGCGGGCTTCTCGGCGGTTTGCGTTGGCGCGGGATGCGAATCGATCGACGCGAGCTTGGCATCCTTGTCGGCATTCGCCGGTGGCTGCGGGCGCGCCGTGGGCTCGACGGACGCGATTGTGGTGTCCTTGTCGGATTTCGCGGTGCTCGGCTCGGACGATGCGGCGTGGGAATCGGCAGTGGCCGTCTTGCCGTCCTTATCGCTCTTGCTGTCCGGCGCGGCCTTGGATTTGGTGGGCGCGCTATCGCCGCTGCCATCCGAGATCGTTGCGATGTGTGTCCGGTGGCTGTGCGGCGTGTACGACACCGTGCGAGTGGCGGTGACGCGCGGCACCCACACAATGTGGTAATCGCCCCAGAAATCGTCCCACACCCAGCGCCGCACCCACGCCACGCGATGATGCGGCACGACCCGGTACTCCAGCTGCGCCCGGTTGAGGTGCTCGGTGAATTGATGCTCTTGGGAAAGCGCCGGCGTGGCGGCCGCGCCGCCCAACAGCAACGCCGTGCTGCCCAGAAGAAGACACATTCTGGCTCGCATCTGAACTCTCCCCGTGTGGTCCACCCTCAAACGCAAGCTTTGCGGCAGAGGTTCCGTCAGGCCCCTGGGATGTGTGCCGTTCCGGCTGGCGAGGGTGCACGCTATGCTCGCCCGGAAGGTGAGGCATGGGCGCGCCGAGTTACGTACATGGCACAGGAACCACGCCGCTGATCGGCGAGACGATCGGCGCGGCGCTGGAAAGGGCCGCGCGGATTCATGGCGCGCGCACCGCGCTTGTGTCGCGGCACCAGAACATCCGCTGGACCTACGCCGAGTTGAACGAGCGCGCGGACGCGCTGGCCACCGGGCTGCTCGCGCTGGGGCTTCACTCCGGCGACCGCATCGGCATCTGGGCGCCCAATTGCGCCGAATGGACGCTCACCCAATTCGCGGCCGCGAAAGCGGGATTCATTCTCGTCAACATCAACACGGCCTATCGCAAGGCGGAGCTGGAATACGCGCTGAACAAGGTGGGCTGCCGCGCGCTTGTGCTGGCAAAGGAGCACCGCGGCATTCTCTATAGCGAAATGCTGGAGGATATTTGCCGCGAGCGACGCCTGCCGAAACTGGAGCACGCGATCCTCATCGGCGAGACGCGCGAACGCTTTCGCCTCTTTGACGAGGTGGCGGTCGGCACGCGGGGCGAGCGCGATCGCTTGCGGGACATCGGCGCCCGGCTGCAGTTCGACGATCCGATCAACATCCAGTTCACCAGCGGCACCACCGGCTTTCCCAAGGGCGCCACGCTCAGCCACCACAACATCCTCAACAACGGCTTCTTCGTGGGCGAGCAGATCGGCCTTTCGTCGGACGACCGCCTGTGCATCCCGGTGCCGCTCTATCACTGCTTCGGCATGGTGATGGCGAATTTGGGCTGCCTCACCCACGGCAGCACCATGGTGTACCCTTCCGAAGCCTTCGATGCGCTGGCGGTGCTGCAAACGGTGGAAGCCGAAAAATGCACCGCGCTGTACGGGGTGCCCACCATGTTCATCGCCGAGCTCAACCATCCGGAGTTCGCGCGCTTCGATCTGTCCAGCTTGCGCACCGGGATCATGGCGGGCTCGCCGTGCCCCATCGAAGTGATGCGACAGGTGATCGAGCGCATGCACATGCGCGAAGTCACCATCGCTTACGGCATGACGGAAACAAGCCCAGTGAGCTTCCAGTCGAGCCGCGACGATTCCGTCGAGCGGCGCGTGTCCACCGTGGGGCGCGTGCTGCCGCATGTGGAAGTGAAGGTGGTGGATTCAGACGGTCGAATCGCGCCGCGTGGGGCTCCGGGCGAGCTGTGCACGCGCGGATATTCGGTGATGCTGGGCTACTGGGACGATGAGGCACGCACCGCCGAAGCCATCGACCGGGCGGGGTGGATGCATACCGGCGATCTCGGCACGATCGATGACGAGGGCTACGGCAACATCGTCGGGCGAGCCAAGGACATGGTGATCCGCGGCGGCGAGAACATCTACCCGCGGGAGATCGAGGAATTCCTCTATCGCCATCCCAAGGTGCAGGACGTGCAGGTGGTGGGCATTCCGGACGAGAAATACGGCGAAGAGCTGTGCGCATGGATTCTGCTGAAGACGGGCGAGGATTCCACGCGCGAGGACATCGTCGCGTTCTGTGACGGTCAGATCGCGCGGTACAAAATTCCCCGCCACATCCGCTTCGTGGACTCGTTCCCGATGACGGTCACCGGCAAGGTGCAGAAGTACCTTATCCGCGAAGCGATGATCCACGAGCTTGGACTGAGCGAAGCGAAGACCGCGTAGCTAAGCCGCGAAGCCCTGCATCTGCGCGGCGAGATGGCGGACGCGGTCGGGGCCGCCGAGCAGCTGGCGATTCAGCCCGATGCGCTTGAACCAATAGTGCAGCCCAAGCAGATCGGTGAAGCCAATGCCGCCATGCACTTCGGTGGCGGTGCGCGCCACGAAGCGGCCGATCTCCGAGGTGTGTGCCTTGGCGTGCGCGGCGGTGAGCGCAGCCTCCGCCGGGATCGCATCGAACGCATGCGCCGCGTACCACACCAGCGCGCGGCAGGGCTCCAGTTCCGCCGCCATTTCGGCGCACAGATGCTTCACCGCCTGAAACGATCCGATGACGCGCCCAAACTGCTGGCGCTCCTTGGCGTACTCCACCGCCTTTTCGATCATGCGCTGACTAGCACCCAGCGTGTCGGCGGCGAGCATTGTCCAGCCCGCATCGCGTATTTTGGCGAAGGCGGCGCGCGCATCGCCGCTGTTCAGCGGTTCCGCTTCCACATTGTCGAACTGCAGCTCGCCCGGGGGGCGCGTCACATCGATGGTCTCGAGCGGGATGTGCGTCACGCCAGGGCTCGCGGTGTGCACCAGATGAAGCCCGCCATCGCGGTCGGCGACGACACACAAGGGTGCTCCTGCGGCGATCACGAACAGCGCTTTGCCGTCAAGCTTGCCGTTGGAGGCGGTCACACCCGCACCATCGCGCGCGCCGGCGATCCGTTCCGAAATCGCGATGCCCGCCAACGTTTTGCCGGAGGCAAGTTTCGGCAGCCACTCGGTCTGCTGCGCCGGCGAACCCGCGTGCAGAAGCGCGAGCGGCGCCACCACGGCTGTCGCGGCGAACGGCGCCGGCGCCACGTGACGGCCAAGCATCTCGGATACCAGCGCTGCATCGAGCAGAGTCAGTCCGCTGCCGCCATGCGCTTCCGGAATCAAGATCCCCGCAATGCCGAGCTCGGCCAGCGCCGCCCACACATCCTTCGCAACCGATTTGTCAGCAGGAAGCTTGCGGATGCGCTGCAGAGGGCATGCGCGCGCGAGCGTTCGATCCACGCTCTCCTGCAGCATTCTCTGATCGGCGGATAAAGCGAACTCCATCAGCCGACTGCTACTTTCGGTTCGCGCGGCAGGCCGAGGCCGCGCTCGGCGATGATGTTCTTCTGAATCTGCGCGGTACCGCCGCCGATGATCAGCCCGAGATCGAACATGTACATCCGCTGCCACGCGCCTTTCGCGCGCAGGTGCGGACTGTCGCCGTACAGCACACCCAGCTCGCCCAGCACGTCGATGGCGAACGCGGCCAATTGGTGGTTCAGCTCACAGCCTTCCAGCTTCACGATCAGCCGCGCAAGTCCCGTCTCTTCGCCATTCGCCGCGGCGGTGAGAAGGCGCAATCCGTGAAACTTCATTGCCAGCACGCGGCCCTGCAAGCGCATCAACTGGTCGCGGAACACCGGATTGTCCATCAGCCGCGCGCCATCGACCGTCTCTTCCTGCATCAGATCGATGATGGCCTTCAGCCGCGTCTCGGCGGCGTTGGGATCGCCCAGCATGCCACGTTCGTGTTTCAGCGTAGCGTTCGCCACGGACCAGCCGGCGCCGCGGCCGCCCACCACATTCTCCACCGGCACCCGCACATCGGTGAAGAACACCTCGTTGAATTCGGAGGCGCCGGTCATCGTCTTCAGCGGCCGCACCTCGATGCCCGGCGTGCTCATCGGAATGAGGATGTAGCTGATGCCCTGGTGCCTGGCGCGCTCGCTTTCGGTGCGCACGAGACAGAACATCATGTCGGCGAGCTGCGCGGTCGAGGTCCAGATCTTCTGGCCGTTGATGACGAAGTCGCCGCCTTGTTCCACGCCGCGCGTCTGCAGATTGGCGAGGTCGGAGCCGGCGCCCGGCTCGGAATAGCCCTGGCACCAGATCATTTCGCCGCGCAGCGTCGGCGGAATGTAGCGGCGCTTCTGCTCCTCGCTGCCGACTTCCAGGAGGGTCGGCACCAGCATGGAAATGCCTTGCCCCGCGAGTCCGCCCGGTGCGCCGGCACGGGTGAATTCCTCGGCGATGATGCGCGATTTCAGCGCATCCGGCTCCGCGCCATAGCCACCATATTCCTGCGGGATGGTGCGCGCTGCGTACCCGTACTCGAGCAGCAGCCGTTGCCAGCGGAGCATCTCTGCGTTCGGCCGCCCGCCTGCATAACCGCGCGGCCAGTCGCCGCGATAGCGCTCGAGAAAATCGCGCACCTCCGCGCGGAACGCTTCGTATTCGACGCTGTAGGCGAGATTCATCGTTGGCCCCGGTTGCCGGTCGACGGTGCCGCATCGGAACCGCCCCCGCAACGCCCGTCGGTTTTCAGACGCGGCGCCAAAAGTGGCCAAGCCCCGCTTCGGGCCGTCGACCCGTTTTCCCACTGACGAATTATCAGCTAAGCTGCCGCCGACCAGATATCCAGGAGACGTTCCATGGCAGAGGCAGCATACATCGTGGCGGCGGCCCGCACGGCTGGCGGAAAGAAGGGCGGCAGGCTCGCGGGATGGCATCCGGCGGACCTTGCGGCCGAAGTGCTGAACGCGCTGGTCGATCGCGCCCACTGCGATCCCGCTCAGGTGGAAGACGTGGTGATGGGCTGCGTCATGCAGGTGGGCGAGCAGGCGGTGAACATCGCCCGCAATGCGGTGCTCGCCTCCAAATTCCCGGAAAGCGTGCCGGCGACCAGTGTGGATCGCCAGTGCGGCTCGTCCCAACAGGCGCTGCAGTTCGCGGCACAGGCCGTGATGAGCGGCACGCAGGACCTCGTGATCGCGGCGGGCGTGGAGAGCATGACGCGCGTGCCAATGGGCCTGTCCGCCTCGCTGCCCGCCAAGAACGGCTTCGGCTTCTACAAGAGCCCACGCATCGAGGCGCGCTATCCCGGCATCCAGTTCAGCCAGTTCATGGGCGCCGAGATGATGGCGAAGAAATACGACCTCTCGAAGGAAGAGCTGGACCGCTACGCGCTTGGCAGCCACCAGAAGGCAATGGCGGCAACGCGAGCCGGCGCTTTCAAGGACGAGATCGTGCCGCTAGAAATCACCACCGCCGATGGCGCGATGGAAATGCACACGGTGGATGAAGGCATACGCTTCGACGCCAGCTACGAAGGCATTTCCGGCGTGAAGTTGCTGGCGGAAGACGGCCGCGTCACCGCCGCCACCTCCAGCCAGATCTGCGATGGCGCCTCGGGCGTGCTGGTGGCGAGCGAAGCGGGCGTCAAGGCACTGGGCGTCAAGCCGCTCGCGCGCATTGTGCACCTGTCGGTGATCGGGCACGATCCGGTGATCATGCTGGAGGCGCCGATCCCCGCCAGCAAGCGCGCGCTGAAGAAGGCCGACATGAAGATCGAGGACATCGATCTGTACGAGGTGAACGAGGCGTTCGCGCCCGTGCCGGTGGCGTGGCTGCGCGAACTGGGCGCCGATCCGGACAAGATCAACGTGAACGGCGGCGCGATCGCGCTCGGCCATCCGCTCGGCGCCTCCGGCACCAAGCTGATGACCACGCTGCTGCATGCGCTACACAAGCGCGGCAAGAAATACGGCCTGCAGACCATGTGCGAAGGTGGCGGCCTCGCCAACGTCGCCATCGTCGAGCGGCTGTAAGCGAGCCGCTCGCGAAGGGGCGCGGCCTGTGAATTACGAGCACATCGCAGTGGCGCTCGAGCGCCGCATCTTGACGGTCACGCTCAACCGGCCGGAGAAGCTCAACGCCTACACGGCGCAGATGGGCCGCGAGCTGGAGGACGCGTTCCTTGCTGCCGATACCGACGACGACGTTCGCGTGGTGATCGTCACCGGTGCCGGGCGCGGCTTCTGCGCCGGCGCCGACATTTCTTCCGGCGTCAGTGCCTTCGATACCTCGGGCGGCGATTCCGCGATGTTCGGCAAGCCGCAGGAGTTTCGCGCGCGCCGCGGTTCGGGCTTCGTGGGCGCCATCTTCAACTGCCGCAAACCGTCTATCGCCGCGATCAATGGCCCCGCGGTGGGTGTCGGCCTCACGCTCACCTTGCCGATGGACATCCGCATCGCGTCGGACGAGGCGCGCTTCGGTTTCGTGTTCACGCGTCTGGGGCTGGTGCCGGAAGCAGGCAGCGCGTGGTTCCTGCCGCGCATCGTGGGACTTTCTCAGGCGATGCGCTGGTGCCTGCCGGGCAAGATGTTCGATGCACAAGAGGCATTAGGTGGCCGATTGGTGACGGAGGTCACAACGCCTGACGCGCTGATGGATACTGCGCGCGCGATCGCGTCCGAAATTGCCAATGAAACGTCGCCGGTTTCCGTCGCGCTCACGCGGCAATTGCTGTGGCGCTTCGCCGGCGAAAAGCACCCGTTTGATGTCCTGAAGGTGGATGGTCCCATGGCGGTGGAGCTGGGCAAGATGCCGGATTGTCGCGAGGGCGTGGCCGCGGTGATCGGCAAGCGCAAGCCGCAATTCACAAGCCGTCCGTCGCAAGACATGCCCTCGCTTTATCCATGGTGGAAGGAATGAGTTCGGCCGAAATCCGCATCCCCGACGAACTGGCGTGGACTCTGGTCGATCCGATCGCTTACGCGGATGCGCGCATCCACGACACCTACAAATGGCTGCGCGTCAACAACCCGTTGGGCGTTGCCGGTCTCGAAGGCCATTACGATCCGTTCTGGGTGGTCACCAAGCACGCCGACATTCTGGAAATCAGCCGGCAGAACGCGCTGTTCCGCAATGGCGACCGGCAAACCACGCTCACCAGCCAGCAGGCCGACAAGCAGGTGCGCCAGATGACGGGCGGCAGTCCGCATCTGGTGCGCAGCCTCGTGCAGATGGATCCGCCCGATCACCCGAAATACCGCGCGCTCACGCAGGCCTGGTTCATGTCCAACAACATAAAGGGGCTGGAGGCGCGCATCCGCGGCATCGCGACGGGCGCGGTTGAAAAGATGCTGGCAACCGGCGGCGAATGCGATTTCGTGCGCGATGTCGCCATGCTCTATCCGCTGCACGTCATCATGGAAATTCTCGGCGTGCCGCCGGAAGACGAGCCGCGCATGCTGATGCTGACGCAGGAGCTGTTCGGCTCCACCGATCCCGATCTTGGCCGCAAGGTGGAAACGCCCGACGCCGCGAAGATGACCGAAGCGGTTCAGGCGGTGCTGATGGATTTCTATCAGTACTTCGCAAAGATCACCGCCGAGCGGCGGGCAAACCCGCGCGACGATCTCGCTACCGTCATCGCCACAGGCAAGATCGACGGCGCGCCGATCTCGGAATTCGAGGCGCTGTCCTACTACGTCATCGTCGCCACCGCGGGCCACGACACCACGTCGTCCTCGACCGCCGGCGCGATGTGGGCGCTTGCCGAAAGCCCAGCGGAATTCGCGAAAGTAAAATCGAACCCAGCGCTCATTTCCGGCTTGGTGGATGAGGCGGTGCGCTGGACCACGCCGGTGAAACACTTCATGCGCTCCGCCACCGCCGACACGGAGCTGCGCGGCCGCAAGATCGCGAAGGGCGACTGGCTGATGCTCTGCTACGCCTCGGGCAACCGCGACGAAGAGGTGTTCGAAGACTCGTATGTCTTCCGCTCGGACCGCAGCCCCAACCGGCACATCTCTTTCGGCTATGGCGCGCATCTGTGCCTCGGTCAGCACCTCGCCAAGATGGAGATGCGCATTCTGTTCGAAGAACTGCTGCCGCGGCTCGCATCGGTCGAATTCGCGGGCGAACCGCGGAACTCGCAGGCCGTATTCGTCAGCGGCCCCAAGCGCGTGCCCATCCGCTTCCGCGCGGCATGAGCTTATTGCGGCGTTCGAAACAAGCCGGCTTTGCCGGTTTGACGGACGCGGATTCCGGTCTTCCAGCGAGCGCCATTCCGCTAGTTTCAACGCATTCACATCGTGCAATGCCATCGCGTACCGGGTCTCACGGGCTTGTGAGACTTCGCCGCCTCGTGAACATCGCACACTCCATCTCCGGAGCGGGGACATCTGCATGTGGAAGTGGATCGTCACGAGTGTGGTCGCGCTCGTCATCGTCGTCGGTAGCGTTGCCTATTATCTAAGCGACAAGATTTATCTTCGCTTCGAGCACGCGGTCATCGCGCCATCGGAGTTCGGCAAACGCTACGCACCAGAGGCGCTCCGTGCCGACTTCGTCTATCTCACGTCGACGGTCGAACATATCCACCCGAACGTGGCGGCGATTACCGATGCGTCTTATCCGCAACTGAAAGCCAATGAGCTAGCCTCACTCGGCCGTTCGATGACGCGTGTCGAGTTCTTCCGTGCGGTCGCAGTTTTTGTCGGTCGCGCCTATCGCGACGGCCACACGGAGATCCTCGCGCCTCAGGAGGAATGGGATGCCTACCGACAGCATGGAGGCAAGGTTCCGCCGTTCGCCATCAAAATCGAGCCGGAAAGAATCGAAATCGTGTCCACAGACGCCGTCTCGATCCCATCTGGCGCGGAGCTTGTGTCATTGAATGGCGTGCCAGCCGCCGTCCTGCGCAGCTGGTTGCTCGATACGCAGTCGATGGAGACGCAAAGCGGAAAGGAAGCGTATGGCGCCGCGCGCTTTCCGATCTGGGTCTGGGCCTATGGTATTCGGCCGCCTTTCGCGACCGTCTATCGCACTCGGGGTGAAACGACGCCGCGCACGGTGACGGCCAATGGGATCAGCGCTGGCGATTGGAAAACGGCGTTCACAAGCACCAACGATCGGCCCATGAAGCTCTCGATCACAAACGACGTGGCGTGCCTTTCGGTCAAGAATTTCGAAATGCCATGGGACAAGTACAGCGACTGGCTGAGAAGCGCGTTTCTGAAGATTCACAATGCCAAAGTTCGTGCCGTCATTCTCGATCTGCGTGAGAACAATGGAGGCGACACACGCCAGAGTGACGCGCTGCAGAGCTATTTATCCGTGAAACAGTTGCCGGCGCTTCAGGAAGTGCGTGTCCACACCACACCTGAGGTGAAAGCCATTTACCGCACCCTGTTGCCGGACGGCTTCCGCTGGATCCCGATGAACTATGTCATCCCGATGCTGCGTGGCATCCAGGCGGCGCCTGACAATGGCACCTACAGTTTTGCACCCGAAGGCACGGCCCCGGCGGACCGCAACTCGTCTAATCCTCTCGTCTTCACGGGGGATCTCTATGTTCTGATCAGCCCCTACACCTACTCAAGCGCCGTCATCGCGGCAGCGCCGTACAAATATTGGAAACGCGCGACCATGATCGGCGAGACCACGAGTGAGCCGATGACATTCTTCGGCGACAACTACGAATTCGATCTGCCGAACACCAAACTGCAAATGGATGTCTCGCACAAACAGTTCAGGCTGTTCGGCTCGAAAGGGCCGGACACTGGCCTCGCACCCGACATCTCCGTTACGCCGCGGAACCCGGACGCCCTCGCAATCGCGCGCCGATTGATCGCTCAGAAATCCCGCGCTCACCGAACGTGACGAACTGGCCGCGATGGCTACTCCGTCTTGCTCCGGCCGCAGCGCGAACCGCCTGTCAACGGCCCAAACGCGTGCCGATCCGCTTCCGCTCCGCGTGACAAAAGAGAACGGCCCGGCGGTGTGCCAGGCCGTGAAAGTCACAAACGGGTCTTATTAATCGACGATGGACACGACCTTACGGGTCTTCGGCTCGACGAAAACCACCTTGCCGTTCCAGTCGACATAATCGTAGCTGCTGACTTCCGGAATCGAAGTCGTCCAGGCGCTCGGGACGGGCTGAAGCGTCACATCTTCCGGCAGCACCGTGCCGACCGCGACCGTTTCCCGTATGGGTGCCGGGCGGAGGTGCTCTTTCACGATATATTGCTTGATGATGGTGCGATGCGCCGGCTCGATCGTCAGCGTCGCCTCTTGCGCCATGGCATAGCCGCCCGCCAGCAGCGCCGCAGCTGTGCCCGCTATCAAAAGATGCTTCATGACCTGCTCCAAAGTTGAAGCCGCCTTCGTGACCCTATAACGGTATGCGGACGGCTCCTGTTCCCCGCGGCAGCGCATTACCGCCTTTTGACAGTAATATGGCACGATCAAAATAGGAACAGAGTTCGACCTGTCTCTCACTTGGGAATACTGAAGCGGGACAAAACTCGAACCCAAAGCTGCGCCGGGTTCATGTCAGAGATCGCGGCCGAAGGTGCGCCTGCGCGGCGAAGCGGGGGCATACAAGAAAAAACGCGGCTTGAGCAGTTACGTCGGTCAAACGACCGTCGCCGTTCCGGATGCCGATGAGGCTTCGCTGTTTGTGATCGCGCGCTCCGACCGCGCATAGAGCGGCAAGAGCACCCGTAGCTCAGCTGGATAGAGTGCTGCCCTCGAAGGCACAGGTCACAGGTCCGAATCCCTCTCGGGTGCGCCAATTGTTGTTGTTGTTTTAGTGCGTATTGTAATGGAACGGCTGCCGTTGGTCGTGCGAGTAAATACGCCATGATTCCGCCAACGGAATTAGCGCCGCTTGGCTTGATGATTCCGACCGCCGAAACACGAGAGCGCAAAAAGATGCTGTACAGGCGAAAGCGGCGGGTGCTGTGCTACAGCGCCTCGCGGATCGCGCGGGCACCTGTGGCGCATGTGCTTTGTCGGAGCGATTGAGCCTCTGCGCTGAGCTTCTTTTCGGTCCGGAAGCAAAAAAGGAAGCCGCCCAACAGGCGGCTTCAGTGTTGGATTTCCTACGCGAGTTACCAGCGGCGATGCCAGCGCCATGGACGGGCGTGCCAGCCGGGGCGCCAATACGCCCGGTGCGCCCAATACCAATGGCGATAGGGGTGATAGACCCAACGACCGTCGGCCCACACCCAAGGACGATACCAAGTCGGCGCCCAGGCGACATACGGGCCGCCATAGGCGAACGCCGGCGCTCCCGCGGCGATGACATACCCGGGCGGACAGCCACCTGGCGTTGATGCTGCACCGGCGACCGCGCCTGTCCCCGCGCCGATCGCACCGCCGACCAGCGCACCTCTGCCGGCATTGTGGCTTACGGCCGCTCCGATGCCGGCGCCGAGAATTCCGCCGATCACTGCGCCGGCCGCAGTGTTGTTGGCTTGGCTGACGCAATACTGCGCGGCCCAGCGGGAATACTCATCCGCATAGGCTTCGTCCTGCTGCTGCGCTTGATCGTCATACGCCGATCCCTCTTCCGTCCCCGGCGGCGGTTCGGCGTATTGCCCCGCAGGCGGGGCGTAGTCGGACGCGCCGCCGGGAGGCGGCCCGGAACTGCTATCTGGCTGCGCTGCTGCAGGGGTAACGCCGAGCGCGCTCGAGGCCAGTAACCCGGCGGCACAGGCTGCAAGTGCCTTAGGATAGTTGCGGTTCATGTGAAGCTCCTTTCCTTCCGAGCATCATATCATTGGTTCGCTAGGGTGGTACAAAATATCAGAACGCTTTTTGGAGCGGTAATATCCGTGGGCGAGTCAGCTTGCTGTCCCGCGCTGACCGGGGTTTACGAAATCAGCAGTGACGGGGAGACGTATGCGCTCACCAACATGAACGTGGATAACATATCGGCGTTCTCGTCGGGGATGAGAGTTCCGGACGAGCAGCCGGTCCAGCGGGCGCGCCAAATCTTTGCCAGTATCCCAAGAGGCGAGAAGCGCTGTCGCCGTCGCATTCTGCCGCTCTAAACGCCATTGGCGCGATGGCTGCGGCGCTTGGCCGGACACCTCGGCGTGACGCGCAGCTGGGAGCTTGACCGGCGCATCGTCGAATGCGTCGGCATGCCGGTGATCGTCGCCGGCGGATTGGGGCCTGAGAACGTGCGGGCGGCGATTGCCGCGTCCGATCCCGCGGGAGTCGATTCCAAAACCCGCACCGACAAATCCGATGGCAGCCATGCCAAGGATCTAGACCGGGTCAGAGCCTTTGTCCGCGCGGCGCGGTCCGCAAGGCTAGGCTGAGCGGATGCCGCTTTGGCGCTCCGTGCCGGCGATGGAACTTTGCTGCACGCTCGCGTCGCGCGCATGCATTTCGCGCTCGCCACGAAAAGACATTTGACTCTGCGCGCGGGCGGAACATTCATTGCGTCCTGCCCGTTCATTGTCTTTGCGCGGGCGCGCGCCCGTGAGGCGCAAATCCGAGGAGGACTTCATGGCACGTACGAAATCGAAAGCGGGCCGCAAGGGTGGTGGCGGCCGCAAGAAGGCGGCATCGAAGCGCGGCGGCCGCAAGGCATCGGCGTCGAAGCGCGGCCGCAAGACGTCGACATCGCGCTCGAAGGCCGGCGCACGCAAGGCGGCGAGCAAGCGCGGGCGCAAGACGGCGCGCGGCGGACGCTCAAGCGGAGCCAGTGCACGCTCCACGCGGATCGCGGCCCGCAAGACAAGCCGCTCCTCGGGCACACGCGGCAGGAAGAGCCGCGGCAGCCAGACTTCGGGCGGGACGAGCCAAGGCGGCGCGAGCGGCGGCGGTGAGAGCGGCAGCGAAGGCACGGAGGGCGGCGGCGGGCAGGTCGAAGGCGAAGGGAGTTACACCGCCTCGCGACGTTTCCGCAAAGCCCAGACCGGCTTCATCCAGCGCAACCGGCGCAATATCGGCAAGATGGGAAAGGCCGCCGAGGCCGCCCTCGAGGGCAGCGAAAGCAGTGCGCTGCGCGCTGCCGAGGATAAGGCGCGATCGCACGCCGCCGGAGACGAGTAGCTCAGTCCTGCAGGCCCAATAAGGTGAGCAGCGGCCGCTCGAGAAATTCGACCGGCCGCGCCACCACCCACTGAAAGACGTTCACGCCGGCCAGCGGCAGCAGAATAAAGACCGCCAGCACCAGCAGCATGCCGAAGCGGCCAAGCTGGGCCAGCGCGGCCGACAACGGCTGCGGAAGAATCCCGACCGCGACGCGTCCGCCGTCCAGCGGCGGCAGCGGGATCATGTTGAACACCGCCAGCACCAGATTGATGTTCACCGAGGCCCACAGCAGCTGAATCGCGGGCCCGTCCCGCTGCGCCCCGGCTTGCGCGACCGCGAAAATCAGGAGAGCGGAGATCAGCGCGAGCAAGATGTTCATCGCGGGACCGGCCGCCGCCACCCAGATCATGTCCCGCTTGGGATGGTTTAGCTTCGCGAAATCCACCGGCACCGGTTTGGCATAGCCGAAGATCATGCCGGTGTGGGAGAGCAGCAGCAGTGCCGGCAGCAGGATCGTGCCGAACGGATCGATGTGCCTGAGCGGGTTCAAGGTGACGCGCCCCGCATCGGCGGCGGTCGCGTCGCCGAAATGGCGAGCCACGAAACCGTGCGCGGCTTCGTGCAACGTGATGGCCACGATGATGGGAACGGCCACCAGCACGATCAGCCAGAGCTGCTGGCCCCAGCCGTCGCTCACCGCCGGCCACCGCGGACGGACGGGCTCATGCGACGGCGCTCCGCTCCACCCACAGCGCAGCCAATGTCTCTAGCCCGCTGCGGTCGTCGTCGTTGAAGCGGTTGCGTCTGGGGCTGTCGAGGTCGAGTACGCCGAGCAGCCGGCCATTCCTCAGAAGCGGCACCACGACTTCGGATCGCGAGGCGGCGTCGCAGGCGATGTGCCCCGGAAATTTCTCGATGTCCGTAACGACGACCGCTTCGCGCCGCTGGGCGGCGGTCCCGCACACGCCTTTCCCCACCGGAATGCGCACGCAGGCCGGCCGCCCCTGGAAGGGCCCCAGCACCAGCTCTTCGGCCTTGAGAAAATAAAAGCCGGCCCAATTGACGTCGGCGAGGCCGCCATAGAGCAGCGCCGTCAGGTTGGCGGCATTGGCGATGGCATCGCGCTCGCCTTCGAAAAGCCCGCGGGCCTGCAGGCACAGCTCGCGATAGATTTCCCGGGTTGAGCCGCTAGGGCGTTCCGCCGCGAACATCAGCCTTCCTTCGGCTCGAATTTCAGTGCTGCGCCGTTCATGCAATAGCGCTGGCCGGTCGGCGCGGGCCCATCGGGGAACACATGCCCCAGATGCCCGCCGCAGCGCGCGCAATGCACCTCTGTGCGCGTGGTGAAGAAGCTCCGGTCGACTGAGGTTTCCACTGCGCCGTTCTTCGGAGCATAGAAGCTCGGCCAGCCGGTGCCGCTCTCGAATTTGGTCCTGGACTCGAACAGCGGCTGCGCGCAGCCGGCGCACAGGAACGCGCCTTCGCGCTTTTCGGCGTTGAGTGGACTGGTGCCGGCGCGCTCCGTGCCGTGCTTGCGCAGCACCCGATAAGCCTCGGGCGAAAGCTCATGCTTCCATTCCTCGTCCGGTTTTTCGATGGGGAAGTGCGGATCCTGCATGCCCGATCTCCTGCACGGTGCTCTGTTAAGCAAAGATAGGAGCTTGGCTACGACGCCGCTAGGGTGCGGCGTTCATGGCAGCGATGGCCTGCAAATTGCCAAGCGGGAATCCAAGAAGCAGAGGGTAACGCCCTCAACCGCCGCGGGTCTTCAGCTCGTCGCGGATTTCGCGCAGCAGCAGGATGTCTTCCGGCGGCGCCGGCGGAGCGGCCGCAACGGCCTCGGCCGGCGTTTCCGGCATGGTCAGCCGGTTGATCGAGCGGATCAACAGGAAGAGGGCAAAGGCGACGACCAGGAAGTTGATCAGCGTGTTCAGGAAGATGCCGTAGTTCAGCGTGACGGCGCCGGCCTTCTGCGCTTCCGCAACCGTCGCGAGGTGCGGACCCTTCAAGGTGACGAAGAAGTTCGTGAAATCGATGCCGCCCAGCGCAAGCCCGATCGGCGGCGTGATGATGTCCTTTACCAGCGAATTCACGATACCGGTGAACGCTGCGCCGATGACAACGCCGACCGCGAGATCGACCACGCTGCCGCGCATGGCGAATTTCTTGAACTCATCCAAAATTCTCATCTGCCCCTCCTCATCCGGCGCTGTTCGTCGCCCGCTCCGCGATCCGCAACACCGCCAGCCCTGCGGCGAGCCCGAAGCAAACCCCCACGACATTGGCCATTTCGTCCGACCATTCCGCATCGCGGCCGACGAAGCCCTGCACGATTTCCAGAATGCCACCAAAAACGGCCAGCGCCAACGCCGCCCACATCGCCAGCCGGCGATTGCCCAAGGCGACTGTCGCGATGCCGGCGAGGCCGAAATAGGCGGTAAAGTGGAGCACCTTGTCCCAGCCTTCCGGCCCCGGACTGCTGGGCTTCAACTCGCCCCAGACCACCACGGCCAGCGCGGGCAGGAACAGCCAGCGCGCGCTCCGGCGCAGGACCATCGGCAGCGTTTGGAACATGGCGCGCGACAGTAGCTGGTTTTCGCGCCGGCCGGATGGGTTGAAATTGCGCCGCCTTTCCGTATAACGCGCCCTCTGTCGGGCCGCCCGGCGTAAGGGCATGCCGTGGCGACCCAGAAATGCGACCGGAGCTTCGTGCTCCAAGGAGTAGCGAAATGCCCAAAATGAAGACGAAATCGAGCGCCAAAAAGCGCTTTCGGTTCACCGCGGGTGGCAAGATCAAGCACGGCCAGGCGGGCAAGCGCCACGGCATGATCAAGCGCTCCAATGAGCAGATCCGCGAGCTCCGCGGCACCTCGACGATGAGCGCCTCCGAAACCCAGCGCGTGAAGCGCTGGATGCCGTACGCGTAAGGAGCGCTGAACCATGTCCCGCGCCCCGCGCGCCGTTCCGAGCCACGCCCGCCGCAAGAAGGTATTGAACGCGGCCAAGGGCTTTCGCGGCCGTCGCAAGAACAACATCACCACGGCCAATGCCGCGGTGGATCGCTCGCTGCAGCACAACTATGTCGGCCGCAAGCTGAAGAAGCGGAATTTCCGCGCCCTTTGGATCCAGCGCATCAACGCGGGCTGCCGGGAACACGGCCTCACCTACAGCCGATTTATCAGCGGGCTCGCCAAGGCGGGGATCGAGATCGACCGCAAGGTGCTCTCGGACCTCGCGATTCACGAGCCCGCGGCCTTCAAGGCCCTGGTGGATCAGGCGAGCGCGTAACTAACCATCAGCCTTTCGGTTTATCGTCTTGGCCGCCCTTGTGCCGGCCATCCATGCCCGCAATTGCAGACAGTGATCATGGGTGGCCGGGACAAGCCC
>DIZC01000066.1 GCA_002429315.1 Alphaproteobacteria bacterium UBA6038
GAGCGGGCCCGATTGTCGTCTTCCGCGAAATGTTCCCAGATGAGATTGGCCTTGAGTCCGTCGATCGGCTCGAAATGCAGCGTCATCCGGCCCGACCACAGGTCGCGGCCGTCGATCGCCTGTCCGGTCTCCTGATTGAAGGCGTAGCCGTCCCGCTTGGTCCATTCCCCCGCGGCCCGGAAATCCAGTTTATCGTCGATGATGGGGATGTTCACCATCCCCTCCAGACGGCGCTCATTATAGTTGCCGACGTCGACGGACGCGTTTGCCTGATACTCATCCGTCGGCTTGGCGGAGACGATATTGACGACGCCGGCCGGCGCATTGCGGCCATAGAGAGTGCCTTGCGGCCCGCGCAGCACCTCGACGTCTTCGACGTCGAAAAATTCCTGCTCGAAGAAATGGTTGCGGATGAAGGGGATGTTGTTGAACGCGATGGCGACGGCCGGATCGGTGGTCGCCGAAACCGCCTGGGTGCCGATGCCGCGAATCTGGATGTTGTAGCCGGTGAAGTTGGTTTTCGAGAAGGTGAGATTGGGGACCTCTTTGACGAGATCGGGGCCCCCGGCGACCTGCTCGGTGGTGAGCTCCTTTTGCGTGAAGGCCGAAATCGCGATCGGCACGTTCTGGATGTTTTCCGACCGCTTCTGTGCGGTGACGATGACGGTTTCCATTCCCCCGGAGCTCTGCGCCGTGGCGGCAGCCGTGCCGCCGACCAGTGCTATCGCAGCCGCGCCTCCGGCAAGTGCATGGCGCACGGGCGAGCGTCTCGGCATGGAAGTTCCCCTCTTTTGACCGGGGCAGGCGCCCCGGCCCTCACGCGTCCATTGCTCGATGCGACGTGGCGCGCGGCATTTCCTCCGCGCTCCAACGCACATCGGTGTCAATAGTTTTCGCAAATGATGCGGTTAAGGATGTTTTTTTTGTCCTGTGGCGGCAAAGCAACAGGGGGCAAAGGGGGCGCGCGCGCCAGGCGTGCAATGCCGCCGCCCTGCTGCAGCGCAGGATTTGAACAAGTCTGGGCGACGACCTGCGTCGCCTAAATGAAGAATTTCGGAAGCAAGAAGGCGGCGACCTTGCGGGAGGCGGTACGCTCCCGATCAAGCATCTCCTTCAGGGGCTCGCCGATGACGGAATCGCCGAACGCCATCAGGGCGATGAGAAGGACCGCAGAGGTGACGCCGCGGCGCGGATCGCCCTCTTCCTGGGCAAATTTCTCCTCGAGGGCACGGACAAGCTCAACCACGGCGTGGCGGACGGGCTCCAAATAATCGAAATTTCCGGAAAACGCGATCCAGGCTGCGAGCCTGCCGGCGCCGCCTTTCTCGAAGGCATCGAACACCATGTCCACCAGGGCACGGGGAGCAGCCACGTCAGAGCGCAAATGGGCCACTGCGCCCATCAGCGCCGCCGCCAGATCGCGCACCATCGCGCTCATCAACTCGGACTGGAGTTCGCCCGCCGTGCCGAAGTGATGAAGGAGGTTGGTGTGCGACATGCCGAGCTCGTCCGCCACGGCCTTGAGGGTGACGGCATAAGGGCCGCGCTCGACCAGGAGCTGGCGCGCCGCAACGAGCGCCTCCTCCCGGGCCTCGTGGGCCGAACGGCGGCGCCGCGGCGGAGGACCCGATTTGCGCCGGTTTATTGACATCATTGTCAGTCCACGATTACTAACAGAGCCGAGCGTCAGAGGATCATGCTTTGCTGGCCGAAACGCAAACGCCGCCCGATCTGGCCATCCATCCGCGCGACATTGCATTCGGGCGCGGATCGCCCGTTCCGCACTGGTGGCTGGGCGGCGACCCAATCGCTACCGCCTTCTTCAACGCACTCTCCGCCTCGTTTCCGCAAGGGGAACGCTTCTTCATGGATGCCGTGCGGCCTTATCGCAATGTCGCCGATCCGAAGCTCGCCGAGCAGATCGCGGCGTTCACCGCCCAGGAGGCCGTCCACAGCCGGGAGCATCTCGTCTTCAACAACGCCGTGGCGGTTCACGGCGCGGATTTCAGCCGCATCGACAGCTATCTCAAAAGGCGATTCGATTTTGGCCGCAAGCTTCCGCCGCTCAACCAGCTGTGCGCCACCATCGCGCTGGAACATTTCACGGCCATTCTCGCCCACGCACTTCTTTCCGACGGCGACGATCTCGCCGGCGCGCCGCCGGAGCTGAAACGCATGTGGCATTGGCACGCCATCGAGGAGATCGAGCACAAGGCGGTTGCCTTCGACACGTTTGTTGCAGTCGCGCGGCGGCTCTCGCCGCTGCGGCGGTGGTGGCTCCGCTGCTTCTCGATGGCGCTGGTCACGATCATGTTCTTTCAGTTCATCGGGTTCGGCGCGCGCGAGTTCTTCCGCCACGATGGCCTGAACAATCTGCAAAGCTGGCGTGCGCTGCTTGGCTATCTCTGGATCAGGCCCGGCATCATGCGGCGCGCCGCGCCCAGCTACTTCGCCTACTACAAACCAAGTTTCCATCCTTGGCGCGTTGATGACCGGGCGTTGATCGCAGGGGTGGAAGCGACGCTCACGACGAGCCATGCGGTGGCTTAATCTCATCTGCCTCTGCGCCGCGGTGCTCGCGACGGTGCCCGCCGCGGCGGCAGGCGGCGTCTTCGGGCTGTGGGCGACAGAGAAGAACAACGGGCGCGTGCTCATCGAGCCGTGCGGCGCGGCGCTGTGCGGGCGTGTGATCGACGGCAATCAATTGCGCGCCAACCCCGAGCAGACGGACGTCCACAATCCCGATCCGGCCAGACGGACGCGGCGGGTGAAAGGCCTGACGATCTTGCAAGGCTATAGCGGCGGTCCGCCGCAATGGCGGGGCGGCAGCATCTACGATCCGCAGACCGGCGACGAGTCGCACAACTCGAGCCTGACGCTGGTTGCGCCGGGTACGCTCGAGGTCAGGGGCTGCCGCCTTGTCTTCTGCCGCTCCGAAACCTGGACCCGAACGAACTGAAAACTGAGAATTGATATGCGCTGTCCCCTGAGAGCGCCCTGTGCAGCGGTTTAGCTGCGCGCCTAACGATCATCACGGCAGATTCCCATTCGCACAGCCCTCCGCATAGGCGTGGTATACAGATGAAATTGCGCCGATTGGCCCCTGGCAACTCATCTTAAGGCGACACCCAAGGATCATTGGCGTTCAAGCCTCGACACACCCATGTAGCCGCAACCAGACCGGGCAGGAGCTGCTGGGTTGTGGGTTGAAAATACGTGTTCTGCGGTGTCCCTTGGTCGTCAGGAGGCCAGACCGATGTTCTTGCGATCTTGTACCAGCCCAAAGGGCAATCAGTGGTCGCGCCTGTATATTTGAATGCATAATAAGAGTTGTGACTCTTGCCGGCGAGCGCGGCCGTATATTTCGACGACGGGCCAAGGCGCAAATTAACGCCGTTCCCCGCATCGGTAATCATGACCAGCAACGGAGGATGTTCGGTCTTACGCCGTTCCAAGTAGTGCACAGGGTCGACATAGTCCAAGTGGTCTGGAAACGCCGCGGAATAGCCGAAACTAAAACCATCGTTGGGATCGGAAGGATCCTTCGAATAAATCATCGCGACGTGCTTTGCCTCGAAGTGCAAATGCTTTTGCCACGCGTCAGGGCTTCCGTAGCCAGAGCCTCCAACGGTCCCTATGGGGTTGCCAACGGATACAGGCACGGCACCGTTAGGGCACTTCCATTCGTGGACATATACGCCGTTGGCGTCGTACCCCTTGAATTCGCTGCAGTTCCTCTCAACAGCGCTTTGCAAACTGGAGTCAAAGCTCGATAGATGAGAGAATTGACTGAATGCGTTGCGACCAGAATGCTGAAGAATGAGCGTGTTTCCGAGACCGTGGTCCGAGCAGGGCACCGAATCATTCTTACAGCTGGAGCCACGGTCGTCATTCGGGCTGAGCTTGGCCACGTAGCCGGATGCCACTGCCATGACGACGGGGGTATTCCCGCTTGTACCGATGTCCAAGCCGGTGTGATGAGAGTTGTTGCTGCCAAGCCCCTCCCACTGGCCATAATCTTGCGTGATTTTATCCTTGCCATACTGTGATTGGTCCAAAGGCCATATCCATTGACCGGCCCCTCTAGGAATAGCTGAAGCTGACTTAGAGCTGCCTTTTGCGGGAGGTTGCTCACCAGCGCTGGTTTGTAGAGGTACACTAAATATCGCGCTGATGGCAAAAATCATGAGTACGTTTGTCATTTTCCCCGCCCCTTTGGTTGTGACTTATTTTGTTGAGGTTTACCGTGGAGTCAACAGTTATCTGAAAGTTTATGGCGATCTGTTTACAGAAAGGAGCTGCCAAACCTACCATTGCTTGACTCGGAGGAGTTTGTCCTGATCAACGACGTGTTGGGGGCGCTCGGTGAATGTCGCCAGTGAGGTCATCCACGTCACCGTTTCGAGGGCCCACGCGCGGACGCGACAGATATGCCGGCGCAAGGCGCGGCAGCACCATCAGTCACGAAATAGAAAAACCGTAAACCGTTATCGACTGCGCAGTGGTCGTCCCCAGCGCGGTGCCCTGTTGCACACCGTTTTCGCCAGCGGGAAGCGCCGTCCGGTCAGAAACGATCGAGGATCTTGTACCAGATCAATCCGGCGGACACGAGCGGGCGCCGTGTCCATGTACCGCCGGGAAATGGTTTCGCGGGCACCCGTGCCAACGCATCGAACCGCTCTGCGTTTCCGGTTACCGCTTCTGCCAGCAACTTGCCGCCCAGATTTGCCAAGGCAACGCCCTGGCCCGAATAGCCATGCGCGAACACGGTTCGCGCGTTGAGCCGCCCCACATGCGGCATGCGCGTGCGGGTGATGCCGACGGTGCCGCTCCAGGCGTATTCCGTGCGGACAGTCTTCAGCGCCGGATAAACCCTTTCCATCCGCGGCCGCACGATCGCCGCGACGTTTCGCGGAACGGTAAGATAGGTCTCGCGCCCTGCGAACAGCATGCGCCTGTCCTCGCTCTTGCGAAAATAATCGAGCACGTGCCGCGTATCGGCCACGGCGGAATCATTCGGCAGCACGCTTTCGTAGACTTCATCCGGAAGCGGCTCGGTGGCCGTCATGAAGCTCTCGACGTGGGCGATATAGGGCGCCAGCTCCGGCACGAGCAGGCCCGCGCGAGCATCGCAAGCGATGATGACATGCTCGGCATCGATTATGCCGCGATCGTAGAGAACGCGGACGCTGCGTTCTGACGTCTCAATGCGCTGCGCTCTTGTGTGTTCGTGCAGGTGCGCTCCCGCTGCCTCGGCCGCCGCGGCAATGCCGCGGGCGAACGCCAGTGGCTGGAGATGTCCGCCTCCGGAGTCGAAGCGCGCCGCCGGGTACACCTCGGTTCCGAGTTCTCGCGCGGTTTCGGCGGCGTCCATCATGCGCGCAGCCGAATAGTCGTAGTGCGCTCGCAGATATTCGGTGTCGTCCGCCAGGGGACGGATTGCGCCGCGGTCGTCGGCCGCGATGACGAGTCCGCTCTTCAACGCGCAACCGATTCCGTACCGTGTCACCAGCTCGCGGATCAGCGACTTCGCGTCTTCCGACAGATTCCACAAATCGCGGGCGTGCGTTTTCCCGAGCCAGCGCTCCAACTCGCGCTGCGTTTGCCGGAAGCCGGTATGGATCTGGCCGCCGTTCCGCCCCGATGCGCCATAGCCGATCGTTTCCGCCTCGATGAGAACGGGGCCCGCGCCGATGTTCGCCAGGTGCAGGGCGGCGGAGAGGCCGGTGAATCCGCCGCCAACGATGCAGACGTCCGTTTTGACATTGCCGGAAAGGCTCGCATGCGCGGGCACAGGGCCAAGCACGGCGCGGTAGAACGTCTCGGGCCCGATCGCGCTCACGATAACCGGCTGCTTTGATCATCGCGGCGCGCGCGCGAAACATAAGCCAGCGCGACGGCCGGCAGCACCATCAGCGCGGCGAGATAGAACGGTGCGTTAACGCCGGCATTCGAGAACGCGAGCCCGGTGCAAAACGGGCCAACCACGCGCGCGAGCGCGCCGGTCGCATTGTTCAGCCCGAGATACTGGCCCTGGTGGCGCCAGTCGACATTGCGCGAGATGAGCGCGGCCACGTTGGGCCAGGCGATCGATTGCCCGAAGGCAGTCATCGCCAGCAGCGGCACCACCATCAGTGCGCCGTTCGACCATGGCTGCAGCGACAAAAACGCCGCCGTCATCGCCATGCCGGCCGCCAGCACGCGAGCTTCGCCGAACCGGCGCGACAGCCTCCCCACCAGCACGATCTGGCAGAACGCCGCCACCACGCCGACCACCGCAAAGGCGCTGCCCACCTGCCGCGGGCCCCAGCCGAAGCGTGCTTCCGTCCACAGTCCGAAGATCGATTCGATTCCGGTGAAGGCGCAGCCGGCGAGAAACGTCACCAGCATCAGCCGGCCGATGGCGGGATGGGTGAGCGCGTTGCCCAGCACTGCCCAGCGGCTCGCCTGCTCCGAGAAGGTGTGGGTGCGGACGCGGCTCTCGCGCACGAACAGAACGATGCCGGCCACGCAGGTGGCGGAAAGCGCCGAGCACACCATCAGCGGAATTCGAAAACCGAGGTGGCCGGCGGCCGGATGGGCCAGCAATCCGCCGAGCGCCGGCCCGACGATGAAGCCAATGTTGAAGGCGGCGCCCAGCAGCGCCATCCGCCCCGAACGCCGGTCCGGCGGCGTGACGTCGGCAATATAGCCCTGGATCACCGAGCCGTTGCCGCTCATCAGCCCGCCCACGATACGGGCGAAGAAGGCGAAGGCGATGGTCGGCGCGTAGGCCATCGCCAGGTAACACAGGCAGTTGCCGGAGACGGTGCTGATGAGGATGGGCTTGCGTCCCATCCGGTCGGACAGCCGGCCCCAGAACGGCTCGCCGAAGAACGCGCCGATGGCATAGGCCGAGAACACCAGCGCAATCTGCCACGGCGGCGCGGCGAACGACTTGGCGTAGAATGGCAGCAGCGGCACGACGATGCCGAAGCCGAGAAGATTGATGAACATGACCGACAGCAGCGTCGGCAATGCCGCTCCGCCGCCCGCACTTTCGGCGCGTGCGGTTTCTGTGGTCATATCCATGCCGGCGGTTATTCTCGAAGCTATCGCGGGGATCAATCCATGAAACGGCTTTCGCTCGGCATTGCCGTCCTGTGCCTTGCGCTCGCCGCGCGCGCCGCCGACACGCCGGAGCCGCCGCCGGAAGCCTGGCGCGATGTCGATCCAAACAACTTCGTGCTGATCGACACCAAATACGGCGAAGTCGCCGTCGAGTTGGCGCCGCAATTCGCGCCGAAGCACGCGGAGCGCTTACGGGCGCTGATCCGCGCGCATTTCTACGATGGCCTGTCGTTCTATCGCGTGGTCGACGGTTTCGTGGCGCAAGGCGGCATCGGCGAAGGCACCGCCTCCACCAAGGATCATCCCAAGGAAGCGGCCGGCCTGGCGCAATGGCCGCCGCTCAAGGCGGAGTTCGGGCGGCCGATCGGCAACGATGTGACCTTCACGCCCCTGGGCAACGCCGACCTGTTCGCGCCCGAAGTCGGGCACGTCAACGGATTTCCAGTCGGTCGCGATCCCAAAACGCAAACCATGTGGATGATCCACTGCCCCGCCACCTTCGCCTTTGCGCGCGACAACGACCCCGATACCGCGAGCACCGAATTCTACATCGTCATCGGCGAAGCCCCGCGGCGGCTCGATCGCAATCTCAGCGCCTTCGGCCGCGTCATCGATGGGATGCAATATCTCCAGAAGCTCGAGCGCGGCGATCCCAAGGTCGAGAACGGCGTCATCCAGGACGTGGGCAAACGAGACCCGATCGTCCGCATGCGGCTGGCCTCCGACCTGCCCGCGAAGGAGCGGCCGCACTTCCAGGTGATGCGGACGGAGTCCGCGTCCTTCGCCAAGGAAAAAGAGTTGCGCAAAAATCCCGCGCCGGAGTTCTACGTGCACACCCCACCGCCGGTGCTCGACATCTGCGCGATGCCGGTGCCGGTGCGGATCGCCTCGGATCGGCATTGACGGTTCTACTGCTTTGCAGTACCATGATGACGAATTCGAATGGGACGAAGCGAAAGCCGAATCCAACTTCGTCCGGCATGGCGTCGCGTTTGATGCAGCGCGGGAAGTATTTCGGGATCCGTTTGCGCTCGATTGGCAGGACGAGCGGGAGAACTACCCCGAGCCGCGCTACGCGACGATTGGAATGGCGGAGGGCCGCCTGCTCTATGTGGCCTACGCAATGAGCAAACAGCGGATACGGATGATCTCCGCGCGAGGAGCCGAACCTTATGAGCAGCGGCGATACCATGAAGAGAACCGATAGCGCGTCCAAATACGACTGGCGCCGTTTCGATGCGATGACAGCGAAGAAAAGGCGTGCCGCCGCGGCGGCCGATCCGGAGGCGCAGCCGCTGACCGACACCAATATACGCGGCACGCGGCGGACGCCCCAGGTGCGCGTCATCCGCCGGGCACTGAGATTGTCGCAGGAAGAATTCGCGGCGAAGTTTCGCATTCCGCTTGGAACGCTGCGCGATTGGGAGCAGGGGCGAAAAGACCCGGATGCGGCTGCGCGCGCCTACCTGACGGTGATCGGCCGCAACCCGTCTGCGGTCATCGAGGCTCTCAATTAGGCGGCGGCGATCGGCGTGTCAGGAGTTGAGGAGGCTTCTGCCCGGCGGGCGAGGACCAGAATGCGCTCCACCGCCTGCCCGAGGCTCGACACCACATCATCCATTTCCATCGCCTCGATGGAATCCAGATAGTGCGAATCGTTCTGGGCGTAGCCCCAGAAGCCGGCGATGGGGTGCGCGTCCGGCATGCGTTTCTTGAGCCGGCGCACCAGGTAGCGGGCATTCTTGTAGTTGCCGGGGTCCAGATACGACACGCAAACCACCTGCACGCCCTCGACGTCCAGCCGCGCCAGATTGGCAGGCGAAACCTCGCTCGCCGGCACCACGCGCGCACCCAGCCCGTGCTTCTCCACCACGTGCGCGAGCAGGGCGGCGGCCGCTTCGTCCAGCGCACTCCGCCCCGCCACGCACCACACCGGCTGCTGCCGCCAATGGTCCGGAAGATCCTCCGCAAGGCTCTGCAGGAGCATCGACGCTTCGTCCGGTTGTTCGAGACCGCCGGGGACCTGATCGTGCTCCGCCAGGTTCTCGATCAGCGCATCGACCGTTTCGCGAATCTGCTGAAGGCGCTCCCGGCTCAGCGAGCCGCGGTCGAAATCCCGCTGCGCCAGCGCCAGCGCCTTGATCGTCACTTCGTCGAGATAGTCGAAAAGCGAATTGTTCTTGATGAACGCCTCCGCCTCCAGCGCGGCGGTATCGGGATCGCCCGCCAGCATGCGCAGATACAGGCTTTCCTCCACCGCCAGCGGCGGGCGATCGCCCAACAACACATCGAGAAACTGCAGCGGCTCGATGTGGCGGCCCATCACCACAAGGCACATGGTCAGCGGCGTGGAGAGCAGCAGCCCGACGGGTCCCCACAGCCAGGTCCAGAACACCGCAGCCACCACCACGGCGACGGCGGAAAGCCCCATGTTCCGCCCGTACACCACCGGCTCGATCAGCTGCCCCACGATCGGTTCGAGAGTGAAGAACAGGGCAGCGGTCCACAGCACCTTGGTCCAGCCCGGATCGATGGCGAAACCGAGCGCGAGCGGGAACACCGCGGCCAGCGGCACGCCGACATAGGGCACGAAGCGCAGCATGCCGGCGAGCAATCCCCACAAGCCCGGATTGGGAATCCCGATCAGCCACAGGCCCGTGCCGATGATGATGCCGAAGGTGGCGTTGATGGCGGTTTGCGTGAACAGGTAGTGGCCCAGACGATCCGCCGCTTCGTCCAGCGCAAGCGTGGTGCGCTGCAGGTCCTGGTACCCGGCGAGACGGATGAAGCGGTCGCGCAGGTCTTCCTTTTGCAAGAGAATGAAGCCGACGAAGACGATGACGATGGCCATGCTGACGAGCGGCTCAAGTATCGGACCGGCGACGCTCTCGATAATGTCCAGAGGCGTGCTGCGGGGCCGTTCGATCCGGACCGGCACCGGTTGAGGCGCTGTTTTTTGCCCGGTTTCGGTTTGCGGCGGCGACGGCGGCCCAGCGACCTCGTTGCCGAGATTGTTGAGCACGGCCATCGCGCTGCGCACCACGCTGTTGCTGGTGGCGGTGCCGCGGACCGATTGGATCTTCTTGGCGAGATTGGTCTGGTAGTGCGGCAGTTGCGCGGCCACTCTGGCGGCCTGCGATCCAATGAAGGTGCCGAGGGCCACCATCACCACTACGGCGAACAGCACGCTCACCAGCACCGACGGCACACGGCCCAGCTTCAGCTTCCGCAACAATCGCAGCAGCGGCGACAAGGCGAACGCGATCAGGATGGCGAGCGCCAACGGCACCAGGATGGGTCGGCCGAAATAAATTCCCGCCACCACGATGGCGGCGACGACCGCGGTCATGAACGTGGACTGCAGCCGCTCGACCGACGCGCTTGCCGGAGGTGCTGGCGGAGGCGGAGGCGCGGTGGTCATTCCATTACCTGAACTTCGCTTTCGGAACGCACGGAGAACCCATTTCGTTCGCTTTCAGCCACACGTGCCTGCATGCGCCTGCCGCCGCCGCTTGTTCGCTGCGAGGCTTGCCGCTATGTCTGCCCGGCCGCTTTCTACCCGCCCCCATGCCGCTTCTCAAATTCCTGCCGGAAAACACCAAGATCGATTTCGTGGGCGTGCGCTACTATGCCTTCGCCATCGACGGTCTGTTGCTGCTTGCCTCCATCATTTCCATTGCGCTGCACGGATTCAACCTCGGCATCGACTTCACAGGCGGCGTGCTGCTGGAGGTGAAATCGGCGCATGCGATCGACATCGGGCAGGTGCGCGGCGAGGTGGACAGTCTGGGATTTCCGGAATCCCAGCTCCAGTATTTCGGCGGCGGCGCCTGCGACAGTCCGCCCAATTCCTGCGTGTTGATCCGCGTGCAGCCCAAGCCCAACCAGTCCGGTACCGACATCGCCAACACGATCAAGACGAAGCTTGGCTCCGGCTACACGATGCGCAATCAGCAGGTGATCGGGCCGAAGGTCAGCCAGGAGCTGTTCAACGCCGGGATTCTCGCCACGATTCTCGCCGTCCTCGCCATTGCCGTTTACGTCTGGGTGCGTTTCGAGTGGCAGTACGGGATCGGCGCCGTGGTGGCGACCGGACATGACGTGTTCGTGACCGCGGGATTGTTCTCCATCCTGCACTGGGACTTCACGCTGACGTCCATTGCAGCACTTTTGACCCTCGCGGGATATTCGATCAACGACACCGTGGTGGTGTTCGACCGGATTCGCGAGAACCGGCGCAAGTACAAGCGCATGGGATTGGGCGAGCTGATCAACCTTTCCACCAATCAGATGCTGACGCGGACGATCCTGACGAGCGGCGCCACCGCGATCTCCATCATACCGCTGCTCATCTTCGGCGGACCGGCGCTGTTCCAGTTCACCGCCGCCATCCTGTTCGGCATCGTGGTGGGGACGTTCTCCTCCACCTACGTCGCCGCGGCCCTGCTGCTCTATCTGCCGGCGGTGCACGGCCCGCGAGCGCCGGAAGAAGCCGCCGCCACGCCATAGCGTCAGAACGGGTTGATGCTCGCCTTCCGCGTAAACGTCAGATAGCCGGCACTGACGCCGGCGCGCAGGCCGACGCCCGTGCGCAGCGGCGCCAGCGTGATGTTGTTGGCGCGCAGATAGTTCACCCCGATGCCGGCGATCAGATAGTAGCTGCCTTCGACGCCGGGAAATTTCTGGAACAGGCGGTCGGAATCGCCGAGATTGTAGATCAGCACGAAAACCTTGGAGGCGTTGCCGCCGAAGTCGAACCCGACCGAAGGCCCCTGCCAGTATACCTTCATCGGCTCGGCGTTCTTGCGGATCAGCCAGCCTTCGCCGTAGCGCAGGCCCACCACAATTGCGCCCGAGCCTTCATCGCCCTTGATGTAGGCGTCCGGTAGCCCCTGGTCCGCAAACACCCGCTGCACCGCCTTGGCGGCGGCCTCGGTGGTGGTGCCGAAGAAGTCCGACGCCGCCCGCACCACTTCATTCTGGGAGAACCGGTCAGCCGCGGTGTCTTCCGCCGCCGTCGGAAACGTGTTGACAAAGGTCAGTGCAATCGCGGCAAGCGCGGCCGAAACACTGCGGGGCAGGTGCATCCTCTGAATTCTCCTGAAGGGCCGGAGGAGCAAGCCCAACAAATGTGGCGTTTCTGCGATTCCCATCAATCGCCGCACGAGAGTGCTTCCACGCCCGGCGTGCGCTTTTTCCGCCGCATCGCCAGCGCGATGGGATATGAAGCGCGGCCATCCTTCCACGCGTTGTGACTCCATGACCGAAAGTCCGCAGCATTCCTCCGCCCGCCTTGGCGCGTGGGGCTGGCTGGCCATCGTCGTTCTGTTCGGGTTTCTCGCGGCGGCGATCGGCTATGCCGTTTATGGCTGGAATAAGCTCGGCACCGTGGAGATTCCGGCGATGGGTTGGCTGGTTCTGTTCATTGGCATCGCGGTGACGGTCGCGGCCGGCGGCGGGTTGATGGCGCTGATGTTCTATTCCAGCCGCAAGGGCCGCGACATCTAAGAACGTGCGTTGTGGGAACCACGGCCGCGCGGAGCCCGTCTCGCCGGCCTGGGATTTGGCGAAACGTCCGCCCTGCCGTCCGTCTGCTCGTGCAGCCTAAGCTCGCGCTGGAGCAGTTCCAGACGCTCTGCGGCGAGAGACTTCCAGGCTTTGGCCGCCGCGCGGAATTGGATTTTCACCTGGCTGCTTCGCGCCTCGCGAGCGAAGCGGTAACAATCCTTCGCGCGGCGCAAATACAGGTCCACATTGCGCACGCCACGCACCCCATCGCACCCTCTTCTCTTGTATGGCGCGATAAGGATTGAGACAAGCGGCGCGCCTGCGCGCTGCGGTGAATTTCCGAACGTCACGCGAGGCGCCCCGGGTTATCTTGCGGCATCGCGCTAGCGGCGCTTCGGTTTTTCGTAGAACAGCGCCAGCAGCATCCACTGCTCGGAGAGGTTGAGCAGCGCCAGCTTGTTGTCCGGATCCTGCGCCGCGCTGGCGGCACTGAGCAGCTCGACTGCCTTGTTCCGGCAGTAAAGCGCCTTCTCTTGCGGCGTGGCGAGTTCCGCGGGAAGCTTCGGCTTCGGCATGAGGCTGCTTTCGACGAATGCGAACGCCGCCCTGAATGAGCCGTTCCAAAGTTCCCGCGCGCTTGCGCTCCGTGGATGCTTACGCAACAGAAGATGGGATTTCCCAACGCCCCGCGGCGGTCAAACCGCCGGCGTCATTGACCGCCGGGAGAGGCTCCTGCGCTGCATTCCGCCGGGGTGTCATTGCTCGTAAGCCAAAGCTCGGCGGCTTCCGCCCGCCAGATCGGCGTCTGTTCCCGCGTCAACTCAACCGAGGTGCAGCCTGGCGGCGCCGGCTCGTTGGCTGCCTTGCGCACCGCTTCCGAATCGTCGGCGCAATGCACCATCGCAAAGCGCAACACGCCGCCGTCGGCGTTGAAGTGTCGGATGTAATAAACAACGCTCACCGGACGCCCCACAGGTTTGAGCGAGAGCGCGGCCCATCTGAAGCAGGTCTGATGTCTCCAGCCCCGGCAGATCTGCTGAACAGCCCACCGATGCGAAGCACTCTACACAATTCCAGAAATCGTGGCAATCTCTTCGGGAGGAGGCGGTGCCGAGAACGGCTAAACGGCGGCGGCGAACTCCCCCCGTGGTCCAGCCCAGATCACCGTGTCGCCACGGCGGATTTCCAGCCGCTCGTATTCCAGGACTGCGCCGGCAGCCAGCTTCAGCGCCTCGGCGTCATCAATGCACTGTTTGAGGTGCATGCGGATGACACCGCCTGCGGCGTTCAGATAGCGAAAGAGATAGGTGGCTAACACACTCCGATTGCAGCGCTCTATTTCTTGCCGATCCGTTAACGCCGGCGGCCGCCCACCCCTGCGTCAATCTATCGTGGGAACTTCGGAACCCGTTCTATCTCAAGCGGTTACCTGCCAAACCGTTGGGTAATGATAATCATGAGTTTTGAACGTGCCCAGGAGTACCGGCTGATGGCAGACCGGCTGCATGCGCTTGCGGCAGGCGCGAAGCAGCCGGAAGTGCGGGCGGAACTCGCGTGGCTTGCCGAGAGCTATCAGCGGTTGGCGATGGAACCGGACCGCCACAGCATTGCCGATGGCCATCGGTCGCTTCGCGTCCCGACGGAGCCGCGTCCGTCCGCCGAGCCGGCAAACTAGAATCACGCAGAGCGTCAGCAGGCAAAGAACTACATTCGTCATCGACTGGGGAACCGAAGAGCGTCAGCGACCGTTCGGACGAGCGCTTGCCTTTTTATCGGGGTGGTCCATGACAAGCATCACAAGAATGAGGGTCGGGGATTGCATTCCAGCGAGGCGAAAATTGTGAACGAAAATCTATCGCATGCCTTTTGGGCCGAAATGTCGGCTTGCGAGCATTTCGTACAGATTTACGAAGCGGACGGCGTATTCATGGATACGTTGGCCGGATTTATCGGCGGTGCCCTTTCGCAAGGCGATGGCGCCGTAGTTATCGCAACGCCAGGGCATCGCCAGGAGCTGGACAGGCGATTGACGATCATGGGTCTTCACGTCGATCGCGCGAAATCGGCCGATCAATTCCTGTCGCTCGATGCAGAGGAGACGCTCGCAAAATTTATGATCGATGGATGGCCGGATGAGGACAAATTTGCCGACGTTGTTCGAAACATCCTTCAGCGCGCGGCCGGGGACGGGCGCAAGGTAAGGGCCTTTGGCGAGATGGTCGCGCTGATGTGGGCGCATGGGTATCACGCTGCCACGGTGCGGCTTGAGCACCTGTGGCATCATTTGTGTCAAAGAGAATCGTTCGCCCTTTTCTGCGCGTACCCCAAAAGCGGGTTCACGGAAAATCCCTCGGAATCGATCGCGCGTGTGTGCGCCGAACATTCCAGGGTATTTCCAACCTAAGTCAGACTTTTCCGGGAACGGGCAGGAGCTTGGCGTGTTCTGGTTGGGCGTGAAGGGGCGTCTCCGGTCGGGGAGAGACCCAGTTGGGCCAGTCACTTTCGTCATTGCCACTCGAGCACCGGGCGCGGCTGTACCGTCAGTTTGCCGCAGAGGCGATCCGCCGGTCGGAACAATCGGGACGGCAGGAGCTTCGGGCGGGGCACCTCAGCATGGCCGCCGGCTGGCACGCGTTGGCGCTGGACGTGGAGGAATCTCTCGGCCTGACCGACGGGGCTTTCGTACATCTGGGGCCTGCGGCAGGCCAGTTGCGACCGACCGGCTGAGGGCTGCGGCGGCCGATCCTCCTTTTCGAAATGTCGCACTCCTTATGCGCATTTTGCTCTTGCAGGGTGGTAGTGTCTCAGTTTGAAATTTTGCGGGAAAAGCCGGGAATTAGCGGGACAGTCACCCGCCCCGTTTGATACTCCGGGCCACTTGGTCGGCCCGACTGCGCCACGACTCCGCAATGCTGTGGAAGGTATCCCGGGCCAGCCTGCCTTTGGCGGCTTTTGCCATGCGCTCGGCTTCTTCGCCCCGTTCCAAATAGTGGGCATGTCGCTCGGTGAGGTCGCCTGTGTCATGTTCGATAGGGCCGCGCTCTCGCGCCGCCAGCCCATACCCAACTATCAGAGTGGCCGACTGTTCACAGGACTTTTGGGTAGCAGCTGACTTTCGTCCGTTTTCGGACGAAGTGAGCGGAATTGAACAGTTCGTCCCGTCCACTGAGCCTATGGGGTGGGCATCGCTGGCAAGGGGTACTTGGGCACTGGCGATTGAGAGACTTCAGGGACACCAATCAAGACGGTGCCCGCGCTCCCGCTCGGAAACGAGGAGTGTCAAATGGCAACCACCTATACCTTACGCTACACAAATAAGGCCGGCGATCTGATCCGGATGCTGATGATTCAATGCAAGGATGATCAGGACGCGCTGCGAGCCGCAGCAACTACGATGCCGAGCCCCTATGCAACTCTTGCAATCTGCAAAGGACACAAGCTCGTTTGGCGCGGCGCCAAACAGAAGGTGACTGGGTGGGTTTCACCGCCGCGGCCTAGACCGCAGCCGTCTCCCATGGCCCGCGCGTTTTAGGCCGGTTTTGCCGCGTCCGTCATAGCGCAGAGATCGGCCAAGCTCATTAGTTCTTTAGTGACCCCGGCTTGCCTCGTGGGCGATACGCGAAGCGACTTGTACTGACGACATGGCGTTTCTGACGTTGGTGGCCTTTAGGCACGCCATTCTCCCTTTTGAACGCCCTGTTCATCCACCGCTATCGCCCGATCAGCGCCGGGATACCGGGCAAGGGACAGCTTCGCCAGTCCTTCGACCAACTCCCAAGGGGCCTCAATGTTGATGATGTCGCCCCGGCTCACGTCCGGCGGTGATGCGCCGTCCTTGAAGACGATTATGGAATAGGTGGTCACGAAAACTGGACTCCGGCCTGCATGCTGAACCTAAGACCCCCTCCCGGCAGGGGGCAATCGGAGCCCTTGGCGGGGTTATGAGAAAATTCGCACTCCTTATAGGCATTTTGTTCTTGCAGCGTCACGCTGGTTGTGCATAATCTCCCCATCTCTCGCAGTGCGCCCGGAGCAAGGGCGGCAGCCCAAAAACCAGCCAAGCTGTTGTTATATCTGGCCTTCCGGGCCGATTCCTGCCCGTCGAAGCGCGCGCCAGCCATCGTGAAAAAATAAATCCTGAGGAGGGACTTCATGTCCAGCCAGCCCATTCGCGCCTCGCCCTGAGGCGCCCGACCCCACGCGACCTTTTTGCCCGGCCCAGCGTTCCGCCGCCAATTCCCCGCAAGCCCGATCTCTCGTGGCCCGCGGTTCGGAAATTGGGGGGAACATGCAGAGGCCGACCAGCAGAAGGAAGTTTCAAGAACCTGCCCGCGGAAAAAACGCTCCCCACCCGAAGTCATGCTTCGGGCGAGCGAATGTGCGGCCGCCATCCATGCGCGGATCGCGATGGCGTGAAAATCGAAAAGGCCGATTCGATGCTCGCCCGGAGTCTGTCCGGATGGACCCCCAAACTGAATCGTTTCTCGAAAATTCTCGGTGAGGCCGCACTGTTGCGTGCAAAAAAAAATCGAAATCAACCGGGTGGCGAAACATCGCCCGCGCGGCCGCGCGCAACGAAGAATGGGTTGGCGAACTTCTCTTCGACCTTGCCGTAGGTGAAGGGACGGCCGTCGATGGTCGTGACGCTGCCGCCGGCCGCCGCAAGCACCGCGTGTCCGGCCGCGGTATCCCATTCCATGGTGCGGCCGAGGCGCGGATAGATGTCGGCTTCGCCCGCCGCCACCAGGCAGAATTTGAGCGACGACCCGGCGGAGACGAAATCCTTTACCGGAAATTTCTTGAGATAATCCTCCGTGTGGTAGTCGCGGTGGCTGCGGCTTGCGACCGCCACCAGACCGTCGGCGGGCGCGGCTCGTGCAGTAATCCGTTGCGCCGACGAGAAATCGGGATGCGCGCCGGCGCGCGTTGCGATCTCGAACGCACCGCCGGGAATCTCGCCGACGAACAGCCGGTCCTTCGCCGGAAGATACACCACGCCGCGCACCGGCCGGCCGTTCTCGATCTCGGCGATGTTCACCGTGAACTCGCCGTTGCGGCTGATGAATTCCTTGGTGCCGTCGAGTGGATCGACGAGAAAGAATCGCGCGCCGATTTCGCGCACGCGGCCCGCGGATGCCTCTTCCTCCGCGATCACCGGCACATCGGGTGCAACGGCGTGCAGGCGATCGAGAATGTAGCGTTCGGCCTCTTCGTCGGCGGCGGTGACCGGCGACTGATCTTCCTTCCGCCGCGCCGCCACACCTGCGGCATAGTGGGCGAGGATGATTTCGCCCGCATGCCAGGCGATGTCCGCAAGCTGGAGGGCAAAGGGCGAGGGCGTCGAAGATTCTGTCATGAAGGTTTCCGTTGAGCGGTGGCGACGACGGCTTGCAACCGGCCGGGGCTTAAGCATTCCTTAAGCGGCGCTTCGCACAGTTACGAAAGAAAAACCATAGAGCGCCGGTTGATGAACGATCTCGACTTCGCCGCCCTGCTGGTGTCGCGGGTCTGCCATGACCTGGTGAGCCCGGTCGGCGCCGTGATCAACGGTCTCGAGATTCTGGAGGACGAGCGCGACGTCACGATGCGCGCCGACGCCCTCAAGCTCGTCACCTCGAGCGCGGAGCAGGCGGCGGCACGGCTGCAATTCGCCCGCATCGCCTTCGGGGCGGCAGGCTCGACGGGCGCGCAACTCGATCTGAACGAGGTGGGCCGTATGGTCCGCGGCCTGCTGAAAGGCGGCAAAGTCGAAATCGATTGGCAGGCGGCGAGCCTCAATTGGCCCAAAGACTGGGCCAAGCTGCTGATGAACGCGACCCTTCTTGCCGCCGACAGCCTGCCGCGCGGCGGCAAGGTGAAGGTCGAGACCACCGGCGACGCCAACGCACCCGGCTTCAGGGTGCATGCGGCGGGGCAGGGGGCGCGGCTGCTGGAGGAAGTGGAGAAGGCGGTGCGCGGCGAACCCAACGGTCCGCTGGATGGCCGCAGCATCCAACCCTATCTGACCTACAAGCTCTCGCGCGCGCTGAATGCGGGGCTCACGCTGTTGGCGCGCGACAATGAAATCGAGCTGGTGGCGGGCTAAGGCGTCCTCTCTTCAGGAGCCGTTTACCGCTTTTCCCTTACCGTAGGCCGGTTCTTGGGAGTGCGGTCCATGCATCGCTGCCTCGTGGTCGACGACAGCCGTCTCATGCGCAAGATCGCGCGGGCGATTCTGGAAGATCTTGAGTTCGACACCGCCGAGGCCGAGGACGGCGAGGCGGCGCTGGAATATTGCCGCGCCAAGATGCCGGAGCTGATCCTGCTCGACTTCGATCTGCCGAAGACCGGCGCCGGCATGGAATTTCTGCGCAAGTTGCGGCACGAGCAGGGCGGCAAGGATCCGGTCGTCGTGTTCTGCACCACCGAGAACGACGTTTCGCACATCTCCGCAGCGCTCACGGCGGGGGCCAACAACTACGTCCAGAAGCCATTCGATCGCGAAGATCTGCAAGCAAAAATTGCAGCTGTCGGCCTCATCTGAGACGAGGCGTTCCTTGAAGGCGGCCGACTTCGACTTTCTTGCCCAGCTGATGAGCCGGCGCTCTGGCATCGCGCTGCAGCGGAGCAAGACGCAGATGATCGCGAGCCGGCTTCAGGCCGTCGTTCGCCGCTTCGGCTTCAGGACCATCGAGGCGATGCTTGCGGAGCTTCGCTTCGGGCCGGAGCAACTCGTGGCGGCGGTGGTCGAAGCGCTGCTGATCGCTGACACCGCCTTCTTCCGCGATTCGGCGCTGTTCGAGCACGTGCGGCACAAGCTGCTTCCCGCCCTGGTGAAAGCGAAGGGCCAGGAGCGTTGCTTGCGCATCTGGTGCGCCGGCGCGTCGACGGGCCAGGAGCCGTACTCGCTCGCCATGATTCTGGATGAAGAGAATCTTGCGCGCGACGGCTGGCGCGTGGAACTGATTGCCACCGACCTCAGTGCCGCCGCGATAACCCGGGCACGCGAGGGGCTGTATAGCCGCCATGAGGTGGAGCGGGGGCTGGCGCCGCAGACGCTGCTCAAGTTCTTCGTTCAGCAGGGCGACAGTTGGCGGATCGAGGAACGGATCCGTCGGATGGTGAGCTTCCGGGTCTTCAATCTGCTCGACGATTTCGGCTGGCTCGGTACCCTGGATGCCATCTTCTGCCGCAACGTGCTGATCTATTTCGATGCGCGCCCGAAAGCGTCGGTGCTGGCGAAATTGTCGGAGGCGCTGGCGCCGCACGGTTGCCTGATCCTCGGCGCCTCCGAAAGTCTCACGCCGGCCACGGATTTGCTCCGGGCCGACAGTACCCGCGTCTTCTACCGCCACGCTGCCTGAATTCAGTACGCCACCCGCACGCCGCCATAGACCGCCCGGCCAGGCGCGCCGTAGCCAAACACCGGCTCGTAGCGGGCATCGAAGGCATTCTCGATCCGCGCGAAAAGCGCGAGCGAACTGCTCAGCCGGCGCGACGCAAAGAAATTCACCACGGTGTCGGCGGCAAGCGGGTGGACTTCGCCGGCGCCGTCAAACCGCCGTCCCACATAGACGATGCTTCCGCCGGCGGACCAATCCGCGTCGGGTGTCCACGTCGCCGTGCCGCTTGCCGTAATATGCGGCCGCCGCGCGAGATCGAGGCCGGTGGACAGATCGGCGGCCGTCATGTCGGTCACGGCGGCGTTCATGGTGAGGGTGTTGGCCAGGCGCACGGTGGCCTCGACCTCGACACCCTCGGCGCGCGTCCGGGCGATGTTGTCGTAATAGCCGAACGGGCGGTCCTTGCAGACATCCGGCGGCTGGGCCGAGAAGCAGTCCGGCACGAAGAAATCGATCTGATCGCCGGTGTTCCGCTGGAAATAGGTTCCCTGGACGATGAGCTTGCCGCCGAGCAGCCGCTGATCGATGCCGACTTCCCAGCCGCGCGCCACTTCGGGGGCCAGCGGGTGCAGCGGATTGGAGAACTCGGAGAACTGCTCGAACAGCGTCGGCGCCTTGAAGCCGTCGCCGTAGTTCGCGCGAAGAACGGTATCGCCGCGGTTGAGCGACCACGCTGCCGCAACCTTCACCGAGTTATGACTGCCGAATTCCTGGTCATCGTCGTGGCGAAGGCCTGTCGTCAGCGTCAGCCGGTCGAACAGCGTGATCATGTTCTGTGCGTAGAGGCTCGCGACATGAGAATGGCCCCGATCGATCGCAGGTGGCGCAAACGAGCTGAAGGTCTTTCCGGTAAAGCCGATGCGCTGGTACTCGGCGCCAAACGTCAGCTCATCGTTCGCCTGGAGCTGTAGCGTGCCCTGATATTCGAACCGCCGCGTTTCGCCGCTGTCGCTGCCGTTCTTGTGAATGATGTCGAAGGCCGAGTCATAGAAGGCGCGCCCGCTGTCCGATGCGATCAGGGCGAATCGATTGCCGAAGGTCCCGCCGAGCAGATCGACGTTCAGGCCGGCATAGCCGGCGAGCAACGTATTGCGGGCGAAGGCCGGCGAATCTGCAACGCGGAAGGTATCCGGCGGCACGAACGCGAAATTGTCGTCGAAACCGCTGCGGGCGTCGGTGTAGTAGCTGCGCAGGTCCAGGCTGACGGCGTCCGACAGGGCAACGCGCACGTTCTGCGTCACGCCGAGATTGGTGTAGCCATCGGTTTCGGGATTGCCGTTGCGGGAATCGGCCGCGGATATGCCGTTGGTGTGCAGGAAGTTCGCAGCTGCGCCGTATTCGAGGTCGGATATCCTTCCATTGGCGGCCACGTTGGCGTGATAAGTTTCGAAGGAGCCGCCCTCGGCGCTGGCGCGAAGCGCCAACGGTGCGTCGCCGCCACGGCGGGTGAAGATGTCGATGACACCGCCGATGGCATCGCTGCCGTAGAGCGTGCTTTGCGGCCCGCGCAGGATTTCGATGCGATCGGTGTTGTTGACAAGCACGTCGCCGAGCAGCGCTTCGTTGTCGACCGTGCTTGGGTCGTTGATCCTGACGCCATCGATCAGCACCAGCGTTTGTCCGGCTTCTGCGCCGCGAATGGCGACGGTCGCGTCCTGACCCAGTCCGCCGTTGCGCACGACGGAAAGCCCTGGCGTCTCCTGCAGCGCGTCTGCCACCGAGACGATCTGCTGATTGCCCAGGTCCTCCGAGGTGATGAGGGAAATCGATTCGCCCGTCCTTTCGGCCGGCTGCGGCGTCCGCGTGGCGGTGACGACAACGGCTTCCAGCGCGTCATCCGCGCGGGCGATTGATCCGATCGGCAGGATCGCCAGTAACAGTACGACAGATGAGAAGAGCGAGCGCATGACGGCCTCCTGGTTCAAGTTCCAGGAGCCGGCGCGCGGGAGAACCGCAGAATGAGCAATGCATCGACAGGATCCCCGCGGCGACGACTCCAGACTTGTCGCCGCGAACGGTCACCCGCAGCGCTCGGCACACCCCGGCCGAACGCAGGACGACGGCGCGGGGCAGGTCTCCTGGCTACGGGTCTTCGCCTTCGTCCGCCTTCCCAAGGCCCCGTGCCCCAGTGGCATGTCGGACGATCGCTCGCCGTTTACAGTTGCGGGGGCAGCCGCGGTTCAATCCCGCGTTCCCTTTCATCCCTTTCGGGAACCTCGCGCTTAATTGAACGCTAATGGACTCGACCAAATGCGGTCAAGGCAGCCAGCCAGCACGGGGAGGCGGAATAGAGGAAGGGCGGAATTCTCGCATCGGCGCATTTCCGCCATGATGCATTCCCAGCATCGGTTGAGGCCGCCAACGTGGTTCTGGAATGCTTTCACCGGGATCGATTGAAACGAGACGACACTGCAAAAAAGTGGAACAGATAGAGGAGCATAGCTGCATCGATGATCGGGAACCGTATACCAGGGAGAGGGTTGCCGACGGCGTGCGCAGGAGAGCCTGCATCGGTCGCGTTTCCCTGGGGTCGCGCCATGACGAACGGCGGGCTGACGGCGGTGGGGGCAGGCGGCTGCGCTATCGAGACGCTGGACCGGGCCGGAAATCCATGGTTACGATGCATCAAAAGAGAGCTAAACGCGCGCCGTACCGGCGGGCGGCGGGTGGGGGGGGGGGCGGGGGGG